>NZ_JBXWIV010000002.1:0-488835 GCF_058197955.1 Janibacter sp. CoH_79_TC_3
AAGGACTGAGC
The DNA here is from genome assembly GCF_058197955.1 of Janibacter sp. CoH_79_TC_3. Classification (NCBI taxonomy): domain Bacteria; kingdom Bacillati; phylum Actinomycetota; class Actinomycetes; order Micrococcales; family Intrasporangiaceae; genus Janibacter; species Janibacter sp. CoH_79_TC_3. The sequence continues at coordinate 12 of NZ_JBXWIV010000002.1, forward strand.
CCTGTTAAGTACAAAGCTCAGTCCTTGATGCAAACTTAAACTGTCTAAGTTTAGGGGGTCAGTTCACATTTTATATAGCGGGCTTTTATTATTTTGAAACTTTAAAGTTTTAAATACTACAAGGTTTGCGGGTTATCTGATATATGTTTTTCACGTAGTTTTTGGCGTAGTATTTTACCGACATTGCTCTTTGGTAGCTCGCTTACAAACTCGATATGACGCGGGCATTTATAGCCGGTTAAGTTATCGATAGCGAACTCTTTGATATCTTCTTTAGTTACATTATTGTCGGCAGGGACGATATAGATTTTAACCGCCTCACCTTGATGGTCATCAGGAATGCCGATGACCGCACAATCAACAATTCCTTTATAATCAAACATGACGGATTCCACTTCGTTAGGGAAAACGTTAAATCCCGAGACCAAAATCATGTCTTTTTTGCGATCAAGTAGGGTGATATAACCTTTTTCGTTCATACTAACGATATCGCCGGTACGGAAGTAACCGTCTGTCGTAAAGTCATCAATAGGATCTTTATTAAAGTAACCTGAAAAAACATTAGGTCCTTTAATACACATCTCGCCTGACTGATTAAGGCCTACCTGCTTACCGCTCTCATCTATGATAATAATATCGACGCTTGGGCCAGGAGTACCAATGGTACCGTTAAACTTACGATCAGTGACAATATTGTTGGTACCAACTGCCACACACTCGGTCATACCCCAACCTTCAACCATTGGACAGCCAGTAACCTCTAACCAACGCGCAGCGGTCTGTTCGGTCGCTGCCATACCACCTGCTTGTGAGAGACGGAGTGAGGTAAAGTCCAAGTCTTTAAAATTAGGTTGATCAAGCAACCCTTTAAACAAGGTATTGACCGCTGGGAAAATATGAAACGGTTGTTTGGATAAGGTTTTGATAAATCCAGGCATATCACGTGGGTTTGGTACCAAAATAAAGGTATAACCAGAACGCATACCAAGTAAGCTCAGCATAAAGGCAAAAATATGATACAGCGGTAGTGCCATGACCATATTGATATATACCTCATTAATTTCCGAGGTAACAGGGCGAAACCATGCTTCTGACTGCATCGCAGCAGCGACGACGTTACGCTGAGTTAATACCGCACCTTTAGATAATCCTGTCGTACCACCGGTATACTGCAAAATAGCTTTTTGTTGCAACGACGTTTTTGGTGCTTGGAACGGCAGATTTTTACCTTTTTTAAGCACGTCAGGGAATTTGGTAACGTTATATTTAGGATCATTCAGATTGTACTTCGGTACTAAGCGTTTGACCTGACGGATAACCGTATTGACCAAAATACCTTTTAGACCCATCATATCGCCCATTTTTGATAGGACAATACGTTTGATATCCGTCTCTTCGATCACTTGCTCGATTGCTTGAGCAAAGTTATCGACCACAAAAATCACTTGAGCACCTGAATCATTTAGTTGATGACGCAGCTCGCGACCGGTATACAGAGGGTTGATAGGGGTACAAATATAGCCTGCACGTAAAATACCAATCATGGTCGGTAAGTACTGTGGTACGTTTGGCATCATAAGCGCAACGACGCTGCCTTTAGGAATGCCTTGTGCTTGCAACCAAGCAGCGACGGCAAGAGAGGCTTTATCAACATCACCATAAGTATGAGTCACACCCATACAAATAGTCATCGGGTGCATACGAAAGCGGTTAAAGCACTCCTCATATAACTCTATCAGGCTCTCATACTGATCAGGATTGATGGTCTTAGGTACGTTTGCTGGGTATTGAGCAAGCCAAGGTTTATCAGTGGTCATACTTAGCGTCCTTAAATTTACGATAAGTTAAGGTTCTATAAAAAAGTAGTCACATCCCTGTCAACAACATTATCATCGCCCTAGGAGCAATGGATTGTCGAGTGTTATCCTATTTATTCACAGACTGCTAAAATACGGTGACCTTTATACAAATGTATTGAATTGCAAGATTTTTTTACGAAAAAGATATTTAACTACCAAAAATAAGTATTTAAGTAGATTAAACGGCCAGTAAAGGATTTTAATATTAAAACAAAAAATATTATCATCCAAATAAGGCCAGTCGGTTAACCTCAATCGAAGATACTATTAATATAAGTTAATAAATAATAGCGTAATATATTTTGGCAGTACATTAACATAACTACCATTTAGCTGGTTATTCTTATACAAGAACTTGTTAGTTTATAATTAAGTTTGATAAAGTAAAAGAACTGTGTTGCAAGTAAAATAAGATAAGTGGTTGTGAATATAAGATAAAAGGTTTAGAGCACAAAAAAAGCGCCCTATATCTATGATAGAGCGCTTTTTTTATAACTTTTATATTAACAAGCTATTGAGACTTTGCGTTAATTAACGTTGTGGATTGTCAGCGATATGCTTTTCACGCAGTTTTTGGCGCAGTACTTTACCGACATTACTTTTTGGCAACTCAGTCACAAACTCTATATGACGCGGGCATTTATAACCAGTCATGTTGTCTAAGGCAAACTCTTTGATTGAGTTTTTAGTAACGTTATTATCAGCAGGAATAACATAGATTTTGACTGCTTCACCTTGACGATCGTCAGGAATACCAATCACGGCGCAATCAATAATCCCTTCACAATCAAGCATGACGGACTCTACTTCGTTAGGGAAGACGTTAAAGCCTGAGACCAAAATCATGTCTTTTTTACGGTCTAATAATCTAAAGTAGCCTTTTTCATCCATGCTGACGATGTCGCCAGTACGGAAATAACCATCTTGGGTAAAGTCTTCGCTACTGTCTCTGTTCAGGTAACCTGAAGTAACGTTAGGGCCTTTAACACACATCTCACCTGCTTGGTTCACACCAACGCGATTGCCTTCATCGTCAATGATGATAACATCAACGCTTGGCACAGGAACGCCAATGGTGCCATTAAACTTACGGTCAGTAACGACGTTGGCAGTACCGACTGCCACACCTTCGGTCATACCCCAACCTTCAATCATCGCGCAGCCAGTGGTCTCAAGCCAGCGCGCTGCCGTCTGTTCGGTTGCCGCCATACCACCTGCTTGCGAGATACGTAGCGAGCTAAAATCAAGGTCTTTAAAGTTTGGATGATCAAGCAAGCCTTTAAACAAGGTGTTAACCGCTGGGAAAATATGGAACGGTTGTTTGGATAAGGTTTTGATAAATCCAGGAATATCACGTGGATTAGGTATCAATATAAAGGTATAGCCCGAACGCATGCCTAATGAGCTCAACATAAAGGCAAAAATATGATACAGCGGTAGTGCCATGACCATATTGATATAGACCTCATTAATCTCTGAGGTAATCGGGCGCGTCCAAGCTTCTGATTGCATGGCGCCTGCGACGATATTACGCTGAGATAAAATGGCGCCTTTAGATAAACCTGTTGTACCACCGGTATATTGTAAAAATGCTTTTTGATCCAAGTTCATTTTTGGCTTTTGGAAGGGCAAGTGCTTGCCTTTTTTTAGCACATCTGGAAACTTCGTTACTTCATGTTTAGGATCGTTGAGCTTATACTTGGGCACCAAGCGTTTGACCTGACGAATAATGGTATTCACTAAAATACCTTTTAGACCCATCATATCGCCCATTTTTGATAAGACAATACGTTTGATATTGGTCTCATCAATAACTTGCTCGAGTGCTTGAGCAAAATTATCAACCACAAAGATAACCTGAGCGCCTGAGTCATTTAACTGATGACGCAGCTCACGCCCAGTATACAGAGGGTTGACTGGCGTACAGACGTAACCTGCGCGCAAAATACCAATCATCGTCGGTAAGTACTGCGGCACATTTGGCATCATGAGTGCAACCACGCTGCCTTGAGGCAATCCTTGCGCCTGTAACCAAGCAGCGACCGCAAGAGACGCCTTATCAATGTCATCATAAGTATGGGTTACGCCCATACAGATACTCATTGGATGCAGACGGAAGCGATCAAAGCACTCTTCATACAGCTCCATGATGCTGCCATATCTATCTGGATCGATAGTTTTTGGTACACTCTTAGGGTATTGGGCAAGCCAAGGTTTATTCAACATCATAGTCAGCGTCCTGGAAGTTCAATTAGGTTTCTATCGTTAAGCAGTCATATCCATGTCAATAAAAAAATCAGCGCTGACTTAAAACAATTGCCGCTGAGTTTGATAACATCCTTATCTATTGACGGACCACTAAATTTTTTTACTGTTGTTCAGTTTTGATGAATGATAAAAGTGTCGGTTTTAAATGCATACAATCATCTTAAAAAATGACGCTCAATTTTAAAGCATTTTTACCCGTTACTCGCAACCAAAGGATAATGCATCGACGATATAATGATACATTTAAGCAATACATTAGCATGAATCTAAGTAAAGGCAATATTAACATGAGCGTACTGCCCAGTACATATTTAATGCTAATAAAAACATTTAACTATTATGCAAGAAAAAAATGACCAACGGTCGTTATGGTAGGACGAGCTGCTGCTTTTTATTAAAAAAACGCCGATGAATGAGTAAAGCGCTTATCGTACAGCCAAGGGTACTACTGACGCAGATTAAAAACATCGTTACAATCTGATAACGTACCGCTTGGGTAGGGTCTGCTCCAGCAAGTATTTGCCCAGTCATCATACCTGGTAGGCTGACAATACCGACAACCAGCATCGAGTTTAGGGTAGGCGTCATGCCATTAATAATAGCGGCTCGTATTTGTTTGTGTACCGCTTCAAATGGTGTGGCAGACAGGCTTAACATCATCTCTATGCGCCCTTGTTGGCCATGGAGGTTTTCGATAAGCTGGTTGCTGGTCAAGGAGATAGCGGTCAAAGAGTTGCCGAGTATTAAGCCCAATATAGGAATGATGAACTGCGGTGTATACCAAGGTTGCACCTGCAAAATCAGACTAATGGCGATGACCGTCACCAACACCGCTGATATGCTGACAGCGATTAGCGTATCGACTAATAAGCCTTTATAAGTACGTTTGACTCGATTTTTGGCAGCGCTACTTGCAATCAAGGTCATGATGGTCAAAATAATAAGGACTTCGTACCATTGTTCCCGAGCGAAAATCCATGCCAATATCAAACTGATAAAGCTCAGCTGTATCACTGTACGGATAGCAGCAATGACGAGTGTTTTGGTCAATCTTAGACGTAAGACCCATGAGACGAGCAGCACGATGATAATCAAACTGCTGGCAAGCGCAATATCAGCGTAAGTCAGTACGATTTGCATATTGTTTGTACTCATTACAGGAACTCGCTATAAAAGAAATGAATGTCAAACAAGTAAGGCTTAAACAAATAATAGTCAAATTAAGCAACATTGAGCGATTGATGGTAAGCATAGGATTTAAAAAGTGGCTTAACTTACTTTGGTTAAGATGCCTGCTTGCATATGCCAATGCTTATCTGCTAACGGCATAATATTGTGCGTGTCATGAGTCACCCATAGTAATGTTCGCTTTGGCTCACGCCGTAACCAACTGACAAGCAAGTGGACGAGTTTCGCTGAGGTATCGACATCTAAGGCCGCAGTAGGTTCATCCAATAACAGCACTTGCGGGTTTAATTGTAATAAACGCAGCGTATTGACCAGTTGCTTTTCACCACCTGACAAAGTATTAGCGTCTTGTTGTAAAAAGTCAGGGGTGCGCTCTAAATGCTCAAGCTGCTCGATATGCCAATCGATATTAAAATGCTTTTGCTGATGGGTTGCCAAGCGGTAAGGCAACTGCAGGTTATCAACCACGCTGCCTTCTAGTAATTGAGGCTGCTGCGCGAGAAGGGCGACCTGTGAGCGCCATTGCCTGAGTGCCATTTCATGAATGCTATGACGAGTATGGCTATTTTGTTCATCGCTTTGTAGCCAAACATCGCCTGTGGTCATAGGCAGTAGCCCTGCCAATACACGCAATAAAAGGGACTTACCACTGCCAGAAGCACCAGTCAAAACAGTTACTTGCCCAGCCAACAAGGTACCACTGCTGCCACTTATCAGTGCTCGTTTATTAATAGATAAAGCATCAACGCCATCGGACGCTGAGTTCTTCTGTCTTTTTGTGCGCCATCGGCGGTAAGTAGGAAACGGAGTAAAGCTTGAATGAGCAAGCGCGCTATGATTAGGGTTTGCTATCGCAGCGCCCTTGCTATATATCCAGATATCTTCAAATGCTAGCATAAAAGGCCTTATTATTTGTCTTATCAGCGCTCATAGGCCAGTCAGTTAAGTGTTTTATTGATCAGCGTGTTGTGTGATTGCTTGCTGAATGGTATCGCGCAATTTTTGCGGTACACGAATAGGACGCATGGGCGCGTTGTGATTCACAGTAGCATCAGAACCATCATTCGATATAGAAGTTGGCATGATTTGATTTTGTACACAAGCGATAACGATTTTGGTGCTGCTTAATAAGGTACTGCTTAAAAAAGCAGCGCTCGCTTGAGTGTTATCATCTGCATCCACATTTGGCGATGAGCGATGGATACTTTGATAAAATATAATGCTGGCAGGTTTGAGCTCAACCTTATCGATGCGTACATTGATAACTTCGTCTAATAGAATGGCTTTTTTGTATTGTAGGTCTGCTTGACTGACGACAAAGTGCTGAATGTCACCATCATCGGTCTGCAAAAAATACCCATTTAAACCAAGCTTGGTAAACCAGTCGCGGCGACAGTTTTCAAAAAATACTAAATGATTGGCATGATAGACTATGCCACCTGCATCAGTATGGTTAATATACACATTATAGTCAGTGGCAAATAGCGGTTTGGTTGCGCTAATGGGTGTGGTATTGGTATTTTTATTCGGGGTTGTTATCATAATAATGCTCAATAAATTTGCTTGAAAAAAGTACTTAGTAAAAGCACTTAACCAAAGCGTTTAATAAAAAACTGCTTCATTAATAATGTAAACGCACAGGTTGTGACTTCTAACAGCTACTCTATCGTAAGAAATAAGGGCGCGCAACAGATAGCCTTGCTGATGTCTGTTATCATAATCCTTTATATATTGCCGCTTTGTCTAGTTTATAGCAGCACTTTTTAACAGTAGCACTTGTTTGTAGTCACACTTTGTTTTAATTCATTAGTATAGGATAATTTATGACCCGTTTTGTCAGTTTTAATATCAATGGTATCCGCGCTCGCCAACACCAACTAGAGGCGGTACGAGAGGTAATCGACCCTGATGTGATGGGTTTGCAAGAAACTAAGGTACATGATGAGCAGTTTCCACTCGAAAATGTCGAGAGCTTGGGTTATCACGTCGAGTATTTCGGTCAAAAAGCCCATTATGGTGTCGCTCTACTGTCCAAAGTTGCCCCTATTTTTGTACAAAAAGGCTTTCCGGGTGAAGATGCGGAGGCGCAAAAACGCTTTATCCATGCGCGCTATGTGTTCAATGGCCGTGAAGTAGATGTCCTCAACGGCTATTTCCCGCAAGGAGAGAGCCAAGACCATCCGACCAAATTTCCTATGAAGCGTGCCTATTATGCAGATTTGATGACCTATATCGATACGCTAAAAGCAGAAGGGCGCTCTTTGATTATCATGGGTGATATGAATATTGCCCCAGAAGATACCGATATTGGTATCGGTGAGGTCAATGCCAAGCGCTGGCTGAAAAATAGAAAGACTTCGTTTTTACCTGAAGAGCGTGAATGGTATAGTGACTTGATGTCGCGCGAGCTGACTGATACTTATCGTCTCCATTATCCAGAGAGTACCGAATTATATAGCTGGTTTGATTATCGCAGCCGCGGCTTTAATGATGAGCCTAAACGTGGACTGCGTATCGATCACATTTTATGCACGGCAGATCTAATAGATAACTGCGTCGATGCAGGTATTAGTTATGAGCTGCGCGGTATGGAAAAACCGTCTGATCACGCGCCAATTTGGGCAGCGTTTGACTTAAACAAAGTATAATAACTTGCTTTTAATATCAGATTTTAATCACCAAGTTTTATATCTAAGACTGTAAAACTAAGAGTCTATAACTAATATTTTATAAAAGATAACTTATAACCAATAAATAATGCATCAGCATTGATGAATAAGGATTGAATGATGGCTGTCGGCAACGTTGCAGTACCCAATACGATTTATCCTATTAATGGGATTAAGCTAAGCGCCACTGCTGCAGGTGTACGCTATAAAGACCGCGATGATTTGGTGGTGATAGAAATTGCTGATAGCGCCAACACTGCGGTTGTTACTACGAAAAACACTTTTTGTGCCGCGCCCGTACGCGTCTTACGTGAACACTTCGCTAAAGCCAGTCCGCGTTATCTCGTTACCAATACGGGCAACGCCAATGCCGGTACAGGCGCTGATGGCATGCGCCGTGCGGTTGATATCTGTGCTGCCTTAGCTGCTAAAGCTGACGTGGACGTCAGTTCCGTCTTGCCATTTTCGACAGGTGTGATAGGCGAGCCACTAAACAGTGATGCTGTCATCGCAGGTTTGGACAATGCATTAGCCAATTTGGCCCCTGACAATTGGTTGGCAGCCGCGAATGGTATTCGTACGACAGATACGATTCCAAAGCTTGCCAGTGAAAAGGTGGATGTCGATGCTAGCCGTTATCATATTACGGGTATGTCAAAAGGGTCGGGAATGATACGCCCTAATATGGCCACCATGCTTGGTTATGTGGCTACGGATGCCAATATCGCCGCTGATTTACTGCAAGAAATGCTTAGCAAAATTAATGAGCAATCCTTTAACCGCATCACCGTCGATGGCGATACCTCAACCAACGATTGCTGCGTGTTGATTGCAACTGGAACGGCGAGCTCAGAGATCATTGATAGCCCAGAGCATCCACATTATCGGCCGATATTTGCTGCCTTAACCGCCGTATTTGTACGTTTGGCGCAATTGATTGTGCGAGATGGAGAAGGTGCCACTAAGTTTATGACCGTAAAAGTCACGGGCGGTAATACCACGCAAGAATGCTGCGATGTAGCATATGCCGTTGCTCATTCACCACTAGTTAAGACAGCATTTTTTGCCAGTGATGCCAACTGGGGTCGTATCTTAGCAGCGGTTGGTTATGCGGGTATTGAAGACCTTGATACAGAACAAGTCGATGTGTATCTAGACGAAGTGATGATTTGTGAAAATGGTGGCGTTGCCCCGAGTTATACGGAAGCGGCGGGCAAAGAAGTCATGAGTCGTCCTGAGATTACCATTCATATTGATTTAGCACGTGGTGATGCTCACGATACCGTTTATACCTGCGATTTATCTTACGATTACGTCAAGATAAACGCCGATTATCGTAGCTAAAAGTCATCTAGGCTTTCCTAGATTAACGCACTAAGTGTAACGTTCAACGCTATCATTATTATGCATAGTTTTGAGCGTTTTTTATGGGTAAAATAACCTTGTCTGATACGTCGTAATAAAATCATTTATTAACATCAGTTGCAAAAGCTGACGTTACTTTACAAAGCAGTCATAGAGCGTTAGGGACTGGGCGACCTATACTTACCGCAGTAAACAATAGACGGTACTGCTAATAAGAGCTGAGTGATTTTTTACAAATCAAGATATCAATTTATAGATCAACTTTGTCTCGATTTCATAGCTTGTGATTAGTGCTTGTAATTAATTAGTCTTTTAATTAGCAGTATCTTTATAAATACCTACTACCTTTTGAATAGTAATAATTGATTAAAATGAATTCAAAAGGTAATGATTAATACAAATAAACTGAGGATTTAATAATGAAAAAATTAGCAATTGCTGCATTGATGACGACTTTTGTTTTGTCAGGTTGTTCTACTATGGGTATGAATGATGAGCGTACTATGGTCGTTGAAGGCGAACCTGTGAACGTGAAAGTGGTTAATATTCCAAGCTTTAAAATAGAAATAGCGCCACTAAAAGCAGTATGTGAGCTACCAACTGCAAATGGCACTATGGTTGAATCAGAATGCCTACAATATCGTCAGACTTATCAGAAAAACTACACGCCTTTAAACGGTGATATCCAAGGCTTTACTTATGAGCCAAATTATCGCTATATTCTAGATGTGCGCCAAGAAGCGGTTATGAATGAAGCGACCAAAGTAGTTAAACCAGTTTGGATTCTAAACGAAGTGGTTTCAAAAACTGCTGAGTAACTTCTAGACATAATTAGCATTAGCTAATATTGTTAAATTAGAATAGTTAACCACTTATAAAAAAGCCTCTAATCATTAGAGGCTTTTTTTGGTGATGACTTTAAACAATGAAAATCGATGTTTATATTAACATTGACTATAATTAACACTAACGCCACGGGTGGCAGTGGGGATGCGATTGTCAGCATAAATAGCAAGCCCGCCGCGTGCGGTTTCTTTGTATTTATCAGACATATCAGCGCCTGTCTGCTTCATGGTTTCAATTGCTTTGTCTAGAGAAACAAAGTGCTGACCATTGCCGCGGCAGGCAAGACGAGCGGCGTTAATGGCCTTTACTGCGCCCATCGCATTGCGTTCGATACAAGGAACTTGTACCAAGCCGCCAATCGGGTCACAAGTCAGACCCAAATTATGCTCGATGCCAATCTCAGCGGCATTCAAACATTGGGCTGGCGAGCCGCCCATAATCTCTGCCAATGCCGAGCCTGCCATCGCACAAGCTGAACCGACTTCGCCTTGGCAGCCAACTTCCGCACCTGAGATAGAGGCGTTTTGTTTAATCAAACTACCAATAGCGGTGGCGTTTAATAAAAAATTACGGAAGCCATCTTGGTTATAATTGGATAAAAAATCACGATAATAGTGCAGTACAGCAGGAATAATACCCGCGGCACCATTGGTCGGTGCGGTGACGACTTTACCACCATTGGCATTTTCTTCATTGACGGCAAGGGCATACAAATCGACCCAATCCATCGCTGCGAGCTTATCGGTTTTGGCGATAGGCAAGTCCTTTTCAGCGCATAGTTGATTATGTAAATCGTGGGCGCGGCGTTTAACATCCAGCCCGCCCGGTAAAATGCCGCTGTTTTTACAACCTTGAGTCACGCAGTCCTGCATCACCTCCCAAATCGTATCTAAATAGCTAAAAATATCTGCTTGATTGCGGTAGTGACATTCGTTGGCGAGTACCAGCTCGCTGATACTTAACCCATGCTCACGGCACTGCTCAAGCAACTCTGCGGCATTATTAAAAGGGTAGGGAACGATATCAATCGTTGGGCTGGCATGATCCTCATCGGGATTATTGGCATCATCTTCGTTGATGACGAAACCGCCACCAACCGAATAATAAGTTTGCTGGTAATTACTGCCATCGGTCAATAACGCGCGGATGGTCAATGCATTCGGATGATAGGGCAACACGGTATCATCGTACCAATACATATCGCGCTCGCTATCGAAGTTTATGATATGTTTACCCGACAAATTGAGCTGCTTATCAGTAAAAATAGGCGCTAGATATTCGCCAGTTAAGCGGGTATCAATGGTGCTCGGCGTATGTCCAAGCAAGCCCAAATATATCGCCGTATCGGTTGCGTGCCCTTTACCGGTAGCCGCCAAAGAGCCATAAAGCTCTATTTCAATATTTTTAATCGTCGTTAATGCGGTTTGTTTAAGCAATGACGTCAAAAATAAGTTGGCAGCTATCATGGGTCCGACCGTATGAGAGCTCGATGGTCCAATACCAATTTTAAATAAGTCGAAAACACTAATCATAAAAATACCAAGAAATTGTCAGTGCATCAGCGTATGTTATAGATAGGCTTTAGGACTGGTAGGAAAAAAATAATAGATAACGCTCGCAAAAGCCTTGATGAATACAGCACGATGACAAGGTACACGATTATTTAAAGGCGTATTTCAATAGATGAGGCATTTAAATAATATTGGAAAGTTATCTATAGATGTCACTCAGTATAGGCGTACAGAGGAGCATTGAATAATAACTTTTATTTATCATAGAACTCCGTTATCATGCTCGCAGCCATTACCTGTGTAACATCCTGTAAGCTCGTCAGTGTTTATTATTTTTGATAGTTCACCGATCTATCTGTTTTCTTCTCGGCTCAATTCATAGTTGTATTTCTCACGGTTTTTTAGCTGACGAATATTATCTCAGCTCAAATAGGACAGCGCATGACAACTCCCGAACCTCATTCTGTAAAACCCAAAAATAGCAATCAAGAGGCGGCTCCTCACAATGCACTAGAAGCGGCTGGCATTGATGCAGCAGCGGTGAGCTATCCTCACAATCCAGACTTTGATAATGGTCGTTGGTTTCCAACGTGGCGTCCGTATAGCGGTGATTTGGATCGTGATCCGGTCGGTATCAATGAGTATTTGCCGCCCGCTAAGAGCGTTTTGTTAGGTGTGCAGCATACTTTTGCGATGTTTGGGGCGACGGTGCTGGCACCATTACTAATGGGCTTCGACCCTAATTTAGCCATTTTGATGTCCGGTATTTGTACGGTGATGTTTTTTATCATTACCGGCGGGCGTATGCCAAGCTATTTGGGTTCCAGCTTTGCCTTTATTGGTCCAGTGATTGCGGTGACGGCTTATGCGGGTGTGGGATTCAATGACAATTTGAATGTCGCCCTGGGCGGTATCATGGCATGCGGCATCATTTATGCCTTGATAGGTCTATTAGTAATGAAGACGGGTACAGGTTGGATTGAGCGCTTGATGCCACCTATTGTTACCGGTGCAATTGTGATGATTATTGGTCTTAATTTGGCCCCCGTCACCATTCAAGGGGTTTCCGCCAACCAGTTTGATGCATGGATGGCGACGCTGACAGTATTGCTTATCAGTGGGGTGGCTGTATTTACCCGCGGTATGCTGCGCCGTCTGTTGTTGCTTGTTGGTTTAATTTTGTCGTATATCGCCTATTTTGTCATGACCAATGTGCTTGGCTATGGCGTTCCGATTGACTTTACTGGTGTATCAGCAACGTCATGGTTTGGTCTGCCAAGTATTCATTCACCGCGTTTTGAGATGAGTGCGATTATATTAATTGCGCCTGTCGCATTTATTTTAGTGGCTGAAAACTTGGGGCATTTTAAAGCGGTCGAAGGTATGACTAAGGCGCGAGTAACGCCTTATATGGGTCGAGCATTTTTTGCTGATGGTTTAGCAACGACATTTTCGGCAGGTTTTGGTGGTACAGGGGTGACCACTTATGCAGAAAATATCGGTGTCATGGCAGTGACCAAAGTATATAGTACGACGATTTTTGTAGTAGCTGGTTTGGTTGCTATCTTGCTTGGATTATCTCCAAAGTTTGGCGCGATTATTCAGACAATACCGGCAGCTTTATTGGGAGGTGCATCTATCGTAGTGTTTGGTTTGATTGCGATTGCAGGGGCAAAAATTTGGATAGACAATCATATTGACTTTAGTAAAAACAGCAATTTAATCATTGCTGCCGTTACCGTGATTATGGGTACGGGTAATTTTAGCCTGAATCTAGGTGGTTTTGACTTGGGCGGTATTGGTACGGCTACCTTAGCCGCGATTGTGCTTAATGCCTTATTCAATAAACAAAAAGACTAACTGTTAAAAAGAGTGATGTTTTAATCATAAAATTAAAGAACTTCATATAACGAATAAAAGCCATAATCATTATTGTGGCTTTTATTCGTTATGACGCTTATTTATAAACATTGTTATTTGCTGTGTTCTTTATTTATAGTCACGTTTATAAAACCGTGAAAAAAACCGATAACGTCGTAGCGCGCGTGGTTTAGGTTTCAATGAACCTAAATAAATGGCAAACATAGTCAGCAGCGCACCACTCCATTGTAAAGTATTAATGGGTTTATCGAGCCAGCTATAATCAATCACCAAAGCGGCAATGGGCTCGGTTAATAATAGCAACCCTGTCAATGCTAATGACAACTTAGGAATAGAGTAGGCGATAAGCCCCCACGCTAAGCATTGCATCACTGTGCCATAAATCAACACCCACCCAATTTCAGACCACGTATTGGGCAGAATATGACCCATATCAAACACGAACATTGGGATAATCATTGCCACTACGCCGCCGATACTAATCAGTTGCATGAGCATAAATATCGGCGTTGGCTCAGTATCGTGGGTTTTACGGATAAAGGTCATCGACGCGGCAAGCATGGCGCCTGAAACGATACCAGTGACGAAACCCCAAGTCGCGGCAGTATTTTGCGCAAACTCAGGACTGCCTATCATTGCAACACCTAACATCGCTAGAAATAAACTGATGAGCTGCAAAATAGACTGGCGCTCATTAAAATATAAAAAACCAATGCCCGCTAAAAAGAAAATCTGCAAGCTATTAAGTAAGGTTGAGATACCAGGGCCTACCGCATAAATACTCTCGTGCCATAGTGCCAAATCGAGTCCTAAAAATGCGCCCGATAATAAACCGTAAAAAATCGCACGTTTTGAGCGCGGTAGTCGTTGCCCCGTCATTTTAGCCAATACAGCGAATACCACGCCTGAAATAGCCAGCCGCCAAAATGACATCGCCCAACCACCAATATCGACATGGGCGACAATCAAGCTGCCCAAACCAAAAATAACACAACCAATAACCAAGCCAGTAGCGGCGGAGCGTGAAGCGGCAATAGCCATGCAATATCCTTATCTCATTACTATGATACTTTTTAATGGTTTTTATCGTTGTTTGCTAAAGCGGTGACTTAAACAAGCTATATTGTCAGTGTTTTGCACTTGAAATGGAATGGTTTGATACGATTTATTTTATAATAACGGATCACACACTATGTATAAATAAAACAGTCACCTTCTTACAGTAATAGCATTGGCGCAAACGCTGTCATTTGTTACTCTACTGTCTATCTGTATTTGAAATCCGCCATGTTTTAAAATAGTGATGCTCTTCAAATACTTAACTTAGTATATTCAAATTCATATAGCCTCTATTATTTTTAGCCTAGGTTTGCTTATGCTGGTACGTTCTATATCAAAACGACAAATAGATTTCTTATCTACATTATCGCCACAACTGCCGCGTGGCAGTTGTGGCGTGCGCCTGTTTGTGATAAGCATAATAGCTGCTACGTTTTTTTTGATGTCAAATGCGCAAGCGGTCAGCTGTAAAATACCCAAAAGTTATTATAAAAATGTCGCTTGTACAGCCAGTAGCGGCTATTTCTTAGCGATAAAAGATTTTGGCGCGCCAGTTGCCTTGATTGATAAACAAGGTAAAAGTGTGGTTGATTTATCACGCTATCAAAAAGTAGATGCCGATAAAATATCGGGCGGATTGATACCGGTACTCCATAATGGTCGGGTAGGTTATGTCAATATGCAAGGTCGCGAGGCTATCCCTGCGATGTATGATATGCTCAAGGAGAGTCAAGGTTGGGCGCGTCCCGTCTCTGAAGGTCGCATCGTGGTCAAACAAAACGGTCATTATGGGGTTATCGATACCGCCAATAAGACTATTGTGCCATTTGCCGCTGCAATTAGTGATATCGATGATTATCGCGGCGGGATGACGCGCGTGCGTAAAAACCAAGCCACAAGCTGGTTGGATAAAAACGGCAAACCCACACGTGACTCGAATTCAAACAGTAAGGCTGATAGCCAAACATCGACGACAAGAGCGCCTGCTAGCAATAGTAATAATGCTAACGAAAACGCCAAGGAGATGCAGCCATTAGTGCCAGCAGGTCGTTTTACCACGCTGCACCCACGTCAACAAGATGGCAGATGGGGCTTTGTTGACGATGACAATGTCACCATGATTACTTATTCGTTTGATGAGGTGCTTCCATTTTCTGAAGGATTGGCGGGCGTGCGCATCGATAACGAATGGGGTTTTGTCAATTTAGGCGGCGAGTTGGTGATTCCTTTTCGCTTTGATAATAGCGGCGTGAGCGCGGGCGATAGTTATAAAGACCAGCCAGCATTTGTATTTATAAATGGTAAAGCATGGATTGGTAATTTAAAGAATGGCGCTAAGATGTGTATTGACAAAGAGGGCGCTGGTGTCGGTTGTGATTAACACTTATCATTTAATATTGTGGTTAAACTCGCAGGTAAAAAAAGAGTGTCAGAACGATGGATAATCTATCGCTCTGACACTCTTTTTTATGGTTTATTGATTCACAGTTCTACACTTAAAACACTATTTCTCTAACAGATGATTACTAATCAAATCGACCATATAAGGCTGATAGTATTCTGGAATATCGTGTGCCATACCTTCGATTAAATGAAATGTTGCATTGGGAATGGTCTTTGCAACCACTCGCCCTTGCGAGGCGGGTAACAGCCCGTCTGCGCTACCGTGCAGCACAATCGTCGGTGCTTTAACTTGCTTACTGTATTTGCTAATTGAGCCTGAGGCTAAAATAGCATTGAGCTGTTGTACGGTACCAAGTGGATGGAAATTACGCTGATAGCGTATCTTGGCGATGTCACGCACCATGCGCACATTGACGTGTCCTGGCGTACCAACGGTTTTCATAAACCAGACGCTATGACGCACAATATCACGCTCAGAATGGCTCTCAGGACGATTGATGAGAGTATATAGCTGCTTGGGCTTTGGCGGTTTTAAAAAGGCGCGATTAGTAGTGGTAAACATCAAAGCTAGGCGTTGTACCAAACTTGGATAACGCGCGGCGACAATCTGAGCAATCATACCGCCCATAGAAGCACCAAGTAGATGAGTTTTACTTAGGTGCAAGGCCTTGATTAAACGAGCCGTATCTTCTGCCATATCGGTTAAATTATAAGCAACCTGCGCGCCTTTATTCGACAATCCTGTTTGCAGGCGCATCATCATTTTTAACTGACTGATACGTGGTAAACCATCAATCTGTACTTTAGACGACAAGCCGATATCACGATTGTCAAAACGAATCACAAAAAAACCGGCATCGATAAAGCGCTTTATGAAGTTATTTGGCCAAAATATCATTTGTGAGCCAAGTCCCATAATCATGAGTAGAGGTGGATTATTTGGGTTGCCACCCGCCTCAACACACAGCTCGATACCGTCACCAATATCTATCATGGCTTGATGCAGATGCTCGCTTAAGTCTGAAGCATGCCAGTCATGGTCACCAAATTGCTGCCATTCAGGCGTTGGATAATTACCATTTCCTTCTGCAACCTCAGCTGTTCCCGACGTGTTAGGCGCTTCAGAGATTCCGGGCACAGCGTTAATGGGGTTTGATTCTGTCATGAAGTATCCTATTTAGACGATCGTTGGCTTAAAATTCGAGCATTTCAAAATCAAGCTTGCCAACGCCGCATTCTGGGCAAGTCCAGTCATCTGGGATGTCTTCCCATTTGGTGCCAGGAGCGATGCCTTCTTCAGGACAGCCAAGCGCTTCGTCATATATCCAACCGCAGACAATACATTCATAACGTTTCATAAATAGTCCTATCGATTATTTCCAGTATTACGATTTCCAGTGTTTCTATTACCCATATTAAATAGGTAGTTAATACATGTTTTAAGGTATTTATTAACCATAATAGGCAATATCTAGCTACTAAAAACGCCCATAGTTTAGCATATAACCGTCATTTTCATAGTTAAGTTTACACTTGTATATTGAGATTAACCAGCTTTTATCAAGTTCTTAAGCGTCACTTTAATGGTTTTAGCGATGGTAAGTTTGCCAGTTTTGCCGCCACGATAAAGTCGATTATGCTATAATCCTTGCCACTAAGTTTGCCAATTGATATATCGATTGACTCTGCCATATCATCATCGCAGTCCTATAAGCTAAGGGTTATTATGAGCGCTAATGCCGCCGTTACAGCAGTAAATACCACAACCGAGTCGTCTCCTACGCTCAATACTGACCATCCATTTTGGCAAATCATTCGCACAGTACCAGACTTCCCGAAAGTCGGCATTGATTTTTATGATATTACGCCGTTACTACGCAGTCATATTAATGCCGTGATTGACGAGATGCTTGCTGTACTGCCTGCAGGTTTGCTTGATGAGGTGGATTGCTTGGGTGCAGTGGAGGCGCGTGGGTTTGTATTTGCCAGTTTGCTGGCGGGGCGCTTAGGTAAAGGCATGATTTTGCTACGTAAACCTGGCAAGTTACCACCACCAGTCGCTAATAAAGCTTATGCTTTAGAATATGGCAAAGACACGCTTGAGATGCAAAATAATTTGCCACCTGAGCGGGTATTATTGGTCGATGATATCTTGGCTACTGGCGGTACACTGACTACTGCTTATGAGCTGTGCAAGTCTGCTGAGCATACGGTGGTTGGCGCATTGGTATTGTTAGATTTGGTTGATTTACACGGTGAATTTCCTGTACCTGTCTATACGGTTTTAAAAGCTTAGAGAAATGGTTTTTAGCATAATAAAAAGCGCGCTGAATAAATAGTTCAGCGCGCTTTTTTTGAATTGGACGTATTTTACTTGTTTGTCTTAACTCGTTTTATTTTACGCTATTTAGCTTGCTGGTAATTTTTACAAGCTTGTTCGATGAGCAAGCGACTAATTGTTTTTGGTTTAGTAAGCCTAAAGTCTTTAGTGGTCAGTATCGGTTTATCTGATTGCCAAGATTTTAACACTTTATCATCAGCAGCATAATTCACGTAAGCGCGCTGATAGTAGCTTGCGTCCTTACATGAGATAAGCCATTGTTGGTCGCTATGATGAGTGCTTGTTTGTTTAGTGTCTTTCTGTTTCTGTTTCTGTTTCTCTTTAGCTTCTGTGGTGTCTTTACTATCTTTCGCCTCTCCATTTTCCTTCACACTTTTTGGCGCAGGATAGGTTCTGCGAATCGAGACGGTAATATTTTCGACCTCTTTTTCATCAATAATATGAATGTCTGAACGTTCGATAGAATCCAAATCTAAACTAAAAATAGAGCCAGTCTGACTTTTTGATACCTCTAACCAGTTTGCCGCATAGCCACTCATTGCAAGTGTACTACCTGCTAATATCACTGCTAGCCGTTTCATAATCGAGCCTTGCTTTTTGTTATATAAAGTTGTTCATCATAGCCAACTTAATAGGAGCAGGCAAATTTCTTTTATGACAAGGGGTTCACGCCCAGGCAGTTTCAGTAATGTCTGTTAGCAAATAAACCCCTAAGAAGCCTAGGACATAATTAACTAGGGTGATTAATCACGCATGGCTGCTAGCATTTGCGCAAGCTCATCACGTGCACTGATAAAGCCATCAATCCCTTTGGGTAATAGGTCTTGGGTTACCGTATCTTGCTGATAAGCGGCACTGAATTCGTCATGCGTTAAGCTGACTTTGGTCATGTCGGCCAAATCCATGGACATGCTTGGTGACAGTTGGCGCGTGACTTCAACATCCATGGCTGCCAACTCATCAATTAGATTGGGCGCGATAGTCAAAAGATCACAACCCGCCAGTGCCAATATTTGCTCAATCGAGCGGAAGCTTGCACCCATCACTTGCGTTTTATAGCCATGCTGCTTGTAATATTGATAAATGAGTTTGACCGATTGCACGCCCATATCGTCTGAAGCTGGGACGTTCTGGCGGTTTTGCTGGCGTTTTTGCCAATCTAAAATACGCCCTACAAAAGGGGATATCAGCGTCACACCAGCATCGGCACAGGCAATCGCTTGATGCTGACCAAATAATAGTGTTAAGTTACAGTGAATATTTTGAGTTTCAAGGTAACGAGCCGCTTCAATTCCTTGCCAGGTTGCTGCCATCTTAATTAAGACGCGCTCTGAGTCGATACCTGCTTTTTGATAGGCTTCCATAAAGCTGAGAGCTTTATCAATGGTGGCTTGGGTGTCATAAGACAGGCGCGCATCGACTTCGGTTGAGACGCGACCTTCAATCAACGCCAAAATATTACAGCCAATTTGAATAGTCAGCTCATCAATTACCGCATCGATATCACCGCGATGGCGACTCATGGTTTCTGACATTAGCGCTTCATTATCCGGATGAATGAGTGCTTTGGTAATGAGGCTTGGATTGGTAGTGGCATCGATGGGTTTTAGACGCGCAATGGCGGCAAGGTCGCCGGTATCAGCGACAATAGTGGTCATGGTGCGAAGCTGTTGTAATGCGCTCATCATATATCCTTGATATGGTCAATTAACGTTGTTATGTTCTTATTTAGTCGTGTTATTTAAGTGGGTTATCCATGATATTTATCTTCATAAAGTGGTTTATCATGGCAATTTTAAATGTTCTGCTTAGGGCCTTTTAAAGGTTTTCTTAAACCTATACCTATCAAACTGTATCATATATTTGAGCATCTGTAGCCTGATAGTTTCACGGCACTTAGTTGTTATAGGGCATAACTGTGCTAAGATTTATGGCAAATTGCTCATTTACGCGCATTTACGAATGGGCACTGTCGATAGTTTTTGCTATAGTAGAGCCGATCAGCTTTTTGGCTCGCGCGAAACATGAGAAGTAAGCAAGCATTTATTATTAAAATAAGCATATTGCACAGACAGTCATCGCTAACAGATAACAGTTATAAACTTTAGTAACAACATTAGAAAAAGGATGGGCGGTAATGAGTGAGCAGTCACCAGAGCAAAATGTAGACAATCTAAACCAAACCCCTGCAAGTGTCGATGAGGCTGCAACTGATAAAGCGTTTTTAAATACATTGCGCCAAAATATTGATGCGGTAGACTGCGAAATTCAAACGCTAATCAACAATCGTGCCAAACTGGCTCAGCAAGTGGCGACAGTGAAAAAAGACCACGTTGCCAATAGCTCTGACGCCGAAAAAACCAATCCTATTTTTTATCGTCCCGAGCGTGAAGCGCAAGTGTTAAAGGCAGTGATGGAACGTAATACTGGACCCATTGCTGATGAAAAAATGGCACGATTATTCCGTGAGATTATGTCGGTGTGCTTGGATTTAGAAGCGCCGCAACGTATTGCGTTTTTGGGCCCTGTCGGTACCTTTACCCATGCAGCAGCGTTAAAACACTTTGGTAAAGCTGCCGATACTGTGCCACTAAATACCATCACTGACGTCTTTCGTGAAGTTGAAGCAGGCACGGCGATGTATGGTGTGGTGCCAGTCGAAAACTCATCAGAGGGCGTGGTCAACCATACGTTAGATGGCTTTTTATCTTCTACACTAAAAATAATCGGTGAAGTTGAGCTGCCTATTCACCAGAATTTCTTAGTCGCTGAGCATACCAAACTTGATGGTTTGAGCCGTATTTACTCGCATCAGCAATCATTGGCGCAGTGCCGTCATTGGCTTGACGTCAATTATCCTAATGTCGAGCGTGTGGCTGTGTCGAGCAATGGTGAAGCGGCGCGTCGTTTAAAAAACGAGTGGCATTCAGCGGCGATTGCAGGTGATGTGGCGGCGGCAGAGTACGATTTACATAAGCTTTACTCAAACATCGAAGACAATCCAAGTAATACCACGCGTTTCCTCATTATTGGTCACGAGGCGATTGCGCCATCGGGTCAAGACAAGACCTCAATCATGGTTTCGGCGCATGATAAAGCGGGCGCCCTGATCGAAATCTTAAAACCATTGTCCTATCATGGCGTGTCGATGACCAGTATCGAGACGCGTCCTGAACGTCCTAATAAATGGGCTTATGTGTTCTTTATCGATATGGATGGGCACATTGAAGACGCAAATGTGAGCGCAGCTATCGCTGATATCCGCCCATTAGTCAAAGATTTGCGCGTACTAGGTTCTTATCCAAAAGCAGTATTGTAAAACTGATTTAATCAAATTGTTTATCAAACGAATAACAGGTATTAACGAACAGTAGATGCGTTATCAACTCTAAGGATAAATCATGCAGTCATCTCATTCGACAGAGTCAAATTTATCACCGCTTGTGCCTGCCTATGACAGTATTCTAGAGCTGATACCTTATCAGAGTGGAAAGCCAGTTGAAGAGCTGACACGTGAGTATGGCGTCTCAGATGTGGTAAAACTTGCCAGTAATGAGAACCCAAGAGGCTGCTCACCGCACGTTACGCTGGCGATTACCGAACAGTTGGGTCAGCTGGCACGTTATCCTGATGGCAATGGTTATTATCTAAAACAAGCGCTTGCTGATTTTAACGATGTCCGTGTCGACCAGATTACCTTGGGTAATGGCTCTGATGATTTGCTTAATATTTTAGCACGTAGCTTTGCTGGTGCTGACGATGCCATTATTTACAGTCAGTATGCTTTTATCGTTTATCCGATGCTGGCTAAAATGCAAGGGGCGACAGGCATAGAAGTACCTGCTCATCGCTTTGGTCATGATCTAAAGGCGATGAGTAAGGCAGTTCAAGACAATCCTAATACCAAAATGGTGTTTATCGCCAATCCTAATAACCCAACCGGCACCCAGCTTGCGCATCAAGAGTTGCAAGCGTTTATGGCCAGTGTGCCACGCTCGGTATTGGTGGTATTAGATGAAGCCTATATCGAATATAGCCCTGAGAGTAATAATCGGGCGCTGTTAGATGAGTTTGATAACGTGGTCATCGTACGTACCTTTTCCAAAGCTTATGGACTGGCGGGCTTGCGTGTTGGCTATGCGTTAAGCTCAGTGCCAGTCGCTGATTTACTCAATCGAATTCGTCAGCCATTCAATGTGAGCAGAGTGGCGCTAGCTGCTGCCGCTGCGGCGCTTAACGACCAAGATTTCATTGAAAAAACGAGGCTTACTAACCAAGAACAAATGCGCTGGTTAGAAAAGCAGTTTGATGCCTTGGGACTAGGGTTTATCAAGTCGCATGCCAACTTTATTATGGTTGAAATAGAAGTCGAGATGGAAGACATAACAGCGGCTTCTATTCATCAAGCATTGCTAGAGCAGGGCGTTATCGTGCGTCCATTAGAAGGTTATGGTTTGCCTAATTGGTTGCGTATTACAGTAGGGGTAGCAGAAGATAATGTGCGCCTCATTGATACCTTGCGCTCAATCTTGACTGATGACTTATAACTAATAAAAAGTGAGCTATCTGTTGCTTGATAAGCAAATCATTCGATTAATTATTCAATTTTATGACGCCAATATCAGCTTGCTTTATGCATAGTGATGCTGGTTTGTTGAAAGAGAAACGCCGTGAGTCGCCAGAAAAATAATATTAGCAATATCCATACTCAGCCGCCGTTATTTAAACAAGTTTGTGTCATTGGTCTAGGGCTAATTGGTGCTAGCCTTGCCCAAGCCATCAAAGATAATGGTTTAAGTGAGCGCTTGGTGGCGGTTGATAAACATGAGCCAAGCATCGACGAAGCCATTCAACATGGTTTACTAGACGCGGGTAGTGCGGTATTAAGTGAAGTGGTATCTAGCAGTGACCTAATTATCATCGCCGTACCAGTGCAAGCGGTGCAAGCCGTATTTGTCGATATAAAGACCGCCATGGATCATGGACAGCTTGCTGCTGATTGCATCATTACAGACGTCTGTAGTACTAAGGTTAATATTATTGAGGCCGCAAAGTCAGTATTTACCTCTCTACCAACAGGTTTTGTACCCGCGCATCCGATTGCTGGTGCGGAAAATTCAGGCTATCATGCTAGGCGCGCCAATTTATTTGTCAATCATAGCGTGATTATCTGTGAGTTGCCAACGACCAATGATAGCGCCGTTTTTAAGCTGCGCCAGTTATGGGAAGCGGTAGGCGCAACTGTTATGTCAATGGATGCCGCGCATCATGATGCTATCTTAGCGCATACCAGTCATTTACCGCATCTGCTGGCGTTTAATTTGGTCGAGCAGCTGGCGAGTCATGATGATAATTTAGATATGTTTCGTTATGCAGCGGGCGGCTTTCGCGACTTTAGCCGCATCGCTGCCAGTGACCCTAAGATGTGGCATGATATATTTTTTGCCAATCAAAGCGCGATTATAAGCGCTCTTGACGAGTATGGCGTTTATCTACAGAATATGCGCCAGCTTATCATTGATAAAGATTCGACCGCCCTCATGGGGCTTTTGGGCCGCGCGCAAGCCGCACGGCGACATTTTGGCCATATGTTAGCCAGCACCCCTTATACGGATACTTCTGCCATGTCAGCTTCTTATAATATTACTCCTAGCAACACCGTCTCTGGCACCATTACCATTCCTGGTGACAAGTCTATCTCGCATCGCAGTATCATGCTTGGTAGCCTTGCGACAGGTGTCACCAACGTCACAGGGTTTTTAGAAGGGGAAGATGCACTTGCCACTTTGCAAGCGTTTCGTGATATGGGCGTGAGCATCGAAGGACCTGATAAAGGCAGATTGACTATTCATGGCGTTGGTATGAACGGTCTAAAACCAAGCAAAACGCCATTATACATGGGCAATTCAGGCACTAGTATGCGTCTGCTTGCCGGTATCTTAGCTGCACAGTCATTTGATAGTGTATTGACAGGTGATACCAGTCTAAATAAGCGTCCGATGGAGCGTGTAGCCGCGCCTTTACGTGAGATGGGTGCAGTCATTCAAAGCACCGGTCATAATGGTGCCGCGCCGCTGAGTATCACTGGTCGTGACATTGTTGGCAAGTCGCTCCAAGGTATGGAGTATGATATGCCAGTCGCATCTGCACAGGTTAAGTCTTGCTTATTGCTAGCTGGACTTTGGGCAGAAGGCACTACAACAGTCATTCAACCTGAAGTTAGCCGTGATCATACTGAGCGTATGCTCTCAGCCTTTGGCTATCCTGTGACTGTTGATGGCAATCGTGTCAGTGTCAAAGGTGGCGGAACGCTTACAGGCGGTGACATTGCAGTCCCTGCTGATATATCCTCTGCGGCATTCTTTATGGTCGCTGCTGCTATCAGTCAAGGTAGCGAGCTAACCCTTACGCAAGTCGGTATTAATCCGACACGTACCGGCATCATCGATATTCTAAAGTTGATGCAAGCGGATATCAGCCTGAGTAATGAGACTCATGTCGGCG
Source organism: Janibacter sp. CoH_79_TC_3 (assembly GCF_058197955.1). Taxonomy (NCBI): domain Bacteria; kingdom Bacillati; phylum Actinomycetota; class Actinomycetes; order Micrococcales; family Intrasporangiaceae; genus Janibacter; species Janibacter sp. CoH_79_TC_3. Next base: position 24,907 of record NZ_JBXWIV010000002.1, read on the forward strand.
GCGAGCCGGTGGCAGATATTACCATTCGTAGCTCAAACCTAAAAGGTATCGAGATTCCAGAACACTTAGTACCTTTAGCAATTGATGAATTTCCAGTATTGTTCATTGCTGCTAGCTGTGCAGAAGGTCGTACGGTGTTAACCGGTGCGAAAGAGCTACGCGTGAAAGAATCAGATCGTATTGCTGTCATGGCAGAGGGTCTACAAACGTTAGGTATTGATTGTACGGTTACCGAAGATGGTCTAATTATTGAAGGTAAGGGCAGTAATGTTGACATTAATGAAGTGAATAACAGCCAGCCAGTCTTTGGCGGCGGACATATTACCTCACACCATGACCATCGTATTGCCATGAGTTTTGCGGTTGCAAGCTTGCGTGCCTCTAAGCAGATTACTATTGAAGGCGTTGAAACCGTCAATACCAGTTTCCCAGGATTTGCTGAGCTTGCCAATCAAATTGGTATGTCTATTCAAGTGGATAAGGGTGCGGCTTAGACCCTAAAAGACTATTCACTTGATGAGCACTAGTATTGGCTTTTGTAGTGTTGGTTTCGCAATTCAATGAAGTCCATAAGGTTAATTATTAACCTTGACGTAAAAGTTGTTTTTTCAAAGTTATTGTCGTGAGCAATGTGTTGATACTTAACGGGTATTAACGCATTGCTTTTTACTTTCTACCCTATATGTAGTAACCCTGCGCTCTTACCGCTAAGTTTTCATTATTGATAAATAATAAATAAGTAAGGTCGCGCTTTGCTCTAATTTAAGTTGTCTTGTCTTATGACCACTCAAAATGTTGTCAAAAAACCAGTCGTTCCTATTAAAACCACACGAAGTGGTATCATAACTGCGCTGATCGCTTTTTGTATATGGGGCGCATTTCCTTTATATTTTAAACAATTAGCCGCTTATAACGCCACAGAAATCATCGGTCATCGCATTGTTTGGACGTTTGCCTGTTTGCTTATTGTCGTAGTCGTGACCAAGCGCTGGCAATGGATAGAGACTTTAAAGCGAAATCCAAAGTGGATAGGATTGACCTTTTTGTCAGGTATTATTATCGCCACCAACTGGCTGACTTACGTATGGGCGGTTAATCACGATCAAATACTTGAGGCAAGCTTAGGATACTTTATCGGACCGCTCGTTGGGGTGGCGCTATCGATGATTTTATTCAAAGAGCGCCTGCGACCTTTGCAATGGGTCGCGATTGGGTTTGCGCTATTATCTGTGGTCATTCAAGTAGTGATGCTCGGTAGCTTGCCATGGTTATCACTTATTCTTGCTTTTAGTTTTAGTACTTATGGCACGATTCAGCGCCAAACGCCACTGACTGCAGTCGATGCAATGTTTGTTGAAACAACGATGCTGGTACCTATATTTATTTGGTGGTTTTGGCAAGCGGATGTTGTGAGTAGTCAGCTGAGCTTTTGGTTTACGCCCAATATTTGGCTGTTGATGCTGGCAGGTCCGATTACTTTAATACCGTTACTGTTATTTAATAGATCGACTAAGCTAGTTGCTTATAGTATTTTAAGTTTTATGAATTATCTGACGCCGACCTTTATTTTCTTCTTGGCGGTATTCTATTATAAAGAGCCTTTTGACTTAAACCGTTTAGCCGTCTTTGGTTTGATTTGGCTCGGGCTATTATTATTCAGTATTGATTTGTGGCGTCATCGTCCTAGTAAAGCGTTAAAAGCTGAGCGCTTGCGCGAAGAAGCGTTGCAGCAGAGTAAGTGAAAAACAACAAAGTAAATAAAATTTCGAGCTAAAGACTTAAATTAAAAATCTCAGTTAAAAAATTAATAATTAAGGATGAGCGCATGTTTAGTACCGAATCTGATGTGGTATTTGTCAAAGGCTTAACAGTAGAAGCAGTTATCGGTGTTTATGCATGGGAGCGCGCTATTACGCAGCCGCTCCTGATTGATATTGCGCTTGAGACGGATATTAGTAAAGCTGCTGTTTCAGACGATGTTAAGGATGCGCTGAATTACAAAGCGGTCTGTGACGATGTGAGCGAATGGTGCCAAGCAATTAAGGCGCAGCTGCTTGAGCATTTGGCCGGTCAAATTTCTGATAAGCTACTCGCAAAATACAACTGTCATAAAATAACGTTAAGCGTTGCCAAGCCGACTGCTATCAAGCAGGCTGATGCGGTTGGAGTGCAAATCACACGTTATGCAAAAGCCAGTACTGACAAGCCAACTGCAAGCAACGGCGATGACGTTTAAGATGCATAAAAATTTGGCTAATTTGAATCTTGAGGGCTTAAAAAATTGCGCGCCTGAACAGCTGCAAACGTATTCTGTGACGGCGCTGCTATTGGCTTTAGGTAGTAACTATCAAGCACAAAAACACTTAGCCCGCGTTCGAGAGACGTTAGCCGATTTAGGTGAAATACAACTCTCGACGGCTTTTCAAAACCCTGATTTTACGGCAACACCTGAGCTGCCAAAACCTGATTATACCAATCAGTGTGTTTATTTAGCCCTTACATCCGCCATGACCTTGCAACAGTTGCAGCAGACTTTTAAAAAGTTTGAAAGTGATTGCAAAAGGCAGCGTTTAACGGAAGCGCAAACGTCAATAAAACGCCCGATAGAAACAGTCACTATGGATATCGACATTCTACTGATAGAAACTGCTTTTAATAAGAATAGCCTAAGCAAAAAAGAAATATCCAAAAGCCCAAAGCAATGGGTAATCATGGCGGATAGATATCCATTTAAGGCGCATGAAAGAGCAGGAGTTGAGGAATTAATTTCGAATGGGCTTTAAAGAGGTTAAATTAAGCGGCTGAAATTTTATTAAGAATTAAGCTATTGAAGGCTTAGTATTCGATAGCTTAGTATTTTTCTGAAAAAAATCTCAAAATAAAAGCTAGGCGAAATGCCTAGCTTTTATTTAACTCACATGGTTTAGATTGAAAATTCTTATTGCGCCGTTAAACCACCATCAACGATAAACTCCGAACCTGTTGAGTAGCTTGAATCATCTGACGCTAAGAATAGCACCATGCCGCTGACTTCTTCTGGCTGAGCCACACGTCTCATCGGAATAGTTTTGGCAAAAGCTTCAACCGCATCTTTGGTATCGCCTTGCATAATCATCGGTGTGGCAATGACGCCTGGATGAATGGAGTTCACGCGAATGCCATGAGGGGCACACTCTAATGCTGCCGCTTTGGTCATACCGCGTACCGCAAACTTAGAATCGGTATAGCCAATTGCACCGCCAACTAAGCCATTAATCGATGAGATATTGATGATAGAGCCTTGTTTGGCTGCTTTCATGGTTGGAATGACCGCTTTCATGCCTAAAAATACTGACACTTGGTTAATCTCTAGAATCTTGCGATACTCTTCTACTGAAGTATCTAAAATGGATTTGTGAGTGGTGATACCTGCATTATTGACCAAGACGTCAATACGTCCAAAACGCGCTTCAGTCTGCTCAACGACTTGCTTCCAATCTTGCTCGCTAGTAACATCATGCTTAATAAATAGCGCATCAGCGCCAAGCTCTTTAGCCAAGGCGTCGCCTTTATCAGAATTGATATCGGTCAAGACCACTTTCGCGCCTTCTGCCATACATAAACGCGCATGAGTTTCGCCCATGCCTTGGGCGGCACCAGTGATAATGATAACTTTATCTTGTAAACGAGCCATAAGTTTTCCTGTTTTTTTAGTTATGAATAATGAGAGAGTATAGGGCAGAATCGCTAAATACTCCTTAGTAATTATGAAACCAAAAGTCAATGCTTTATGTTTTTAAAAGATAGCTTTAAATAATGCTTTTGGCTGACTTTTTTAAATAATGTAGTGAGGAAATAATGTACAACGACATATTAAATTTCTGTTTTAATGAGGCGGGTAGTGAGAAGTTTTTCGAGAAAGACGAGGATTTTGATAAATTACTAATAGAGCGATACAGTGATTTGCTTGAGCAAGTAGCGGCGTCAGAGCTATACGAATGGCGATGTAATATTCAGGGTAGGTTGGCTGAAATTATTATATTGGATCAATTTTCGCGCAACATTTACCGTGACACGCCAGCGGCTTTTGCCCAAGATGCGATGAGTCTCGCGCTCGCGCAAGAAGCGGTTGCTGCCGGTGCATTAGAGGCGCTTGAAACGATGGATGAACGTAAGTTTTTGTTGATGCCTTATATGCACAGCGAATCAAAACTGATTCATCAGCAAGCAGAAAAGCTATTTAAGCAATATACCAATGCAGACACCGTGGATGCTGAGCTTAAACATAAAGTTATTATCGATCGTTTTGGTCGTTATCCACATCGTAATGACATTTTAGGACGGGTTTCGAGTAGTGAAGAAATAGAGTTTTTGACCCAGCCTGACTCATCTTTTTTATAAATGTTGTCTGTTAACTAGCTAGTCGATAAAGCGCTGCTTATCAATTGGTTAAAATAGAAAAAGAGGCTGTTTGGCCTCTTTTTTATTCAGTATTGACGACAGCTAGCAGATTACTTCTGCTCAGTGCCTATATCTTCCATATCAGTACGACCAATCACATCCAAGTCCTCTAAGCACAATTTATCGTATTCCTTTTTGCAAAAATCCGGATCTATTTTGCACATAGCGGCTTGCAGTTGGTCGAGTCGATTTTCTGACTGCTGAATATGCTCGAGCATTTTAGCAAAAGCTTCAGCAACAGGATCTTGTGAAGAGGGGTCAATCCCATAAGCCTGAAACGCTGTCGCTCGTGCTGTGCTAGAAGCGGCGCTTTTAGCCTGATGATGAGTAGTTGTGCCTGCTTGCGCGGCTTTTTCTTGTTGTTTGGCGTCGTCTACTTTGGTCGTAATAGGATTGCCTTTTTCGTCATGATGGTCTGAGATCATACGGGCGGCACTACCGACCATCGTCGCACCGGCTGGCACTGCTTTTACCACCACGGCATTTGAGCCAATTTTAGCGCCTTTACCGACCGTGAAAGGCCCTAATACTTTGGCACCGGCACCGACAATGACACCGTCTTCTAAAGTAGGATGACGTTTGCCATTATTCCATGAGACACCGCCAAGGGTCACGCCGTGATAAAGCGTAACGTCGTTGCCAATCTCAGCCGTCTCACCAATCACCACGCCAACACCATGATCAATAAAAAAGCGCTTACCGATTTTTGCAGCAGGATGAATCTCAATGCCAGTGACGATACGCGAGCCGTAAGAAATCACGCGCGCGGCAAGTTTTTGCTCATTTTGCCAGAGACAATGCGCGCCACGATGTAAAATGAGGGCGTGGATGCCAGGGTAGGTCAAGATGACTTCTAGGCTATTACGCGCTGCAGGGTCGCGATTGAATACCGCTTCAATATCTTCTTTTAGGTCTTTTTTGATATTGGCAAGCGATTTGAATAAGGTGGTTGGCAATGACATAAAGCGTCCTATTGTTTTGTAATGACAATCTCTTTAGTTATAGCAGTTTCGCCGTACAAAATATAGCAATGAGTGATAAATTAAAACAGAGGGTCTGTAGATAAAACGCCCATTACCGACGATTTATCGGTGACAAGCAGGTGTCATTTAGCTGTCACTGGTCACATATTTTAGCAGCTCGACAACCTGTTCAGGCGTTTGCGCCCATGCCATTGCTGCCGCATCCACTTCTTTCAGCGGATGAATAATATCTTCAGCATGCAAAGTAATATAAGGCTTGCCTAATGCGGCGCAGTAGCCCGCGTCAAATGCAGCGTTCCATTGTTTGTATTTATCACCAAAGCGAATGATAGCGATATCACATTTTTGAATCATATTTTTGGTTCGAATGGCATTAACCTTTGATGACTGATGGTCGCGCCAGAATCCATTGTCATTTTCACCCAACACATCACCAGCCGCGTCGCTGGCTTCATGGTCAGTCACGGCGGATGTAAAGGTAATAGCAAGACCATGGGCTTTCGCACCTTGCATAATTTTCTGCCGCCAGTCGGTGTGTATCTCTCCAGATAAATAAACAGTCCAGTTCACTGTTAACTCCTTTTTATTATTAAACCATAGAACTTGTAGAACATTAAGGCTACTGCTGCTAACACCAAGCACTCAATGCCTTAAAATCAATTTCCTAAAATCAATGCTCTAAACCTTGCAAATGATAAGCTTTAGTCCTTTGCAAGCTTAGCAATTAAAGCACTCAGTAGCTGGTACTCTTTCTGATCAAGCTGAACGCGTGAGCCAAGGCGTGATAGTCGCGACGGTAAAGACTTTAGGTTTTCGCTATCGGCCAAACCACGTTGGACCATCAGCTCTGTCGTGCGCTGAGTCAGCTGTTGCAGTTGCTGCTGGCTAATGGCAGGCTCATCCCATTGTTGACGCAGATGTACGTCTAATGTTGGCTGTAACGTTGTATTTTTATCATTATCTAGGCTGTTGCTAGTCGTTTGAGCATGGGTCTGCGCATAAGCAAAGATAAAGCTGGCAATGACTTGGACGGCTGAAGCAACATTAAGTACGGGGTACGCTGGATTGGCATCAATTTGAATATGATAATCGGCGTAAGCCAATTCTTCATTGGTCAAACCGCGGTCTTCACGACCAAATAAAATGGCGATATTTGGCTTGCTTATAGGTTGAGAATTTTCACTCAGTTGAGGGTTTGCATTGTTATCCACCACATCGACAGCCATTTGCTTATCGATAAAATCAAACATGATTTTGGCGGCTTGCGTAGGCGTCACTACAGGGCGCGGTAAATGCCTGCTACGACTGCTGGCCGCAAATACCAACTGGCAATCCGCTATCGCAGATTCTAACGTCGGTGTAATAGTGGCTGATGATAGTAAATCATTGCCGCCTGCTGCATGAGAGACACTGGTCTCATCAATAGGCAGCTTAGGATCAACGACGGTCAAGCGCGATAAACCCATGGTGTGCATAGCGCGAGCTGCTGAACCAATATTGGCAGGCAATGTGGTATTGACCATGACGATTTGCACACAAGACAAATAGTCGCTTACCGTATGATTGACAGTCGAGCTTGCTAAGATTGAGGAAGAATCGTGATTCATTACAACCCCAATCTTTGGTTTATTTCTTGCTCAACACGTTGCAACGCTGCTGCAACTGCTTCAATAAGTTCAGCTTGGTCGCCGATAAGACGCTCACGGCAAGCTTCTTGCAATTGCCCACTAAGATGCATCAATTGAGTTGCGCCCAAATTGGCACTGGCACCTTTTAGCGCATGAGCAATTTCATAGCCATTGGCGTTGTCATCTTTTTGTTGGGCGTTTCTTAAGTCAGTAATTCGCTGCTGACTGTCGGTAAAATACACTTGTATCAAATCGACAAAGTCCTCTTCTAACAAGTCACGCATATCATCAAATTGCTCGTCATTGATAATCTCGTCATCAATTTGAGTATTCATATTATTATTTGGGTTTTCAGTCATGATCATGTGTCCAATATATTGAAAGTTAAAGCAGTAAAGTTAATCATCATAAAGCGGCTAGTTATAATGAAAATGTAGATTATCTTCGCTAACCATACTCTTTAATTGCTGTATGTTGTCATCGTTAGGGTAGATGCGCCAATGCTCGGAGAGTCCTACATTGGCAATGCCGTATTCTTCATAAATACTTAAACCAAGTGGCAGACAGTTATCATTAATAGAGGCATCGGTATTGCTAAGGGCATTATTGGCATAACCATTGCTATTTTGATGTAGCGCATCTTGATGCATATCATTTTCTAGCGCCAATAAATCATTGCCATCTTCATCATATAGGCTGCCACCCATCGATGGGTCATAAGCACCGTTACCACCGCCACCATTATTACCTTGCTCGTCCTGCTCATCGTTATAAGACAAGCGCGGCGCTGGTATGATGTCAGCTTGAGCGGATTTAAGCAGCGGCTGCATACGTGTCAGCAGATTAATATCACTACCGTGAACTTTGATGCTGATTTTTTTCAGCCATCTTAGGCGGGCATCAACCATACTCATGGCATTATCAAGACGGGCAAATAGGCGTCCGTCACGCTCACGAATACTGCCTTTAATGATGACCACTTCATCTATTTTTAATTGCTCTTTTACGCGGTTAAAGCGCTCAGCATAACAGCTGACTTCTAAGCGTGACGTGCCATCGTCTAGGGTAATGACGTTGCGCGTACCGAAGTTAGCAATATCAATGATTAAACCAGCAAAATAGCAGCTGCCGTTATAGCCAGTGTCCGTTAGTTTATCGAGACGGGCGCCTGAGGTATAACGTTTTAGCTCCTCACGATATTCATCGATAGGATGTCCGGTTAAATAGAGACCTAGAGTATTTTTCTCTGCTTTGAGGCGGTGTTTATCACCCCAAATCAGCTCTGGCGTCATAACCAGTGGCGGCGCAGCAACGACACCATCCATCTCACCAAATAAGTCCATCATGCCGATTTCACGGTTTTGACGGTCTTGCTCCGCTGCTTGTACGGCGCTTGGTAACTGACTCATTAATGCGCCGCGAATCTCGTAAGCTTCATCGCTTGGCAAGTCTGGACGTAAGGTCGCCGCAAAGTCATCAAAACAACCAGCGTTTATCAGTCCTTCAAGGGTACGTTTATTGACCTTTTTGATATCAACGCGGCGGCAAAAGTCGTATAAGTCTTTAAATGGGCCTTCGCGGCGGCGTGCATCGACGATAGATTCGACGGCACCTTCACCAACGCCTTTAATCGCCCCCAATCCATAAATAATATTGGTCGGGGTGTCGGCGACGAAATGCCATTCACTACGATTCACTGATGGATTAACGACGGTTAAATCAAAGTTTTCACGGCAATCATTGATAAAGAAAACCACGTTATCGGTATTGTTCATATCAGAGGTGAGTACCGCTGCCATAAATTCGGCAGGGTAGTATTGTTTTAAATAAGCGGTCTGATAAGCCAGCACGCCATAAGCGGCGGAATGTGAGCGGTTAAAACCATAACCGGCGAATTTTTCCATCAAATCGAAAACACCACCTGACGTTGCCTCATCAATACCTTGCGCCGTCGCACCCGTGATAAAGATATCACGCTGCTTAGCCATTTCTTCAGGTTTCTTTTTACCCATAGCTCGGCGTAGCATATCAGCGCCGCCCAAGCTATAGCCTGCCATAACCTGCGAGATTTGCATGACCTGTTCTTGATAGACAATAACGCCGTTGGTATTTTCTAAAATAGGCTCAAGGTTTGGATGGTCATAAATAACTTCCTCACGACCATGCTTACGGTCGATATACATCTCTACCATACCTGCATCGAGCGGGCCCGGGCGATAGAGCGCACACATGGCGATGACGTCTTCGATATTGGTCGGTTGTAATTTCGCCAGATACTTTTTCATGCCCATACTTTCTAACTGAAAGACGGCAGTGGTCTTAGCATCTTGCAATAACTTATAGGCTTTTTTATCATCTAGTGGTAGGTCTTCTAACACCAACGCATCTTTGCCTTCTTTTGCACGACGCAGGTTGATATTTCTGACCGCCGCATCAATCACGGTCAAGTTACGCAGACCCAAAAAGTCAAATTTTACTAACCCAACTGCTTCAACATCGTCTTTATCAAACTGGCTGACACGATGACCTTCATCATCACAATAAATAGCACTAAAATCAGTTATTCTGTGTGGCGCAATCAATACGCCACCGGCATGTTTACCCACGTTGCGGCAAATGCCTTCAAGCTTAATCGCCATATCCCACACTTCAGTGGCATCTTCATAATCCATGTTGTCAGGATTGGAGATTAAGTCTTTGAGCTGTGGTTCTTGCTCAAGCGCTTGACTGAGGGTGATACCCGGTGTTTTGGGAATAAGTTTCGACATCTTACTCGCAAGGAAGTAGGATTTACTTTGTGCTCGCGCAACATCTCGTACCACTGCTTTTGCTGCCATCGTACCAAAGGTAATGATTTGCGAGACCGCTTCACGACCATAGGTCTGCGCCACATAATCAATGACCCGATCGCGACCTTCAATACAAAAATCAATATCGAAATCGGGCATGGATACCCGTTCAGGGTTTAAGAAGCGCTCAAATAATAAGTCGTAATGAATAGGGTCAAGGTCGGTGATGTTGAGCGCGTAAGCCACGAGCGAGCCTGCACCAGAACCACGACCAGGACCGACTGGGACGCCATTGGCTTTTGCCCAACGGATAAAGTCCATTACGATTAAGAAATAACCGGGGAAACCCATTGAGAGGATAACCTTTAGCTCATACTCTAAACGCTCATCGTACTTTTGGCGAAAGTCGCTCCAGTTGTCAGTACGTGCTTCAATCGGAAATAGCTTGTCTAAGCGATTTTCAAGCCCACGTTGCGATTCTAAGCGAAAGAAAGATTCAATTGTTTCGCCTTCAGGTACAGGAAATTCAGGCAGGACGTTAATACCTAGCGTTAAGGTCACGTTACAGCGGGTTGCTAAGCGCAAGGTATTGTCAATCACCTGCGGAATATCAGCAAATAGCTGTGCCATCTGTGCTTGGGTTTTAAGATATTGCTCGTCCGAATAGAGTCGTGGACGATTAAGGTCAGCAAGTACATACGAGCCTGCAATACAAACACGTGCTTCATGGGCATCAAAATCGTCTTGCTCTAAGAAACGCACATCGTTATGGGCAATAATAGGAATGTGATGCTTGGCTCCTGCATGAATAGCCGCTTTAATAAAAGCGTCCTCACCTGAGCGATTGGTGCGCTTGATAGCAAAATACAAGCGATTATCGAACTGCGCCTGCCATTCTGCCAGCAGCTCGTCGGCTTTTTCTGGCATGGAACCGACCAGTGCTTGTCCGACATCGGATTTTTCAGTAAATAAAACAATGACACCGGCTGCGTGCTGTAAAACATGGCGACGCTCAACAACGGGCACACCATGATTGGCAGCATCGGCGCGCCCTTCAGTAAAGCCGAGCGATACGATGCGGGTGATATTTTGATAGCCTTCATTGTCCATCGCCAGCAATACCAACCGCGTGTCTTCATTATCCATAATGATTTCACTGCCGATGATTGGCTTAATACCCGCACCTAAGCAGGCACGATAAAACTTCACCGTGGCATAAAGGTTGGATAAATCAGTCAATGCCAGCGCACTTTGATTGTCTGCCGCCGCCGCTTTGATAAGCGGCTTTATACGCACGATAGAATCGGTAATTGAATATTCGCTGTGGATGCCAAGGTGTACAAATGCCATAGAGGACTCTTACGGATGCGATCAAAAGGGTGTGGTGCTAAGAGAGAAGGTCAGAAGACATTGCAAGCTCATTTACGAAGCTTTAGCATTATTGATGCGGCGACAAGCGATTCATCGCTTGGTTTGGGTCTTCTAATCTTAACGGATAATAATAGCATTCTTTGCCCATAACAGCCACTGATTCAGCGCCCAACAGCGAGGTGACAGACATTGAGAGTAGGTCTGCGTAGCAATAAACTATTGTGCTCAAAACTATTATGCTTAAAGATATGTCGGTAGTTTTTTCTTAATGGATAAGCTTTTCATAAGTTGTTTATGTAAAGCGGGCAAGTTGATAGGGTTTTGGATCGATAGCGTGCGCTTCATCAAAATAGTATGCCGCGATCATTTGTGCGCTGACAACCGCTTGCGTCAGCCCTAAATGCTGATGGCCGAAATTTAAAAACACCCGCTCAATGTTATCGATAACTGGTAAGGAGTCTGAGGTCGATGGTCGAAAGCCCATCCATGGCATACTATCAGCCGAATTTAATGGCGTTTTTAACATGGGCTGCGCGTGTTGTAAGAGGATGTGTGCCCGTTGCATATTAGCAGGGGCTTCAAGTCCTGCATATTCCACTGTGCCCGCCAAGCGTAGACCTTCTTGCATCGGTGTCATCACAAAGCGCCGATCCAGACTGGTTACGGGCATCTGTAAACGTGCGCTTTCGTGCGGTAGCATTAAGTGATAACCACGTTCGGTGTCTAAAGGAACATTGACGCCTGTTAGCTGTTTGGCCAATATTTTAGAATGAGCCCCGGCCGACAACATCACCTTGGAAGCTATGATATCACCTTGGTTGGTCGTTAAATGGAGGCCTTCAACGTTAGTCTTCGCTTCAAAGACACGGCAATGTTCAATAATGTGACCGCCTAATTGTCTAAATGTGATGCTAAGCTGGTTGATGACGGCTGTTAAGTTGGTGATATGGCCTGTATTTGGGAACAATAACGCCGCTAACTGGTTATCTTGTAAGGCGGGTTCATGCTCTAATAAGCTCTCTTTCGTCAACAACTCATTAGCTACGCCGACATCATTAAGACGTCTGCCATGGGTCTTCAGAGAGTCTAAGCTACTGGTCTTCTCGACTGTTAATAACGAGCCTTTCACTTTTATCCAATCGTCTAACTGCCATTGCTGGGCGAAGTCTAACCATGCTTGTAGGCAATTATCATTTAAGCTTAATAGCGCTTGATGAATACGAGCAAATGGTTCAGGGCGCATATTCATTAGTAACTGAATGGCCCAAGGCGTCAAGCGTGGCAGATAGCGCCAATCTATGCGCAGTGGACCTGTTGGATTCAATAACATAGCTGGAATATGACGGAGCATACTGGCATCGGCAATCGGGAATACATGCTCTGGCGCGATATGTCCTGCATTACCAAATGACGCACCTTGTCCAACTTCATTTGCCTCTAGTAGAGCGACCTTTACACCTCGTGCTTGTAATGTCACTGCAGTTGCCAGACCAATAATACCGCCACCGATGATATGTAAATCGAAGTTTGGGGTGTCCATAAACGTTCTCTGTAAAAATTCTAAAAGTGCTCATGCACTGATTAAGGAGAAGGAAGTAACTGGTGTTATAACGGTCATCTAGCTAAAACCAATAACCTTAGGGCGTGCCTTCATTTTAAAAACGGGGATAAAAATGACGACACGCCCAGTTCAATGGATTAAGAAAATGAGCGCTATTTACATAACTGAGATAGACAGCTGTTAATCAAATATCGTTGAAGGCCGGCTATTTTAGCCGGCAGTTCAAATAATTTATAGTAATATCGCCCACTCAGTTTCACCAGATACATTTACTGTAAAATCAAATCAATAGCCGACCACTGCCGCATCGACAATACGTGGGTCTGAAGAACCATAGACACCATTTGGCGTCATCATAATCGACTGTGTTGAACCCATAGCTGACTGCGGACTGATCTTATGTCCCATTGATTCAAGTTTTTTAATCGTATCGACATTCAGTGCTTTTTCGATACGAATCTCATCGGGTAGCCATTGGTCATGAATCCGCGGTGCATGCGTAGCTTCAGCGATATTCATATCATGGTCGATGACGTTGGATATCACTTGCGTGACGGTTGTGATGATGCGGCTACCACCTGGGCTGCCCGTGACGATATAAGGTTTGCTGTCTTTAAATACGATTGTTGGACTCATCGAAGACAACGGACGTTTATTCGCTTCAACCGCATTTGCATCGCCGCCGATTAAACCATAGCCATTAGGTACGCCAGGCTTGGCAGAAAAATCATCCATCTCATTATTGAGCAGGATACCCGTACCTTCAGCGACAAGGCCTGTGCCATAAGAGAAGTTCAGTGTATAAGTATTGGCAACCGCGTTGCCATCCTTATCGACAATCGAGAAGTGCGTGGTTTGATCGCTCTCGTACGGTAGAGGGTTATTGGCTTTGATAGTCGCAGCTGGTGTGGCTTTATCTGGATTGATTAACGCGCGCAGTTTATCGGCATAAGCTTGTGAGGTTAACCCGCTGGCAGGAACATCGATAAAATCAGAATCTCCCAAATACTCAGCACGATCGGCATAAGCAAGCTGCATAGCCTCAGCCATCAAATGAATGGTTTGCGCGCTATTTTGACCATAGTCTTTTAGCGGATAACCTTCCAAAATGTTTAAAATCTGCACAATATGAATACCGCCAGAAGACGGTGGTGGCATTGAGACAATCTCATAACCACGATAATCACCTTTAACGGGCACGCGAGCGATGGCTTCATAATTTGCCAAGTCCTGCAAACTCATATTGCCACCAGCATCATTGACCGCTTTAACCAATTTACGTGCCGTTTCCCCTTTATAAAATCCATCAGCCCCTTTGGCTGCAATCAGTTTTAGCGAATGGGCAAGCTCAGGCTGCTTTAAGCGCTCACCCGGTTGATAAGCGCTGCCATCAGCTTTAAAAAATATCTTTTTGGTGCTAGGCCATTTTTGCATGCGCTTGCTTAACGCTTCTAGTGATTCAGATAGTCCAGGTGTTACCACGATACCTTTCTCTGCCAGTGCAATCGCTGGCGCCATCACTTGCCCGCGGCTCATTGTGCCGTGATCTTCTAATGCTTTGAGTAAGCCTGCAACTGTACCCGGTACACCAACGGCTAAGCCATGATATTGAGATAAGTCGCTGACGGCATTGCCATCCTTATCAAGATACATATCGCGTGAGGCGCTACTGGGGGCTTTTTCACGATAATCGAGCGCCACGGTTTTACCTTGTTTGGCATCATAAACCATCATAAAACCACCGCCGCCGATATTGCCAGCTCGCGGCAATGTGACCGCTAGAGCAAAACCAACTGCTACAGCGGCGTCAACGGCATTACCGCCCTCTTTTAAAATCTTTAGTCCAATATCAGAAGCCATTGCTTCTTGGCTTGCGACCATACCGTTCTTTGCCCAAACAGGGTGGTGGATAGCATCCTCAGAATAGATGGCCTGATCAGTTTTAGCTTGGGTGGTCTTAGTTTGATTACTCTTAGGCGTGAGCGTGTTGGTTTTCGCTCTTGTTACGCGCTGCGTCTCAGACAATATGGTAGGGTTTTCTGCCATAATTGCTAGATTGATTGCACTGGTATTAATTGATTCTTGGTTTATTGACATCGGATTGATAGTGTTTTTCGTATTGCTGATCGGCTCAGCAGCATGAGCGGATAATGAGACTAAAAACGTACTACTGATTAATAAGATAGCCGCTTTAATCTTTGCTCTAGCTTGAAGATTGCTATGAGGAGCGTCCATTTTATTTCTTAATGCTGAGTGTTGCATCGTAAATTCCTTTTTACGTAGATAAGAAGATAAAGTCTTATTGTGATTGCTATTTATGAAATACACAAATAGCTTAAACTAAAAATCATTCAAATATTCATAATTGTATTACAATGAAATTTTGTTGTGAATCTTACTTTAGCAAAATCTCTGGAGGTAGTTATGAATAAACTATTAGCAGCAGGTATAGGCTTAGCTTTTGCGGTTGGAACAATGCACGTCCAAGCTGCGTCGACGATTGAAGAATTTATGTCTGCTGAGAATGGGTCAGGTTATTTTAATTGTGCTTATAAACTTAAAATTGCCAGCAAAAAATGCTTGGTAAAAAAGTCAGAAATTAGCTCAGCAAAAGATTCTAGAGCTAAAGCACTTTTTGGTTCTCATGAGTCTTTACCGCTCCTTACTATCAAATGGCCGGATGGTGACAGTAGTCGTTATGTAGATATAGGTGGCGATGAAGTGTATGAGCTCATCAATTTAGCAGACCGTAAAAGCTATAATTATAAAACGATTAAAAATGCTCGCCAAAGTATAGATTTTACCAAAGGTTTGGTTATTATTAATGAGGATGGTAAAGAACATATCCGTTTATGGTAAATTTCTTTAATGCTTATTTAATATGAAGCGCTATCTTATCGGGTAGCGCTTTTTTGTTTTCTAGAATATAAGAGTAATTATAAAAATTTCACTAAAATATTTCTGTATCTTTCCTAAAATGTAACCTTTTATGTTATAAATAAAAGAATAATGACTAAAGTTATCATTGTCTGTTTTTATCAAATAAAGGGATTTTTATGTCACCGATTACTTCTCCTAAACGCACCTTGCCGCATCGGTTTCAAAATTTGGTAGCCCAATCATTTACCAATTATAAAAATCCTTCTACCAAGTTTGTTGTCTATGTGCTTAGTGCTGCAAGTGCCACGGTGACGTTGGTGGGTTGTCAAACAACGGCAGATTTGTCATCGCAGTCCAATTTATCCACGACAGGCATAGATTTTAGTGTTGCTGATACTCAGCAAAACCAAACTCAGGGTAAAGTGTTCAACACCAAATTGAATAAGAATGCTGAACGTTATCAGCGTTTATTTGACCAAACTAAAAACCCAAATCCAGAAGTGCAAGCCAAGGCGCGTCTACTGAGTGCTATTCGTCAGAATTTAGCGACGGAGCACGTGTCAGTATCGCAGGCTAATTATCATTCCGTCCCTTATATTAAAGCCGACAGTATTGACGCCGGCTCGAGCAGTTTTTTTAGAACACTGCTCGAGCTTTATCTTTATAACAGTACCGCTGATGAAAATATTAATGATGATGAAAATCTAGAAGCAGCAGACGAGGTGGCGGTCGAAGAAGACATTAACAGCGATAATGAAGAAAATGATATTGAGGATAGTGATAAGGTTTATAGCGGCGATTCTGCTGCTGAAGCGGTGGCTGCCGCTGTCGCTGCGCGCACTGTCGAAGAAGAGCGTCGTTACGATGAGTATGGCTATGATCAAAATGGCTATGATGAGGAAGGCTATGATCAAAACGGCTACGACGAATATGGGTATGATAGTGAAGGTTATGATGAATATGGCCACGATAAGTATGGTTACGATACAGAGGGTTATGACGAGAATAACTACAATGAATACGGCAATCAGAGAGATGATAGCGCGTACGAAAGCGACGCTAGTGGTTTGTTATCTAATTTAAGTCGTATCAAATCAAAAGATTGGCTACGTAACTATGAAGACATGCAAGCTAGCAAAACGGCAAATGACCCTAAAGATAAAAATGCCGTTCATGCTTATCCGGGGTTAATGACCAATCTTATCAATATGTTTATCCGTACCCCTGAACAAGTTCAAGCAATGAATGCCTACCATTATCAATACCTGACCCTCAATAGCGTCAGTCATTATAAGCCCAAACAAAAGCAGCTACAGAGTGTATACAGCTACGACTATGTAGCGCCGACCATCCATTCATCGATTCAGCTACCGCTTGCTCTTGATTTTGACAAAGGTGCAGCGACGATCGATCCATCGGCGTTGATGCCCATCTTGGCACTAGGCAATCCTGAGCATACGCCGTTGCCCGCGCAAATGACCACTCATACGGTGAATTTTGGCTTACCTGAAGCGGTTACTTCTATTGCTCAAATACCGTCAGGTGTCATTTATGATGCGGTCATTGACGCAGTACAAAACAGTATGGCAGAGCTAGAGCCAGAGTATTTCAGTGCTGTGGATATACGTGATGATGAGTTTGCTAAAGAGGTAGGCGCTGATAGGGCGGTTAAAGTCTATTTTGGCAGTCGTCAAAGCGGTGAGATGATAGGTAAAATATTTAAAAACATCTCACGATCGTTGCAAAAGCATATTGACCAAAATCCACAAGACTATCCTGATGATAATGTGTTGAAAGCTGCGATTGCTAAGATTGAATTGTATAACAAAGGCTATCAAAGTGCAGATATTGGCGGATTGCTGCAGCTGATAGAAGCGGTGAGTCCTATCTCTTTTAATCATATCAATTACTATTATTTAGATGGCTCAGATCATTTATTGGCAAAACAGCAACGAACCAATATCGGCAGTGACTTTTTTGGTTCACAAAACACGGTCTTGAATCAGACGCGCTATGATAGTGCCAGCTTTAACAAACATCCATTAGCACCATTATTGGCACAATCTTTTAGCGCAAAGTCGCCGACCGCTATCGATGGCAACGCGTGGCTTGCAACAAATCGTCAGCAAAAAGAGAAGTTAGAGAAGGCACGTTATGCGCGCTATGACTATATAGAAGCAACGGAAGTAGAAGCAGCAGAGGTAGAAGCGACTGATGCAAGTGCTGATTATGATGATGTCACAAACTCAGCAGAGTAGGCAGCCTCGTTTGATGATAGGCGCTGATATGCTGATATATTTTCAGTATCAATCATCGTTGCACAATGCTTAGCAGAATATAACGTCTAGCAAAATATAACGTCTTTCAAGGATAGAGAAAATGAAAAAATTAAATGTGGCCTTATCCATTAATAAACCAAGGCAGATAAATACCTTGTGCTCTAAATCAATGATGACGGTAAGCTCTTTGGTTTCTATGACATTGGTCGCCAGTACATTACTGATAACGGCTTGCCAGTCTACCAACTTATCTACCAATCTTGGTCAATCAAAAAATTTGCAGGCAGATAATGCGCCAAGCGTTGCAAAAAACGCATTAGCCAGCGCATTACAGCAGCAACGCCGGCAGTCTTTTGCTTATCATAGTAATATTGAGGTTATTAATGAGCATCAATTTACAGCTATCGATAGTACACAACGGGTGGCATCAGACGATGTTGATAGCTATTGCGAAGATAACCACGACCAAGCTTATGCTACCTTATTAACAAAAGCAGAAGCACAGAAAAAAGAGATTACGTCGATTGATTACGCGCCCCAGCGTGAGGCACTTAAGCAATCGTACCTAGCCTGCTCAGCAGCTTATGAAGCGTGGGCGGAGGTTCACTATGATAGTACTGCTTATAGCGTTGAGGAAGCAGCGGAGGACGTGGTAGACGCGGCGGCAGAGGTCGCGGTGCCAGCATCATCTGATATAGATTCTGCTAGCGCCGCCAGTGTTGCTACCATCTCACCTTATTACCAAAAGCTATTTAATGAATATGACAGCAAAAAATCTACACTAGATATCAAAAAATCGCAATTACTGGATGCTTATCTGCTAAAGCCATTATCTATGAATGCGCAGGGTGTTTATCAGCCGCTGGCAGGTAAGTTTACCATGCTGGGTAGTGCGCAGTATTTGGCGCGTAACCATCATAGTAGTATCAATCAACCTATTTATATCGATTTTAAAACCGCTAGCGTCTATCTGTGGGCGGACAATTTTGCTTTGCTGACATCAAAGCTTGCTGATGATAAGTTGGGCACCAAATGGCAAAATAAATGGTTAAAAATAGGCCTTGATGATGGTACGTTACCGAAGGATTTTGGTCGTGCGATGATAAAAAGTCATATTCAAGCAGAAGACAGCGTCTATGCAAAGGCTGATGTGAGTCAATTCGATTTTATTAATCCAAGTATTCTAACGGCACTAGCGCCTAAATTACCTGAAAAGCAGCTAGCACCTATGCTCAATACTGCAAAAATCATTCGCCGTGTCCAAAGTAGCGCGAGCGATGAACAGGCATATAAAGACTATATGCGCACCTTTTATAAACTCATCACTCAGCAATACCCTGAGCTGATAACACACAGTGCCTCTGATACACAAGATGACATTTATGCTGCGGATAGTAAAATCACCAGTAAATCAATGGTCAAACAAGTTTTAGTAAAAATGAAAGATTTTGCTGATGATAAAATGCTAAGAACACAAGAAGCGGATTTACTAGAAACAAGCTCACCGGCCTTGACTGCAAATCTGCCCGTGCAAAAACTATACGGCTTTGATAAAGGAGGTCAGTTGCAATGGCAGCACAGTCGCCACTATCTACCGAACGATGCCAGTGGTGAATCAAGTGATGAGTTAAGTGTAGAAACCACAGAAAAGAGCAGTCTCATTATTGATGCCCTTACTCAATATATGCCTATTCGTGCTCAAGATAAGGCGTTTCCCAACCTACCGAATGACAGTCAGATACCAAACGCCAATAACAGCATTGATTTAAAAGAATATAGCGCTGAGATTGGCGAATATTACCGTCAAGGTAATGGTACCGCAATGGGCAAAACGCTATTTAATATGCTACCGATGTATAAACAGCGCTTGGGCTCAATGGATTAAGAAAATGGGTTTTATTTTTTAAAGTACTTAAAGAGTTAGATGGTTTCTTATAAATAGAAACATTATTTAAATTAAAAAGGATAGATATGAAACAGTATTTAGTGGGTATTATCTTTGCTGTAATTACTTGTAGCTCAGCACAGGCAGGATGCATTGGAAGCTCGACATTTTCGACCTGCTCTGATGCAAGTGGGAACTCGTATACGAATAGTAGAATAGGAAATACAACCTATACGCCTGGTTATAATAGCAATACGGGAAGTAATTGGAGTCAGAATACAAATAGAATTGGGGACACTTCATATACTAATGGCACTAGTGCTAATGGGAGTTCTTGGAACAAATCTTCTCGCCAGATTGGGTCTTATACTTACCATAATGGTAGTGATAGTGATGGAAATAGCTTTAATTACTCATGCAACCAATTTGGGTGTAATTAATCCTATAAAGAAGGCATTTGAAATTAAAAAAGCGCACCGGCTAACCGATGCGCTTTTTTATAATCTACTTTCTTAAATACTCATATTCTTCTTAAAACATTCATATTGTTATTGAAGAGTAGCAGTCAATTACATGCCTTGCTGATACTTGCCATGCATCTGACGATTTTTTGAACCATGATGACCTTTTGCCTTTCTTTCTGATTTTAATTGCACCATTTTTTGACGTTGTTCAGGGGTCAGTACTTGCGAGATAGCATGCTCGGTTTGTACGCGTTCAATAAAGCGCTGCTTGGTCTTTGCTGCTTGTTGATCGGCTAGGCGGTTAACTGCTGCGGCATCTAAAGTTTTGGCATTAGTCAACGTCTGCATTTGTTGCTGCATTTGCGCGCGCTCTGCTTGATATTTGCTACGATCGTTTTTGTTGCCAGCATATTTTTCTTGCATAATGGCTTTGATTTGCGCCTGCTGCGTCGCTGTCAAATCTAGCTGCGCCATAGGGCCTCTCATGCTGTCTTTGTGCATGCCGTCTTTCATTCCAGCTTTATGCTGCTTTTGCATGCTGGTCGTTGTTGGCGTTGCTGACGTCGTATCGGTGGTTGCGTTGACACTGGTACAGCCCGTAACCGTTAACACGCTAGACATCGCCAATACTGAGCCTATCAATAATTTTTTCATCATTATTACCTTAATAGTTACCTTAAATGAGGGAGCAAACGTTACTTATGTTACAAAATTTATGTTACAAGCTGCACTTATTACGAAAAGCAGTTTTTTGTCTGAGAAGTAACGATTGGCAAGTGTCCCGGATAGCCACTATGAATCATTACTTGCCGTCAGTGTTTGTTGCTGATAGCGGCTATCATACGACAGCTAGAAGTTGCGAACATTTATGAAATATTAAGAAAGGTAACGTTTGTGGCGCATTGATGGGCGCTTGCCTGATAATATGCGCCATACTATGGCATGCTTGGAATCATTTGACTGAGCGGCAAGAAAGTAGAGAGGAGTGGAGGATGACGATGCCAAATATTTTATTGGGTGACGATGATGAAGAGTTGACCCAACTGTTGCAAGAATATTTGCATAATCACGGTATTCGCTGTGATTGTGTTCATGATGGCGAGGCAGTCATCGAACGCTTAAAAGTAGCGATGCATGACAGTGCACCTTATGATTTATTGGTGCTCGATATTATGATGCCAAAGATAGATGGGCTCAGTGTCCTGCGTCAGCTGCCCGCTATCAGCGATATCCCTGTGATTATGTTGACGGCAAAAGGTGAAGAAATTGATCGCATTATTGGGCTGGAACTTGGGGCAGATGATTATATTACCAAGCCTTGTAACCCGCGTGAGCTGCTGGCACGTATTAACGCGGTGATTAAACGCAGCCGTATTACCGCCTTGGGTGCAGCCTCGTCAGAGCATACGATATTGCCAGAGAGTCGCCTGCATTTGGACCAAAATCAACGTATTTGTCAAATAGATGGCGTTGAGCTACAAGTGACTGGTACAGAGTTCGATTTATTGTTGGCGCTACTTAAACAGAAAGGCGAGGTGGTAAGTAAAGCATGGCTGTCACAAAATGTCTTACAGCGTGAACTGCAGCCGTTCGATCGCAGCCTTGATGTGCATGTATCTCGCCTGCGTAAAAAACTCCAACCTTTTCATGAGGAGTCTATCAAGGCGATTCGTGGTAAAGGTTATCAGCTGGTGCTGTAATGACGGACTCATCAATGCCTACTTCTACATTTAAGCCAAGAATGACGCTATTTTGGCGGCTATTTCTCAGTCTGTTATTGACTGTACTCATCACCTCTATCATCTCTGTTATGGTAGAACGTTGGCTCAATGGTAAAGAGCTCAGCGCTCGGATGGACGTGCAAATTGACAGTCTGTTACTCAAGCGTCAAGCAGTGGTTACGGCGCTACAAGCGGGTGATTTATTGGCCGTCAGGCAGCTGTACCGGCAAGACCGACGGTTGATGAGTCAAATTAGAATTTACGATGAGCAGGGCGCTATTATTTTTCCGCGTTATCGTTATAGGGAAGAGCGTCAAACAAACGGTCAGGAAGTGGAGCGTGACTTGCCATCACAGGCTATGTCTGACAATCGTAGAGCGCCTAATAATAAAAATGACAGCGCCTATGAAAAGCCTTCTTTCATTAACGAAATTCTGCATCCAGCGATGCCGAATAGAGAAGTGATTTTTGACCCTAATAATCGCCCAGAACTGGCAGATTTAACCGTAGATTTGCCGGACGGCCAAACGGCCATTATACAATTGCGCCCGCATTTACGTTTTGCCGACGTTTTAGAGCTACAACGCGGTAATTTCACGGTGCGTTTGCTGCTGATTATCCTCTTTAGTACTTTGGTCTGCTTTTGGCTCAGTCGTACACTGACTCGGCGCATCGCTCAGGTGCAAGATACCGTGCACCGTATGATCGATGGCGATTATCAAGCCAACCCCCATTTATCAGAGATGGGCTTTGATGAGCTAGGACTATTGGCAAAAGATGTTGCTCAATTATCGACGCGATTGGCGGATAGTGAGCTGGCGCGCAAACAGATGTTAAGTGATATCTCCCATGAACTGCGCTCACCACTGGCGCGTCTTGATGTGGCTACTGAACTGACGCGTGACTTTGCGCCCAATGCCAGCCGCTACCTTGACCGTATCGATAAAGAGTCAGCACGAATGAATGAGCTGATTGAGCAAATTATTCATATTCAATCGCTACAAATGCAGCAATATACCCTCGATAATTTAGAAAATGATGCCGTAAATATTGTTGAACTCATCACTGAAATTGGCAAAGACGTCTGTTTTGAGTTTCAGCATAAAAATGTGCGCTGGCAGTGGACGCCTCCCGATGTTTTATCATCGTCATCATCTGGTGCGTCTTTGACTGTGATTGGCAATCAAGAACAGTTGCATAGCGCCCTTGAAAATATTATCCGTAATGCTTTTATGCACACATCCTCAGGCTCAACCGTCACCGCTGAAGTCACAAAAAAACGGTTCGATAATAAAAAAGATACCCTTGCAATCGCCATTACAGACGAAGGCGGCGGGGTAGCAGAAAAAGACTTAGAGCGTATTTTTCAGCCATTTGTACGCCTTGATAGTGCGCGACACAGGGAAACAGGCGGCTATGGATTGGGATTAGCAATCGTTCACGCAGTAGTGATGGCACATAAAGGTCAAATTAGTGTTCGTAATCGCCAAGATACTATTCAAGGTTTAGTAGTACAGATAGTGCTGCCTATTCAATAACGCTAATTAGCAATAATAAATCAATAATAAAAACTCTCCTATTTAAATATATTCAATATTTAACATATATATGATGAACGGTAATAAATCTCCGACGAGTGGTATTGTTACTCTCTGTATATTCATTAATAATAATATACAGAGAGTAATAATGATTTTACAAAACAAGGCGTACTGTTAGTTAAGTGTTGTTACTGGTAACATTCCCTGAAGTATGGCTTTTATCCTATGAATTTATACCCCGTTTTATTTTGTCATATCAGCTCTCTAAAAATGGATTTTACTTTTGATTTCTCAAATCACATAAGTCTGTAAGGGAGTATACATCATGAACCGGAATTATAAAGTCATATGGAATGCGTCTTTAAACTGCTTTATGGCAGTTTCTGAGTACGCTAAAGCGCGTGGTAAATCGTCAAAATCTAGCGTGAGCTCAAACGCTACTATCAATACCACATCCACTCTTTCATCTACCCGTATTTTTCGTATAACCACTATCTGGTTGGGGTTAGTGACGGCTGGATTTAGTATGCAGGCGATTGCCGTACCTTGCGACGCTAGTACAGAGATAAAATGCGGAATTAATGCTACAACAGGAGGTCTTCATGGCATTGCTATAGGTAAAAATGCCACAGTTTTAGGTAGTCAAGGCATAGCCATTGGTGGCGGTTCAAGTGGTCAGAACACCACTGCTAGTGGAGAGCAGTCTATCGCCATTGGTGCCAACACAGTATCAAAAGGGGCATCCTCTATCGCCATTGGTGGCGATGATCTAGATACAGCCTCAAAAACCAATATTGACGGCACACTATCTATTGGAGCATTCAATAGTGGCGGTGTAAACGCAGCCTTTAATGACTATGCTGGTCGAGACTTACTAAACACCAGTGACAATTATGGAGGATACACTGAAGCAGGTGGAGCAGCCTCCATAGCAATGGGTGCTAAATCCCGGTCTGCTGGTAACCTAGCAACAGCGATTGGCATACATTCAAGTGCAGCCGGTACTGCCTCATCAGCGTTTGGTGTGGGCTCATCCGCAGCAGCAAAAGGTTCACTCGCATTAGGTGCTGGTGCTCAGTCCATCATAGATGATGGTGTAGCTCTAGGTTCAAGATCAGTGGCTAACGTTGCAGGTGGTGCACTAGGTTTCGCTCCAACAAGTGCCAGTGTCATAGACAAAGCTGCTATCACAGCGACTAACAGCACAAGCCTTGGTGCTGTTTCTCTTGGCAATGCTAAAGACGGCAATCGTCAGATCGTCAATCTAGCCGCTGGTACCAAAGGCAGTGATGCGGTGAATGTCGCGCAACTAAGAGGCTTATCTAACACAGTCGTCGCTAATAAAACCAAGTACTATAGTGTGAATTCAAGTGCGGTTGGCAATGCTGATAACTTGGGTGCAACCAAATCAAACGCCATGGCTATGGGTGGCAATGCATCAGCGACTGGTGGACAAGCAATAGCAATTGGTAGCGGAGAGAGTGGTCAGAACACCACAGCAAGTGGAGAGCAATCTATCGCCATTGGTGCAAACGTTGAATCAAGCGGCCACTCTTCCATCGCCATCGGTGGTGATGATTTAGATGATGCCTCAAAAAGTGCTGGCGTAAATGATACGTTTAAGTATTATACAGGTGGTGATCTTATAGAAAATTCAGCTACTCCATATACTGGACATACTGAATCAGTTGGTGCAGCATCTGTCGCCATTGGTGTCAAAGCACAGTCCGAAGGAGACCTCTCCACAGCTGTGGGTGTGCGTTCAAGCTCATCAGGTGATGCATCTTCTGCCTTTGGTATGGGCTCTTCAGCAAGTAAAAAGGGCTCAGTGGCACTAGGTGCAGGCTCAACCACAATCACCGATGCAACCAAAGAAGAGAAAATGACCGTTGGTGGAGTAGAGTACGATATCGCTGGAGCGGCGCAGGGAGTTGGTGCTCAAGTATCTGTTGGCTCGGAAGGACATGAGCGTCAGATAAAGCATGTTAGTGGTGGTGCGGTTAATGAGAGCAGCACTGATGCGATTAACGGTAGTCAGTTATATGCGACAAACATAGCAGTAGATAAAAACAGTGCTGATATTGCTTTAGGTCTTGATTTTACTGGTGACAATAGCATGACGACTGTTAATCGTAAACTTGGTCAGAAGCTTACCATTCAAGGCGGCGAAACTGACTTGGATAATCTCGCTTCTGGTAACAACATTGGAGTAGTGGCTAATGATACAAACAGTACTTTAACAATCAAACTTGCTAAAGACTTAACTAGTCTTGATAGTGCAACCTTTGGCGATGTTATTATTTCAAATAAAGGTATTGACAACGGTTTCAATAGAATTACAAACGTAGCGGCAGGTATTGATTTTACTGACGCTGCTACTGTTGGACAGTTAGAGGCTACAACTTTTGCATTAGGTAAAGGCTGGGGAATCAGTGCCCAAGGTGCTAACGCTAGCAAAGTAGTAGGTGGCGATAGCGTTGATCTAAATAACACTGATGGCAATATTGTTCTCTCTAAAACTACTGATAGTAATGATGTTAGTTTTGACCTGAATCCTAATCTTAATGTAGATAGTATAAAAGCAGGCGCTAACACCTTTAATAACAATGGTTTAACGATTGTAGGTGGACCTAGTGTCACCGTAGCTGGTATTAATGCTAATAACACTAAGATTACCAATCTTATGGATGGAGATATTACAAAAGATAGTAAAGATGCTGTTAATGGTGGTCAGCTTTATGTAATAGCTAATGATCTTAGTGGTAGTATCGCAACCAGCACTACCAACATCACCAAAAACGCGGCTGATATCGTAACGAATACTGCGAATATCAGTACCAATACCACCAATATCAAAGCCAACAAAGACAAAATCGATGCTGGTCTCAACTTTGGAGCCGATAGCGGTGCCGTCATTAATAAACCAATCGGTGATAGCAGCGTACTCAGCTTCAAAGGCGGTAATAACATTAAGACCACCGCTGAAGGCAGTAGCATCAAGTTTGACTTGAATGGTAATATCAATGTAGAGAGCGTGACGACTGGTAATACGACGGTTAATAATAGTGGTGTTACTATTAAAAATGGCCCAAGTATGACAGCTGCTGGCATCTATGCAGGTAATGCCGAAACTGCCCCTGGTATGACTGCTGCCGGTATCAATGCAGCTGGCACTAAGGTGACGAATGTTGCGGATGGCATGGCACCTAGAGATGCTGTGAACTTCGGGCAATTAGACGCTGTTAGCAGAGGTTTAGGTAACAGCATTAATGAGCTTGGCTACAAAATTGGCGAAGTCGAAGATGACGCCAATGCGGGTATCTCAGCGGCTATGGCCATGTCTTCATTGCCACAAGCTTACATCATCGGTAAACCAATGATAGGGGGTGGTATTGCAGCGTATAATGGTGAAAGTGCCGTCGCTATTGGTTTCTCTAAAATGTCTAATGATGGACGTTGGGTAATGAAGCTAAATGGCACAGCGGATACGCAAGGGAACGTAGGTGCTGCAATCGGCGCAGGCTTCCACTTTGACTAATTAGCTATGTAGTTAATTTAAACCAAGCTAAATAGTCATTGACTCATCAAAGGAAAACAAAAAAAGCAAGGCATTAGATGCCTTGCTTTTTTACGGATAGAAATTACCTAATGAAATATAGAGTGTTGAATTAATTAAATAAAAACTAAAATTTTTAAGGCAAAATTTATGATATAAAAATCTGTAACTTCAACTATTCAACGTACCAAAAGAACAGGTGATAGGGTGCTGGCAATAATCTCTGTGGTGGTACTACCCAAAAATAAATGCTGGAGCTTAGAACGCCCATAAGCCCCAACCACAATGATGTCGATGTTATTTTCAAGTTGAAAGCCGAGTAAGCCATCAACCGCATCAAGCAGTGGCAGGTGATGGGCATCTACGCTAAAGCCTGCTGTCCTCAATTGCATGGTAGCGTCGTCAAGGCTTTTTTTAGACGCCTCATTATCATGACCGACCATTACGATATGACCTTGCAGGCCTTGTAAAAGATTGCTTTTCGCTAGCATCTGGATGGCATTCATCGCGGTTTTACTACCATCAAACGCCACCATATAGGATTGGGGCTCTTTAAATTTCTCTGAACAAATTAACACAGGTATGTTTGAGGCACGGGCAACCGTTTCGATTTGGCTACCGATATTGATTCGGCTGTTTTTATGATCTTCACCGCGGCGGCCCATGACGATAGCACGGTTTTTTGCTTGAAAGTATTCAATCGCTGGCAGCAGCTTCCCGCGGCGTTGATAGATGCAGACGTTCACGCCTTTAAAGTTACTTTGGATATGACTTTTTGCGTCTTGTACTAATGCATTGCTGTAGCTGTTTACCACCTGAGCCCGTTGCTCATCCAGCTCGGATAACTCATCGAGTAAAGACTGGCGACTATTAATGCCAATGGCGCCAGATAAATCGTGTCTGATCGAAGCTGCTACGTCGCTAACGTGCAATAATGCTACCGATATGTCCAGCTTGCTTGCGTACCACGCGGCATAATCACATACTGAGCCAGTCACCGCTGAGCCATCGATACAAGCCAAAACGTGCTCTTCCGTTATCATAATCTGTCCTTAGTTTCATCTATCATCTGATAAGCGTCTTTTATCCTGATGTTATAGATATTTTTAACCTAAATTGCTAATAACTTGTCTTTCGCTATTATCTTACCTCAAATGCAGTCATTTCAACATTAAAGCACTGTGCTTTAAATTTCTTTCCAAGAATATATTTTTTCAAATATAGAACAATATTTCATTAGTTAAGTCATCATGAGTAATGGCAAACAATAGAGTGCATTGCAATTATAAAACATGAGTATGAACCAATAATAATTGTGTTTTCTAAAAATTGTCAAATAGGTCTGCTAGTCAAAAAGCTGATATCTATCAAAACTTCATCTATTAATTGATAGATGATGGTTATATGGCTTCATATTATTTAAAAATTATATTTATCATATTTCCTATTCTTTCTTTCAGAAACATCTTCTCTTAATATTATTTTTAATCGCTGTAATTTGGCAACTACTTAGCTATAAAAGTAAAAAAGACAATGATGTGAACCACCAAAGAGCAGCATACAACTCAGTTCACAGTCACTGCTTAAAGCAGTCCATAGTTCTTTAAAGTTACAGCTATCTGAATAAATTTTTGAACATTTATTCAAGAAATTTTTCAAATACTAACTAAGTATAAAATTTTTTTGGTTATATGTATTTGAAGAAAATTTAAACTAGCATTACAAAAAAATTAAAAAAGAAGATTGGATATCATTATTAATAATGAACTATTGTTAATAATTATAATGATATTTAATGTGCAATATTAAAATCTAAAACAATCGGCTTGTCTTTTATTGTAAAGTTGTTAATATACTACATCGTATTTTATTGCTATTTCGGTATCAAATTTATCATTATTATGAGAATTTGGTTTTAATAGGGAAGTTACTAGGAAAAAAGGTATGAGTGCAATTAATCACGAAGAGCGCGTCCGTCATGAAGGTTTACGTGAAAAAATCATGTCTGCGGAGCAAGCAGCGACATTTATCTCACATGACATGAATGTTGGAATGAGTGGTTTTACGGGAGCAGGTTATCCAAAAGCCATCCCAGCTGCATTAGCAGAGCGTATGAAAGCGGCTCAAGCACGCGGTGAAGAATTCAAAATCGGTTTATTAACCGGCGCGTCAACTGCCGCAGAGTGTGATGGTGTATTGGCTGAAGCCAATGGTATCAAAATGCGCACGCCTTATCAGTCAGAAGCTGCCCTTCGTAAGCAAATTAACGCCGGCGAAACCCATTATTTTGATATGCACTTATCGCATGTTGCTCAGCAAAGCACCTTTGGTTTCTACGGTGACATGCATGTGGCGGTGGTTGAAGTGGCCGGTATTTTGCCAGATGGTCGCCTGATTCCTTCTACCTCTATCGGTACCAATAATGCATGGTTGCATAATGCTGACAAGATTATTCTTGAAGTTAATAGCCGCCAAAGCCTGTTACTAGAAGGTATGCATGATATCTTTGATGATATTGGTGTACCGCCGTATCGTAAGCCAATTCCGATTACCACGCCAGGTGAGCGTGTTGGCTCGCCTTACCTAACTTGTGATTTGGATAAAGTCGTTGCCGTGGTCTTAACAGATTCGCCTGACCGCAATAGCAAATTTGCTGATCCTGATGAATGCTCGAATAAAATTGCCGGTTATATTATTGACTTTTTCCATGAAGAAGTGAAAAAAGGCCGCATGCCAGCTAACTTATTGCCTATCCAATCAGGTGTAGGTAACGTTGCCAATGCGGTATTGGCAGGATTACAAGCCAGTCCGTTTGAGAATTTAACCGGCTATACCGAAGTATTGCAAGACGGTATGTTAGATTTAATTATGTCAGGCAAAATGACCCAAGCTTCTGCTACTGCTATGTCGTTAAGCCCAGATGCATTAGATCGTTTTAACGCCAATATCGAAGAATTGCGCAAACGCATTATCTTGCGCCCACAAGAAATCACTAACCATCCTGAAGTCTCGCGTCGTCTCGGCGTGTTGGCTATCAATGCGATGATTGAGTGTGACCTTTATGGTAACGTCAACTCAACCCACGTCATGGGTACCAACATGATGAATGGTTTGGGCGGCTCTGGCGACTTTGCTCGTAACGCCTTTACCTCAATGTTTGTAAGTCCGTCGGTTGCCAAAGGTGGCGCTATCTCATGTATTACACCGATGGTGTCACACGTTGACCATACCGAGCATGATGTGATGATTATCGTCACTGAGCAAGGTTTGGCTGACTTGCGTGGTTTATCACCGCGTCAACGCGCGCAAAAAATCATTGATAACTGTGCGCATCCAGACTATCGCCCTATGCTGCAAGATTACTATGATCGCGCTGCACAGACTGCTGGTATGCAAACGCCTCATATCCTGAGTGAAGCATTGTCTTGGCATCAACGTTATGTTGAAACCGGCGATATGCGCGTCAAAAAAGGTTTGGCTTTGGCGGTTTAAACGCTTAATTAAAAGGCTAATTCAAGGTTTAACGCCAAAATCAGCGCCATAGCTAGCTGATGACACCATTAAAAACACCGCTTGTCTATTCAGATAAGCGGTGTTTTTTTATACTTTTATAATATCTAAAGAGAAATTTAAAAGTAAGGTTAAAGCTAATATGATAGCTTTAACAACCTCATTTGAAAGGTATAGATTTTGAATGCTTAACTGTGACTATTTAAATACTCAATCAATGGCTTGATGCCAGAGTCTGCAACACCAACGCCTTGGGCGACTAAGCGGCCTTCTTTATCTAATACAGAAATCAGGTTAGAGTGGTTGATATCGCCATTATCGGCAAATTGATACTTGATATTTAAGGTATTGGCAAGCATGCGGGTACTGGCTTCATCGCTACAAATCAGGCGCCAGTTATCGCCAAGATCATTATGCTCAGCAAAGTTTTTCATCACCTCGACGCTATCGCGCTCAGTGTCTAATGTCGCCAGTAAAAACTCCGTTTGCGCACGCGCTTCAGGCGTCATCTCTTTATACATCTGTTTCATCGATTGCACTAAGATAGGGCAGGTGTGCTGACAGCTGGTATAAGCCATCACCACTACTTGATTTTTACCCTTAAGATTATCAAGCTCAAAGGTATTGCCACGATGGTCTGTCCAGTCGCCGCCTGCCTGATAGATAGAATAATCTTGTCCCAATGCTTCTGCCGGTTCTTGCGCATTCATATCGGCATGATTCATCTGTTGATGGTCCATGTCCTTCATATCGTGATGATTATCTTTCGCTACTTTAGATTCAGAAGTAGCATCAGGTTGACTTTCTTGTGTCGTCGCCGAGTTAGGCGCGTCAGGGTTGCTACAAGCGAGTAAGCCCATACATAGTCCAGCCGCCAAGGTTAGTTTGATAGCATGAGATACATGAGCTAATGAGTGAGTCGCTGTATTTTGCAATCTTGTATTTTGAATGGTTTTTATTGTTTTCATAAGACAATCCTTAGAGGCCATTAAATTCAATTGAGAATAAAAAGTAGGGCGCTATGTTAAAAGGGCAATATGTTAAAAGGGCGCTAGGTTAAAGTAGAGCGCTGTATTGAGGCAAATTAATTACTAGCACAGCGAAAACCAAGGCTGCTAACCGTATATTTGGCTTCTAAGCTTGAGCGAAAACCATAACGCATAAAGGCCGCATAATCACTTGGGTCGACCGCACCTGCTGCGCCCGAGCCGCAGAACATCTGTTGGTTTAGGTTGCTATCGGCACGCGATTCGCCAGTCACTAAGCTATTGTTAAAATTCTCTGTCCATTCCCAAATCAAACCGTGCATGTCTTTGACGCCCCAATAGTTGGCAGGGCTTTGTCCAACATCGGCAAGTTGGTCTTTGCTACCAGCCGATTTGCCATACCAATCAAGGATGCGTTGGTTGTAGCCGGCCTCCAAGCTACCATTTTTATTGGTGGTAGAAGCCTGCGCGACATATTCCCACTGTTCAACGGTTGGCAAGCGCTTGTTTTGAGCGCGGCAATACTGATTGGCGGCATACCATGACACATTGACCACAGGCTTACGAAAATCCGCCTTTTTAGGGACAGAGATATCTTTGGTATTGAGCCAGTGCTTTAAATAACCGGCATCGGCAAAAATTGGCGCAATTGCTCGTTGGCGAAATTTTGGGTTTTCTTTTAAAAACTGATAAAACTGTATATTAGTAACTGGCAGCTCATCAATTTTAAATTTATCAACTGCCACTAACGGTGAATTTTTACTCAAATATAACGGACGATAAGTGCCCGGCTGAATGGTCAGCTCTTTTGCTTGTGCTTGCGTGCTCATAAACGCAAAGTCGGTTGTTACAGTCAGCGCACTGACCACCAATAGCAGTGCTAGCGGGCGAGCAGTCGTATTCAGAATCTTTTGGGTGGTAATTTTTACAGTCTTGTTTTTATAAGTTTTAATGCTGCGAGTGTTGCTTTTGCGAGTGTTAGTGATGTAAGTCCATAACATAACTAATCTCCTAGTAGTGCCAAAAAAGGGCGGGGCGTATAACAAACAGTTAATCAAGCCGTCAATCATTTAGCCATCTAGTCAATTAACCACTATAAAAATTTTCTGTTTTTAAAGCTTTGTTTATAGTGACGGTGCCAAACTCAGATTGAGTGAGACACCGTTTTGACGTAACGATAGAATATTTGATTATTTAATTAAAATGGCTTTTCAATAGCGACTGGTCGCTAAAAACCTTTTCACCGAACAGTCCATAGTATCTGTCTAAACCCTATTATTTACGAGCGGCTTTGACATCTGCTGGCGTGACTTCACCACCTTTATTACCCCAACTATTGATGATATAAGTGACGACGTTAGCGACTTTTTCATCATCTAAGGCGACCGCTGGCATCACACTGTTGTACTCTTCACCGTTAACGGTAATTTTGCCAGTTAAGCCATGCAAAATAGCATTGATGGCACGTTTGGGGTCTTGGTTAAGATAGTCTGATTTGGCCAATGGTGGGAAGGCTTTTGGTATACCAACACCATTTAATTGGTGACAAGCTGCACAGTTACTGGCATAAACAGACTCACCCATTTTAATTCTTTCTTGCTTGTTGGCAGCGGTCACTACGGGAGCCGGTGCATTGGTTTTGCCGAGGCTTTGCGCCGCTGAGCCTTCAGGTAAATAGACCTCTTCACGCACTTTTCCAGAGTAAATTTTTGCATTTTCAGGACCTTGAACATCGATGATACCAAGCGCCCCTTTGTTAAATGCTCGGAAAATAGAGTGGTCAACGATCACAAGCTCGCCTGGAACATCTACTTTAAACTGGGTAATAGCCGCGCCACCTGCTGGAATAAGCGTGGTTTGAACATTATGGTTTTCAGCGCTACCGCCTTCCATATTTACTTTATCAAAAATCTCACCGATGACGTGGAATGATGAAACCAAGTTAGGACCACCGTTACCAACAAACAGACGAATCGTTTCACCAACTTTCGCTTTAAGCGAGTTTTCACCTGTTAGCGCACCTACTGAACCGTTAAATAACACGTAGTCAGCTTGTTCTTTTACCGCTTTTTCCATATCAAAAGGTTGCAGCCCTTTATCACCATAGTTGCCTTTGGTGTAGAAATCGCCTTGCATCACATAGAATTCGCGATCAACTTTTGGTAAACCTTCTTCTGGCTCAACCAAAATCAGACCATACATACCGTTTGCGATGTGCATACCAACGGGCGCTACCGCACAGTGATAAACGTATAAGCCCGGTTTTAACGCTTTAAAGTTAAACTCAGAGGTATAACCAGGAGAGGTAAACGAAGAAGCGGCACCGCCCCCTGGACCAGTCACGGCATGTAAGTCAATATTGTGCGGCATTTTAGAGTCAGGATGGTTTGACAAATGAAACTCAATTTCATCACCTTGACGTACGCGAATAAATTGTCCTGGCACCTGACCGCCAAATGTCCAGAAATTATACTCAACGCCATCCGCTAAGCGCATGGTTTTTTCCACAGTTTCCATTTTTACGATGACTTTTGCCGCATAGTCACGATCGATGGGCGGAGGTACGTCAGGCGCATGGGTGATAATAGCGTCAATCACTGGTAACTCACCATCTTTAGTATTTGGCGCCTTGCTATCTTTGGTAGCTTGAGTGGTTTCTGCTTTGGTTGCGCTGGCTTCATCAGGGTTTGATTTATCACAACCGACCATCCCTGCTGTACCAAGAGCGAGTAGACATGCTAGAGCAAGTTTAGAGTAGCTAAGTGATTGCTGATGAAAAGATGTTGAATTAAAAAGGCGCATAAGGCTCTCCAAAAATTGAAAATAAGTGGCTCATTTAACAAAGCTCGATTTTTATCGCTTTCGTCATCCTAATGTTAATTGTGAAGAAAAGCAAAAAACACTGTTAAAATAATAAGATTAAACAATAAAATTATAAAGATATTGAGCTTTTAAACTGGCTTCCATAAGATGTATTTTAAATGAATGTTTAAAAATAAGCGAATTATTTCTGTAAGATTTATTCACGCTTTTTATACTGGTGAGTTATAGATTTAGCTAGGTATTTTTGCGATTTGGTGTGCTAGAAGGAGGGTATTGGTTTAAGGGCTATAAGCTTTGGGAATTCTCAACGAATGCAATTTAGCAAAATGATTGCTATGAAAGTAGGCAAATAAGGTGGTTCAAACATTTCTAATTCTTTTTATTCGTATCAAATCCAACCTATGATGTTTGGTTTATTTTAATAAACAGTTAATAAAAACAAACAAGAAGCTCCTATTTACTATCAGATTTATATCATAAGGTCGTCTTAATTGTGCTTATTTTAGACTATTCATATTTCAAAATGGTTTTTTAGCAAAAAACCCCATTAAGCATTTAATGTTTAGATAGCTGTCAAGGAGATTAAGATGAAAAGAATACCCGAAAATGTAGGATTAACCAAAGCGCGACAGGCATTATGGATAGCATTGTTCGCCGGTATTCTCGGCGTCACGGCTTGTAGCAATGAAAGAGAAGATGTGGTGGCAGATTCGACCGAAGTGACAGATGAAGTTGCGGTTGTTGAAGAGAGCGAAGCAGGCAATGATATTAATGAAGGGAATGAAGTTGTCGAAACGGGCATGACTGCAGATGGCATGGCAGCGTCGGATAATGACGGTGAGCAAAAAGCCGATGATACCGTCACTGTCAATGAAAATAATTCAAATTTAGACCAAACACCTGCAGATGGTGTGCAGTAAACAATTGAATAGCTATTAATCTGAACTCGAAATGTTGGGTATTATTGGATGTTATAGCGATATTATTCAATCATAGGCTTTAAAGATAACAGTTAAAGAAAATAAAAAACTAAGTAAAATAAAAAGCCCACTGACAAAATCAGTGGGCTTTTTATTTATATAGCAGACACTCATGTCTGGACTGCATTTGACTGAACTTAGACTGCCCAGCAAGAACAACCAAAAGCGCCGAAAAAGTCTTTAAAGTTAGATACCGGTGCTTTCGAAGTCCAGGCTTTTGCATGGTTGTGACCATGCAGCGTACAAGCACTGGCACAGCCGCAAGACATTGCTGCTTGATTCATAAGTGGCGCTAGGGAGTTTCTACCAGCGCCTTCAGGCTCGCCCCATGCACCGTAACCACCATATTGATTGACTGGCGACCAATCCGGCATCGCCGGTGGTAGTGGGGTGTCATAACCTGAGAACTCACCATCGGCATAGACAATCTTGCCACCAACAACCGTCATATTTGAGGTTAAGTAAGCAATCTCGTTTTCTGCTACGCTAAAGAAATCTTTACTTGGGACGATAAAATCCGCTAAATGTCCGACTTCGATGCGACCGCGTTCGCCTTCTTGGTTAGAGAACCAAGCGACCTTTTCGGTCCACATCCGTAGTGCCGTCTCGCGATCAACGAGATTGTCTTGCTCATAAAGTTTCATACCGCCAACAGTCTTGCCAGTAATTAACCATGCTAACGATACCCAAGGGTTATAAGAGGCGACGCGTGTGGCATCGGTACCGGCAGAGACATTGACACCGCTATCTAACATTTGCTTAACAGGTGGGGTATTGGCCGCTGCCGCTGTGCCATAGCGCTCGGCGAAATACTCACCTTGATAGGCCATACGGTGCTGGACAGCAATCCCGCCACCAAGCTCAGCGATACGGTCGATATTGCGCTGTGAGATGGTTTCGGCATGGTCAAAGAACCAGTTTAAACCATCAATAGGAATATCTTGATGTACCTTTTCGAACACATTTAACGAGCGCTCAATGGTTTCATCATAAGTGGCATGCATGCGCCATGGCCATTTATTCTGTGCCAAAATCCGCACCACTTCTTCAAGGTCGCCTTCCATTTCTGGCGGCATCTCTGGGCGTGGTTGGCGGAAATCTTCAAAATCTGCTGCTGAAAATACCAACATTTCACCCGCCCCATTATGACGGAAGTAATCATCACCTTGCTTGTAATTAGTGGTTTGCGTCCAATTTAAGAAGTCTTCTTTCTCTTCTTTTGGCTTTTGGGTAAATAAGTTATAAGCCATGCGTACGGTCAGCAGATTGTCATCATTGAGTTTTTGTACGACTTCATAGTCGTCAGGGAAATTCTGTGAACCACCGCCAGCGTCAATGATACCTGTGACACCCAAGCGGTTTAGCTCACGCATAAAATGACGCGTAGAGTTCACTTGGTAGTCAAATGGCAGCTTTGGACCTTTGGCTAGGGTGGCGTACAAGATAGTAGCATTCGGCTGAGCGAGCAGCAGGCCTGTCGGATTGCCATTGGCATCACGCTGAATCTGGCCACCTGGCGGTTCTGGCGTGTCTTTGGTATAACCAACGGTACGCAGCGCTGCGGCATTAAGTAGGGCGCGGTCATATAAATGTAGAATGAAAACCGGCGTATCTGGTGAAATAGCGTTAATTTCGTCTAACGTTGGTAAGCGCTTTTCCACAAATTGATTTTCGGTAAAACCGCCAACGATACGTACCCACTGCGGCGAAGGTGTTTTATCCACTTGTGCCTTTAGCATAGACATGGCGTCTGCTAATGAGCGTACCCCATCCCAGCGCAGCTCCATATTATAGTTGAGACCACCACGAATCACGTGCGTATGGTTGTCGAACAGACCCGGTATCACGCTACGACCATTGAGGTTAATGACCTTGGTATTGGCACCAGCCAGTTCTCTGATGTCTTTGTCGTTACCAACGGCAATAAAGCGATCATCTTTAATCGCCACCGCACTAGCAGAAGGTTTGGCGCGATCCAACGTCGTCATTTTGCCGTTATAATAAATAATGTCAGGGCTTGTCATAATATTATCCTAGTAAAGGTAAGAGAATTCCTTATCACAGCAGTTGGTCTTTTTTGCCAGTATCAGCAAGCAAGAAATTGGCGCTATCTTTAAAGTCCTATTGCTCAACGTGCTATTACTTAACGTCTTGTTTTCCACAAAGCCACTTCTCAGCGTCTTGTCATTTTAAAAGCGATTCATCGTTTTTTATGTCTTTTGCAATCGATACGATTTTAGGGTGTCGAGTGGCAGGTGTGTCAATTGGCGTTGCTATCTTCTCAGCGCTAAAAGGGTTGTCAGCAACCAGCTGCTTGCCAAACGGTATCATTTGTTCGCCTATTAACATTCCTAATAATCCAATCAATGCAGCAACAGGTGGCGCAGGTGAGCGTACCTGTAGCACCCCATAAAGTAAGCCTGCAAGAATACCGACAACCAATGAGATAATATAAATTTTCATATGCTTAACGTTTCTAATGAAGGGTTATAGCCTCTAATATCGGCTTAATCGGTTTTAATTTTTGCTTGGTTAAGACAAAATTAAATCTTAACCAAGCTGAGTTGCTATTAGTTTTTAAAACCAATATTATTTTTTTAGCAGCGCAGGGTTCGGACCGATACTACCGATAGACTGAGCGCGGGCAGGGGCTTTATGTACCATCGTATATGCATAATCAACACCCATACCATAAGCACCAGAATGCTCTCTGACGATGTCCATCACCGCATCATAAGTGGCTTTATTGGCCCAATCACGTTGCCACTCTAATAGCACTTGTTGCCAAGTCACTGGAATCACGCCTGCTTGCATCATACGCTCCATCGCATATTGGTGGGCTTCAACAGAAGTACCGCCAGACGCATCCGCCACCATATAGATTTCATAATCAGTGTCTTGCATGCATGATAATGCGAAAGATAAATTGCAGACCTCAGTCCATAGGCCAGATACCACGATTTTTTTACGACCATTAGCAGCATGTTTTGCCAAGGCATCACGGACGTTTTGATCATCCCAAGAGTTCATTGAAGAACGTTCAAGGGTTTCATTTTCAGGAAAAACACTTAACAGTTCAGGGAAGGTATTACCAGAGAAGCTGGCTGTTTCAACTGCCGTGATAGTCGCCGGAATATTGAAAGTTTTAGCCGCTTTTGCTAAGCCAACGACGTTATTTTTTAAGCTTTGACGATCGATTGACTGTACGCCAAATGCCATCTGTGGCTGTTGATCAATAAAGATGATTTGGCTGTTTTGTGGGTTCAACAACTCTAGAAGATTCTTAGACATCTCGACATTCCTTTTAATGGGCTGAAGTTAACTACACTTAATCATTGATAATTATCAATAAAGATATATTAGCTGTTGATGGCAGGCGGATAAATAGCATTATTTACAAATGTAATTTCTCATTTAAAGAACAGTTCATTATAAAAATAAAAAGAAGCCATAAAAAAACGCCATACTAACCAGCATGGCGTTTCTATTATTTGGACGATAAAATTATCAAGATTTTAGACGTTTTTAACGATTTCTTTCGGTGGATTATAGTAGTACTTTACTCCGACGCCATAGGCTCCCGCGTGCTCTTTAATAAGTGAAGATTACAGTAAGGATATGTCTTAAGTACCAGTCGCTTCTTTTAATGCCTGCTTATCACGCATTTTTATCGCTGCATATAGCACTGGCAGGATAAAAGGTGCAATCGCCCATAAACCAATATAGATATATAGCACGGCGCCAACAAATGCGCCTATCGTAAAGCTGGCTACCAAGGTGAAGCTGTGTCTGAGGCTGTCCATATTGCAATTATTGCGGTCGAAGACATAATCTGATAAATCAATACCTAGCTGCGTGGTATTACCCGTCATCAAAAGCGTTGGTTTCATTTTACCCATCACACTTTTGCCAGCGGTATTACGAATCGCAAAGGCGGTCAAACCTAAGAAACCGGTAAAGGCGACCTCTAATGTACCTGCCTGCTCAAAAGGTCCAAAGTAAACAGCAGAGGCTAAGAAAGCCAATAAAAATATCACCTCAGCGAACAGTAAGTTACTTAAAATGGGCTTATTGGCACTGGTGATATTGATCATACGTTTGGTTATAATCACGGTAATCAAAAATACCGGCAATGCGCCGAGTTTGACCCATAAACCATCGCCGCCTTTGACCAAACCACCACCAGCCATCACCAAGTTACCTGTGACATGGTTGGTAAAGAAGCCGAGTAGGCCGATAAAACCAATGGTATCAATCGCGCCTCCCACGGTGGTCAACATGACTGGAATCTGATAGCGCTGCCAAAATGTGAGCTTCGCCGCTGAGTCTTTGTCTTTCATGCTATCGTTTGCCTCTGGATTAGCCATGCCGTTCTCCTATAAAGTTTCTCTATTTACTGACGGATTTCTATCAACTTTGATGGTCTTAACTTATCTGTCAGATGCTCAGCAATATGGCTATCAAGTGAGCCAATGCGCCGCTACTTAATAGGTTGGGTCTTTAGTAGCAGGACCATAAGTTATATACATGGTAAAGGGTCAGCTTAATGAGATAAATAACCGTTATCGCAAATATAAGTTCTGATTTAGATAACAATCATAAAATAGGCTAGATGAAAGTAAGTAAAAAGGTATTAAAGGAAGTTTGGCAAAACTTTATAGAATAAAGTCGTATAGATATCAAATAAGCCAGACTAGGCGAGAGAAGGTAGGGTTTTACGGTGTAATAGTATTGATTTCGCCATTAAAAAAACCGATCTGTTAGCAGACCGGTTTTTAAGAATGATTGTGTTTATATGTATGTTTATGCTTATATTCGAATGATAATTATTCGAGATAGCTTTTAAGTGCGAGATATTTAGCGACTGGTAAAGGTGATGGTCTTAGAGCCATTAGTAGATGGCTGACTAATCGTTACTTTGCTGTCTAAAATATCGCCGCGCGCATTGATTTTATAGCATTCTGACGAGCTGCCATTAGGATCGTTACTGAGTAGTAAGTTAGCTGAAGTCTCTATACAAAACCACGCGGTATTATTACTGTCTCTGGTCAAAGACCAATCTTGATTATAAGTGCCTATTTTTTG
The DNA here is from genome assembly GCF_058197955.1 of Janibacter sp. CoH_79_TC_3. Lineage (NCBI taxonomy): Bacteria > Bacillati > Actinomycetota > Actinomycetes > Micrococcales > Intrasporangiaceae > Janibacter > Janibacter sp. CoH_79_TC_3. Next base: position 65,389 of record NZ_JBXWIV010000002.1, read on the forward strand.
ACGCATACTTCTATCAGCATAGACGTCCTCTTTAATCAGTTTGCTAGAGGCACCAACCGTTGCCATTTTGGGAATGCTTGTGGTCTGATTCGACAGTGAATATTTACCTGAGCTATCAGTAAAGCCATGGAATACCAATGGATTAAGAGTAAAGTAGTTAATAGCGACTGATTGATCAGTGACTTGATTGTTGACTTTATTGATGGTATTTACTTCAGCGCCTTGTACTTGTTTATTATTAAATACCATGCTGCCTTTGGGTGTCACTTTGATATCTGCAGAGGCTGTTTGATTGCCGACGTTCGCCACTAAGCTCTGGCTACGAGCTTTGGTATAGATATTGAGCATGGCTGCTTCAACGGGATATTGAGTGACAATGTTGTTTGAATTGCCCGGCATGGTGCCACCGTTCATACCGCCTGCACAAGCACTTAAGCCTACCGATACAGCGACAAGTAATCCTAATTTTTTCATGGTTTATTTCCTCGATTTATTTAACTGCAATTTATTTAATAAGTTATAGACCTATCTACTATAGTCGAATTTTTAAACGATAACATCTGCTGTGTATGCCTGCGCCTGCTATCCTTACATCATTATAACAACCGATTATTTTGTAGAAATTTATTGAATAAATGAGCGATAAAAACTGCTAGCCAATTAAAACATGATAAATAAGCATTTTTGCTGCTCATGCTTCTTTAGTCTGTTATCATTTCGTCCTGCAAAAACTCAGTTATTTTTTATAAGCACCAGTCGTTAGGACGTTAAAATGATCGTCAAGCAAAAGCCCAGCGCTATCAAACTGCTTTTTACCTTGCGTGGTTCTATCCTTCCAAAGGTCTATCCACAAATTTTGCTGATTAGCCTGATTAGTGCCTTCATTACCAATATTCAGCACGGATTCCCCAGCTCTTTTTCTTCTTATAGCGTCGCGCCCTTTACCTTACTTGGGATTGCGTTATCGTTGTTTTTAGGCTTTCGTAACAATGCCAGCTATCAGCGTTGGTGGGAAGCTCGGGGGTTGTGGGGTCAATTGGTCTACGATACGCGCAGCTTTACCCGTCAAGTGTTGTCTTATATAGAGGAAAACAGTGAGGAAGGACGAGACAGTCAGCGACGACTGGTTTATTTGAGCATCGCTTTTACCCATGCATTGCGTCATCGACTGCGAGACAGTTCGCCCTGGCAAGATGTGGAGCATTTTGTAGAGCCCATCCATCATACCAGCATGAGGCAAACACAAAATCTGCCAAATTATCTGCTACGACTGTTAGGTGAAGAGCTTGGCTATTGTCGGCAGCAGCGCTTGACGTCAGAGCATATGGTGCAAAACATGGATGAACGCCTGAATTCGATGACGGTGGTTTTGTCGGCTTGCGAGCGTATCCATAGCACGCCTTTGCCGTTTGCTTATACGCTATTGGTGCATCGTACGACTTACCTGTATTGTTTCATGCTGCCTTTTGGTTTGGTTTCTTCTTTAGGCTGGGTGACGCCCCTAATCTGCGGGGTTATTGCTTATACCTTCTTTGGTTTGGACGCGTTAAGTGAAGAGTTGGAGGAGCCTTTTGGTTTGGCTGCCAACCAATTGCCGCTGACAGCATTATCACGTACTATTGAGATTAATTTGCTGGAAGCTTTGGGCGAAACTGAGCTGCCACCCAATATTACGGCTGAGAACGGTTACTTGCAATAAACTATTTGCAATAAGCCCTCTATCATAAATAGTGGATATACTAGAAAAATATAGGTTACGAAAACATATACCTCCAAAATATATCTCATAAAAAAAGACCATTCAATAGGTATATACAGCCAAGTGCTTTGCTACCTATAAGCAAAACGGCAGCAGTGATAAAGCAAGGGTAGAGGCGGCGCCATTTTATATCAATCATCTTGATGATAAATGGCGCAAATAAGCTATTTACTATTATTGCTCATACTAGCATCAGTTGTTTGCTGGACGATTTGTTCGACTTGCATAAAATCTGTATGCCGCACATCTTTGCCGCTGGTGCAAAAAATGACCAGTTCAGCAATGTTTTTAGCGTGATCACCCACCCGTTCTAAGGCGCGTAATACCCAAAGTATGTTAATCACTTTGGACACATGGCGGCTGTCTTCCATAATATAGGTCATCAAGGCTCGAGTGGCAGATTGGTACTCTTCATTAACCGCTGTATCACTTTGCAATACCGAAAACGCTTGCTGAGGATTCATATGTGAAAAGGCGTCAATCGCATCAAGCAGCATCAGGCGCACCTGATTGGATAAATGCTGAACCTCTGAATAGCCTCTTGGAGAGGCGCCATCTTTAATCAGTTTGCATGCCATACGGGCAATTTTTTCTGCTTCATCGCCCACACGTTCAAAGTCAACAATGCCTTTACTAAGCGCCATGACTAAGCGCAAATCATTGGCGGCTGGTTGGCGTTTGGTGACTAATAAAATGATTTGTTCGTCGATTTTAATCTCTAGCTGATTGATTAGATGGTCGTCTGCAATCACTTTTTTTGCAGTTGCTTCATCTGCAGCTATCAAGGCGCGTGTCGCAACCATGACTTGCTCTGCTGCTAGGTGACCCATTTTCATAAACAGCTCAATCACGTCATGTAAGTCATTATCAAAACTCTTTGATAAATGCTTTGCCGTTATCGCCATGCTTACTTCCTTAATCGTATTGATGTTGCTCATAAAAATATTGCCAAAATGAATAGCGTGATAAATGACTGCTAGAAATGATTGCTTTAAACAAACAGCCACTTAGCCATAACGACCGGTAATATAATCTTCAGTCGCTTTTTGTGCGGGATTGGTGAATATTTGATCTGTTTCACCCATTTCTACCATATCTCCCAAATACATATAAGCGGTATAGTCGGAGACACGTGCAGCCTGCTGCATGTTGTGGGTCACGATAGCAATCGTATAGTCGTTTTTTAAATCAGTAATCAAATCTTCAATAGCGCCAGTAGAGATAGGATCAAGCGCTGACGTTGGCTCATCTAATAGCAATACTTCAGGTTTCGTTGCTACCCCGCGGGCGATACATAGTCGCTGCTGTTGACCGCCAGATAGTGACAATCCTGAGGCTTTTAGTTTGTCTTTGACTTCCAGCCATAACGCTGCCTTTTTCAATGCCCATTCGACACGCTCATCTAGCTCCGCTTTGCTGAGCTTTTCATAGAGACGGACGCCAAATGCGACGTTGTCATAAATGGACATCGGGAAGGGTGTGGGCTTTTGAAAGACCATGCCGACACGCGCACGCAGCAAATTAACATCCATGTCTTTTGCCAGAATATTTTGGCCATCAAGGGTGATTTGACCTTCAGCATGCATACTTGGATATAAGTCATACATACGGTTAAAGGTACGTAGCAGCGTTGATTTACCGCAGCCTGAAGGACCAATAAAAGCCGTGACCTTTTTTTCTGGAATATCGATGTTGATATTTTTTAATGCTTGGAAGTCGCCATAGTAAAAGTCTAAATCGCGAATGGTAATCTTGGCAGGCGGCATGTTGTCAGGCATGTCTGCCATGGTTTGCTTGATAAGATGGGCAATATCTGGTTGTTTATGCTGACCATTGTTAAACCTAGCGTCATCCAGTAAACGGCGTTTGCTGCTGGTATCTGTCATCGGCTTAGTCGCTTTTCTCTCTAATAAATCAGTCATAATGGTATCCATCTGTTTTAAAGTTTTATTAAATGGGGGTGTTTTTTTGCTATTAGCTGTGCTTCTGTTAGCCTTAAACTATCTGCTATGATCTTTGCCCCCGATAAAGCGCGCCGCAATATTTAAGAATAATACTGTCGCGGTAATCAGTAGCGCCGCTGCCCAAGCTAGTGCATGCCAGTTGTCATAAGGACTCATGGCAAACTGATAAATCGTATTGGGTAAGTTGGCCATCGGTTGACTCATATCGGTACTAAAGTATTGGTTGTTTAGCGCCGTGAATAGCAAGGGCGCGGTTTCACCGGTAATACGAGCAAAAGCGAGCAGCACACCGGTAGTCAGACCAGCTTTGGCAGCTTTCAGCGTCACCGTACTGACCAGCTTCCATTTTGGCGTACCCAGTGCATAAGCGGCTTCACGCAGTGTGTTAGGCACAAGGTTTAGCATGTTTTCTGTCGTACGTACGACGATAGGAATCACAATCAGCGCCAATGCCAATGCACCGGCCCAACCCGAAAAGCTCTGTCCTTTGACCATCAAGGCATAAATAAACAGACCAATCACGATAGATGGGGCAGACAATAAAATATCATTTAAAAAGCGGGTGACCTTACCTAACATACTGCCATGTGAAAACTCTGCTAAATAAATACCGGCCATCATGCCTATTGGCGCACCAATCGCCAAGCCCGAAAAGGCCAACATCACTGAGCCAACAATAGCGTTACGTAGACCACCTTCGCCCATCGGTGGCGGGGTATCTGCCATAAAGACAGGCATCTCGATTAAACCTTGAAAGCCTTCAATAAACAGCGTAATCAAAATCCAAATCAGCCAAAACAAACCAAATACAATCGCTGATAAGGCAAAACCAAGTCCCAGTCTGTTGATAAAACGGCGCTTGTTATAAAGACGCTTGTTGTAACGGTCTTCAAAGCTTGCAGAAGGCTGGCTTGTCTGGGTCGTTTGAGTAGTGACTGGTGCTAAAGTCATGAAGTGTTTGTCCTTCTTAGGTCAAATAATGGCTGCAAATAACGTGTTTAGTTTGTCTTGTTTTGATTTGCTTTGTTGGCTATTAAAATAGTGTGTTTAATTGCCCGCTTTTTGGTCAATACGCATGAGCATCAGCTTAGATATTGATAGAACGATAAAGGTAATGACAAAGAGTATTAATCCTAAATGTAATAATGACGCTAAGTGCAGCTCACTTGACGCTTCGGCAAACTCATTAGCAAGCGCTGAAGTAATGGTCACTCCAGATGTAAATAGGCTTGGGCTGATATTAAAGGCATTACCAATCAAGAAGGTAACAGCCATCGTCTCGCCAAGCGCTCGTCCGAGCCCCAAAATTACGCCACCAACCACACCTGCTTTGGTATAAGGTAAGATGATTTTAAACATCACCTCCCACGTAGTGGCGCCCATGCCGTATGCTGATTCTTTTAGCAGGTCTGGCACCACAGAGAAAACATCGCGCATGGTAGCGGCAATAAAGGGAATAATCATAATCGCCAGTATTAACGAGGCGGTAAACATCCCTAATCCCATCGGCGCACCGGTAAAAACCTTGCCAATAATAGGTAGGGGGCCAATGTTTTCAATAAACCAAGGCTGAATATGATCACCAAAAAAAGGCGCAAAGACAAACAAGCCCCACATGCCGTAGATGATAGAAGGGATACCTGCCAGCAGCTCGATAGCAATTCCCAGTGGCTTTTTCAAGAAATTGGGGCAAAGTTCCGTTAGAAAGATAGCAATCCCAAAGCTGACTGGCACGGCAATACAGATAGCGATAAGAGAGGTGACCACCGTCCCGTAAATGGGTGCAAGCGCACCGTATTGATCGTTCACCGTATCCCAGTTATTGCTGGTATAAAATCCTAAGCCAAATTCGGTGATACTTGGCCACGCACCGACAATCAATGACAGCATGATGCCGCCAAGCGACAAGAGCACCAATATTGCAAATGCTTTGGTGGCGTTGACAAAAACCGCATCGTAGCGTTTTTGTTTTGCCAGTTGGGATTTTAGGTCTGCCATAAAAGCCTCTGTTGTTTATCGCTCTAACTTTTAATTGTGTTAATGATTAATCGTATTAACGCTTGATTGTGTGAAAGCTTAGCGTCTTACCGTAATAAACTGTGTTATCTAACAACCATCTATTAAGTTCACTACGGCTAAGACGTCACCAAGCAAACACGCTTTTCAGTATTTGCTTGGTGGCATTAGTTGGCTGATTCTTGACTTGCTTGTGTTCGATTTACTAGGTCTCGGCTTATGGCGCTGGGGTATAAACAGGCTTACCTTCGCTATCTACCACCTCGTTCCATTTCGCTTTAAATAAAGCCACGGCCGTATCAGAAAAAGGCACGTAATCGAGGCTCATCGCATCATCATCGCCTTGAGCATAAGCCCAGTCAAAGAAGTTAAGGACACCCGCCACTTGCTTGGCGTCTTTTGGTTGTTTATGGACTAGGATAAAGGTCGCGGCGGCGATAGGCCATGCTTGAGCCGTTTCAGAGTTGGTGATGACTTTATAAAAACCTTCTTGCTTTGACCAATCGATGTCACCAGCGGCGGCGAATGTTTGCGCAGATGGTTGAACGACATTGCCGGCAGCATTTTTCAGGGCAACGTGTGACATACCATTTTGCTTAGCATAGGCGTATTCGACATAGCCGATAGAGTTTTTCATACGATTCACATAGCTTGAAACGCCTTCGTTACCTTTACCACCAGCACCGGTTGCCGAGGTTGGCCATTTGACGGTTTTGTCGACGCCAACATTGTCTTTCCAGTCGTTTGAGACTTTGGCTAGATAATCAGTAAAGTTAAACGTTGTCCCCGAACCGTCTGAACGGAACACCGTGGTAATGGCCGCGTCAGGAAGGGTTAAATCAGGATTCATGGCTGCGATGGCAGGGTCATTCCATTTGCTGATTTTGCCAAGATAGATGTCAGCTAGCATTTTTCCATCGAGCTTTAATTGACCAGGCGCAACGCCATCGATGTTGACGATAGGTACTACGCCACCGATAACAGTTGGGAATTGAATCAGACCGGCTTCGTTTAATTCAGCTGGCGTCATTGGCGCATCAGACGCCCCAAAATCCACAGTTTTTGCGACGATTTGTTTGATACCACCAGATGAGCCGATTGACTGATAGTTCACTTGACCGCCTGTTGCTTTATTATAGGCATCTGACCATTTAGCATAGATAGGCTGCGGAAAAGAAGCACCAGCGCCGGTAATATTCATCGATACATTGTCTGTCGATTGAACGTTTGCGGTGTCGGTCGTCGCGGTGGTTGATTGCGCCGAAGTAGCTGGCTCATTGCTTTCATTACTATTGGGGGTTTGATTACAAGCAGCTAAGGTAAAGGTACTCGCGACTGCTAAAGCCATTAATGAATAGCGCATTATTTCTCCTAAAAAGTAATCAGATTTAAGTATGGGGCGTTTATGAATAACAATGTCGATGCCCAGGTTTTTAGTAATGTATTGCTAACGATGTTTGGTTAGCAACGTTTTGCTGCAAAGACGCTTGGTGGTCAATGAGCATATTGTGCCGAGCAAATATGACAGTTTGATGAAATAAGACACTTTTATGAAAAAAGTCGGTCAATTAAAGAAACAGCTTAATAGAGCGGTCATTTAAGCGGATTGCAGCTGATATCTAGAGCAAAATTCGTTATGATGAGCCGTTAGTTTTTGGGGGCGTAAGGATTTAAGGTTAAGTTTTTAAAGTAACATTTTTAAAGTGCAGTCTTTAAAAAGCCCTGTTTGAAGCGTCGTATTTAAATTACAGTGTTTGAGGCGCAGTGTTTAAGGCAAAGCATTTAAAGTATCGAGTCACAGTGTCATCAAACTGTCATAATTAAGCCGTTTAATGGGCAGGCGTTGATAAGTGCTTAGTATTCTAATTTTTTGTCTTTCAATAATGAGGCGATGGTATGCGCAATGAACAAATTTTGATTGTCGAAGATGAACCTGCAATTCGTGAGATGGTAGTAATGACGCTAGAGATGGCGGGCTTTGAGAGTTTACAAGCGGCTGACGTCGCAGAGGCGCATCAGCAAGTGGTTGACCACAGACCTGCTTTGATTTTGCTAGATTGGATGTTGCCAGGCGATAAAAGCGGTATTGATTTTTGCCGCATGCTCAAAAGCGATGAGATGTTGGCGGAGATACCGGTGATTATGCTGACCGCCAAAAGTGAAGAGGATAGCAAGGTTCATGGACTTGATGCGGGCGCTGATGACTATATGACCAAACCCTTTTCAACGCGTGAATTAATCTCCAGAATCAAAGCGGTGTTGCGTCGTAGTCGTGCACTTAGTAGCGATAAACTAATTGAAATAGGCAAGCTTAGTCTCGATCCTAAAAGCCAACGCATCACCGCTGATAATAAAGTCATCGATATCGGTCCGACAGAATATCGATTGCTGGCATTTTTTATGAGTCATCCGGAGCGTGCTTATACGCGCACCCAGCTGCTAGATCAGGTCTGGGGCGGTAATGTCTATATCGAAGACCGCACGATTGATGTGCACATCAGACGCTTGCGCAAATTACTACAGCCTTATGATTGCAGTACATTGATTCAAACGGTTCGCGGTACCGGTTATCGCTTTTCTAGTCTGGTTGAATGACGCTATCGATATTTAGAAAGATAGCCCATTATTTATAAGGCAGCGAAACAGCGGTAAGAAGATTCAGTGCTAAGAGGCATAAATATTTAAAATTATAAGAACTAAAAACCATAAATACTAATAATAAGTGCTAAGCATCATACTGTTAATAGAGAAGAGAGAAAAACATGATAACGCCTAGGGACATAGAGCAAGAGGAGATAGAGCAATACTCCACCGATCAGCTTAAAAAAATCAGAAGTGCCTTACGCGCACTGCGAGATGCAGTTATCTTGCTAAATGACGATGATGGTTTGGAGTGGTGGAATCAGGCCGCCGAAGATTTATTATTGCTGCAGTCAGCGGATCATGGCAGAAGTATTTTTGATTTTATTAACGTCCCCGAGTTCCAACAATACTATCAGACCATGGTGGCACCCAATGATGGTGTGCATATGAAATCATGGCGCGACCCTAACCGTTATCTCAAGTGCGAGCTTACGCCTTTTGGCGATGAAAAACTGCTGATTATTTATGATGTGACCCGCTTACAACATCTAGAGCAAATGCGCCGCGACTTTGTTGCCAATGTCTCTCATGAGCTACGAACGCCACTGACCGTCCTAATGGGCTATTTGGAGAATTTTTCAGATCAGGAAGATGTGCCGCGGCAATGGCGACGCGGGTTCGAGTTAATGACGCAGCAGACTGCGCGCATGAATAGAGTGGTCAATGACTTACTGCTATTGTCTCGAATTGAAATCGAAGAGACACATGAGCTGCACTATATTGATATGACTAAGCTGCTCACGCATGTCTATGATGACGCGCAGGCTTATAACCAAGAATATGGCCATACGCTGCATTTACAGATAGACACCTATGATGGTCTATATGGCTCGGAGATGTATCTAAACAGTGCTTTATCCAATCTGGTGATCAATGCCATCAAATATACGCCAAAAGCAGGTAATATCGTCATCAGTTGGGCAAAAACTGCAGAAGGCTGTCGGTTTGCCGTCACCGATGATGGTATTGGTATTGCGCCGGAGCATGTCGCGCGGTTGACCGAACGTTTTTATCGAGTGGACAGCGGACGTAGTCGTGCGACAGGTGGCACAGGGCTAGGGCTGGCGATTGTAAAGCATGTGTTATATCAATATGATACGACTCTGCAAATTGAATCGTCAGAAGGCAAAGGCTCGACATTTAGTGCCGTTTTCCCAGCCACTCATATTCGAGCTGCTCCTATGAGTTAATGCTAAATTCGTAGCCATTAGCAGGATTTTAAAAAAATTACTGTCAATTATAATGCGATTTTTGACGTTCGAGAATGTGCGATTTTTCAGTGCTCTCTTACTTTCTAGTTATACGAAAACCAAGAATCAAATCAAGAATAAAGAAACAAGCGCTATAATAAGCAACCAAGCTTGAACACGAGTGTGCCATAAACTCCGTTACACTATGATGGACAACCTATTGAGTTTAGTATAAGTGTTTTTAACACCAGTCTTTAAATCTACAAAAAACCATTAAGGAAAGATTATGCATATCACTGCAAATTTTGACGCAGGTAATATTGACGTTATTAGTTTAGAAGATAAAGAAAATATTCAATTGGCAATTCGCCCAGACGTTGGCGGCGAATTTTTCCAGTGGTTTAACTTTCGCCTGACAGGTCAGGTTGGCGAGCAATATGTGCTCAATATTGTGAATGCAGGGCAAGCGTCCTATCTTGAAGGTTGGGATAATTACCAAGCGGTTGCGTCTTATGATCGGGAGTATTGGTTCCGCCTGCCGACTTCGTATAAAGACGGCAAATTAACGATAGTGGCAGAGCTTGAATGCGATACGATTCAAATTGCGTATTTTGCCCCTTACAGTTATGAGCGTCATCAAGACTTATTGGCAGCTGTACAAACGCACCCATTGGTGACATTAGAGCATTTAGGCGAAACGCTTGATAAGCGCGACTTAACCTTAGTAAAAGTCGGTAATGGCGATAGCAATAGTGATGTGAATAAACGTAATATTTGGATCACCGCGCGTCAGCATCCAGGTGAAACAATGGCGGAGTGGCTAATTGAAGGGTTGTTATATAGCCTACTAAATAATGACAATGCCACGGCTAAGTTGTTATTAGATAAAGCGAATATCTATATTGTGCCGAACATGAACCCTGATGGTAGTGTGCGCGGACATCTGCGTACTAACGCCGTAGGCACTAACTTAAACCGCGAATGGTTGAATCCAAGCTTAGAGAAAAGCCCTGAGGTATTCCATGTCATCAATAAAATGGAAGAAACAGGCGTTGATCTATTTTATGATATGCACGGTGATGAAGCGCTGCCTTATGTGTTCTTAGCGGGCTCACAAGGAACGCCAAGTTATAATGACCGTCTTGCAGGTCTACGTGATAAATTTTCAGACGTCTTAAAATTAGCTAGTGCCGATTTTCAGTCTGAATTTGGTTATGACGTTGATGCGCCGGGCACCGCAAACATGACCATCGCCACCCACTGGGTGGCTGAACGTTTTGATTGCTTGGCCAATACTTTAGAGATGCCATTTAAAGACAATGCCAATCTTCCGTTTGAGGATACAGGCTGGTCACCAGAGCGTTCAATTAAGCTCGGCGAGGCCTTGTTAGTTGCGATGTTGGCGGTCGTGGATGAGTTGCGTTAGTGAATGATTGAAAGCAATATCAAGATTCAAGTGAAAATAATCATAGATATCGTTTTTGATAAAATATTAACCATTTAAAAATAGCGCCCATTCTAGGCGCTATTTTTGTTTCTCGTAATAAAGACAATAATCAATGACTGGTAGACATCATCTCTCATTAAGATTAGGTCTTAACTATATATGGTTACCATTTATAGTTGGTTTTGATCTGTGTTTCTAAAAACTTAGTTGCAACGCTATTATAAAGATCGCAATCTACTACACCTTTAGTGAAGTCAGTATCAGAGTCTTCTTGTACATCTTTTTGATAATAATAAGCATTATAAACTAAACCATTATATTGAACTGCTGCCTCGATTTCACCATTTTCATCGGTATATCTGACCGCTGTCAGCTCATTATTACGACCGACTTTTTCGTTGATTATATTAGTTACAGTATTATATTTTCTTTGTTCATCAAGCCATTCGTTAATAGTAATATCTTCTCTAGAGGCTAAATCATAAAAAGTATAGTATGACTGAGAAGGTGTTTCTTGTAAGATATAACACTGCGAACCTGTAGGGAAAGCAACATTGCTTTGGAAGCCATCGTAACTTAAATCAGTATTAATACCAGTTTTTGCGTTGACAGCTAACTTTTTAACGCCGCTGAGATCTAACGTCTTGATATCATAAACTGCATCTATGGAGCGGTTATCGGTCTGAATTTTTAACTTAAAGGTGTCGCTATCAATAAAATTAACCTTATAGAATGAGTTGTCAAATCCATCTTTGACTTTTGCGAATGTCTTATCAGCGACGTAGTAGTCATGATGGCCTTTTTCATCGCCTATGCTAATTTGATAAGCATTGTCAGAGCTGCCAACTACGGTAGAGGTGGTACGAGTCAAACCGTTGTTATTAATCTTAAATGTGATTTTACCCCAACCTTTTTTGTATAAACCATTTGAAACATCAGTAAAAGAATCAAATGCTGTGTAGTTCAGCTCGTTATTAACTATGGGGCCAGTATTATTATCAGTAATAATAGTTGAGTCTGAATCATCACTTCCGCAGCCTGTTACTATTAAGGTGCTTGCTAATAAAATGCCTGTGTATAGCTTACTGACTTTCATATCTTTACCTATTGTTAATTTCTAGTAAGAAACGTAATAATAGGTAAAATTTTTTGAAATTGCAAAACAAAAATTCAGTATTAACACTGTTGCTACAGTAATGCGCTATTCTTAATAATAGACAGTATCTATATTGTCATGTCTAAAAAATATTAACACAGCCAAAATTTAATCATTAAATTAAGTGATATTTAAGAGCTTATCTTCATACGGATTTTAATGAATGGTAGGTTATTTAAAAGATGCAATTGAAAATGCCCAAGCTATTGTTAATGATAACAATATCAGAACAAAAGATATTTTGTTAAATGAAAAAACTAGCCTATGAGACCAGTTTTTGATGGCTAATTGTCAAATATTTAAACGAGTAGGCTACTAAGTTTATAGGGTGCTCACTTTAAGCGTATCAGCCTTGAGAAGTACTGTATTCCTCATTTTGACCGACGATTTCAATATAGTTAGGATTTAAATCAGACAACTTTGCTGCACCTGTCAAAAGCATGGTCGACTTGAGGTTATTATTTAAGAAGTTAATGACTGACTCGAAACCCTGCGCGCCGCCCAATCCTAAGCCATAAAGCATCGGACGACCGACTGCTACGGCATCTGCACCCATCGCGATAGCACGAATAATATCAATACCTCGGCGAATACCACCATCTAAAATAACTGGAACACGTTTATTGACCGCTTTAACGATAGGCGGTAGTGCTGTGATACTGGCAGGCACGCCATCGATTTGACGACCACCGTGGTTAGAAACCTGAATAGCATTAGCGCCAGCACGAATAAATCTATCGGCATCACTAGGACGCAAAATAACTTTCACGATCACAGGTAATCCTGTCAGCTTCTTAATAAATTGAATGTCAGCCGTAGTCAAAGATGTCTTTTGATAAAAAAAGTTACCAAAGCCCCCTTTTTTAGGATCATGATTAACAAAGTTGCGGTCATGACGGAAAGGGCTGCCCATAGCTTTAAAGGCATCCGGCTGTCCTGGACCTAGCGCATCAGCTGTCAAAATAATAGCGCTGTAGCTTTCTTCTTTAGCACGAGTAAGGAGTGAGCGCGTGACTTGTAAATCATTATTCCAATAGAGCTGAAACCATTTTGGCCCCGTCGTTGCTTTGGCAATTTCTTCGGGCGTTGCATTAGATGCGCCCGATGAGCAATATAATGTGTTGGCAAGACCAGCACCGCGTGCGGTATCTTTTTCACCTTGGTCATGAACCATGGCGTGCGCGCCCATAGGAGCGACCATGATAGGCGACTGTATATTTAAGCCTAGCAGTTGCGTAGAGATATCGATGTTGTCTTTGGTCAAGCCGACCAAACGTTTGGTAGCAATATGATAATCGTTAAAAGCGCGGCGGTTTTCGCGTAGCGTCCACTCGTCACCAGCGCCGCCCGATACAAACTCATAGCTCGCTTTTGGAATCACGCCGCGTGCTTCGACTTCTGGGCGGTCTAGGCTAATCGCTTTTTAGTGAGTACTTCATTAGCTGCTGGGGTACAAATAGCCTTTATTTTAGGCATCGTCTTAGCCGTTTACGGACTGATTATGTCGTTTTTTATCAAGTCATCAAAAGCTGATTGAAATGTGATCAATTGTTCTCAAATTAAGAACTGTGTTTTGCCGTTATCTCTGTTTATAAGATCATTTATCGCCGCATATAGTAATATTATAAGTTCAACTAAAAGATAGGAGTAGGACGATGAGTATTATAAATAACACCAATGAACCTCAAGACATCAATAATAAGCTCAGCCCATTGCAAAATCGTACGGTTATGCAGCAACTACCTGGCATGCCAACTTCTGACGGCGCTGGAGTGAAATTAACTCGTATTATTGGTACGCCGCACTTAGATATGCTAGATCCTTTTTTGATGCTTGATTGTTTTGAGAGTGACGATGCTGATGATTATGTGGCTGGCTTCCCGACACATCCGCACCGTGGTTTTGAGACGGTGACTTATTTGCTCAATGGTCGTATGCGTCACAAGGACAATGCTGGTAATGAAGGGGTAATCGAGCCGGGCGGTGTACAGTGGATGACGGCTGGCAAAGGCATTTTGCATTCAGAGATGCCAGAGCAACAAGAGGGTTTGTTAAAGGGTTTTCAGTTGTGGGTTAACTTGCCTGCCAAAGCCAAAATGAGTGAGCCTGGATATCAAGAGTTTTTGCCTGAATCAACGCCGCTTGAACAGCGTGATAATGGTATTGAAATTCGAGTGATTGCCGGTGAAACCAACCAAGGTACCGTTGGTCCAGTCATTAATGCTCATACTTATCCCACTTATATGGATGTCAGCTTACCTGCCAATACTACTTTCGATCAGAGGCTAGTGAACGATCATAATGCTTTTATCTACGTGATAGAAGGTGAGGTTTCTGTTCAGGACTCTACAGGTAGCGCACAAGGTAAAGCCAATAATACTGTCAAAGCGAAGAACTTAGCGGCCCTAAGCAAAGGCGATAATATTACAGTGAGCAGCAATATTAATGGCGCACGGTTTTTATTAATCGCTGGAAAACCGCTTAATGAGCCAGTGGCGCGTATGGGACCCTTTGTGATGAATACTCAGACAGAAATACGTCAAGCAGTTGAGGATTTTCACAGCGGTAAATTTGGACAACCTGGGTAACAGACCTTTGTAAAAGTCCTTTATAAATAATACAAGCCCGTTGATATCGTGTCAGCGGGCTTTTTTTGATGGATATTAGTGATTTTGGCATTGAAATTAATAGACCAAATACCTGAATTTAACAGTATTACTAAGAAACCCGCTGGCTCTAAGGTGGTAGGGCAAATGCGTGCTTGAGTTTTATAGTATAATAGAGAATCCATGTCAGATAGCTCATGGTTAGCCTTTACTTTTATGCTTGCGCTTCTAAGCTAGTACTTCTAGGCTTGCTTATAAAGAAGAATGGTATGAAAAACAGCTTATCAAAATTGACAGATGGTTTTCATTATCTAAAACGTGCTCAAATTGCCATCACTTAACTAACTAATAGCTAATAGCTAATAATCATTAGCTGTGTTTTGTTTAAAACACGAAAGAAAAATACTAAGTATTCAAACGACTGCTTTTTATACCACCACACGTCTCATTAAGAAGATTTAATTATGCCAAACGAACGTCCTTTATATATCCCTTTTGCTGGACCCATATTGTTAGAGATGCCTTTATTGAATAAGGGTAGCGCTTTTACCTCGGATGAGCGTGATAGCTTTAATTTAACCGGTTTATTACCGTACAACATCGAGACCATCGAGGAGCAGTCATTACGCGCTTATCATCAGCTTAGCTCCTTTAGCAGTGATATGGATAAGCATATTTATTTGCGTAATATCCAAGATACCAATGAGACATTGTTTCATCATTTGATTGAGCAGCATATCGAGGAAGTGATGCCGCTCATCTATACCCCAACGGTCGGGCAAGCTTGCGAACAATTCTCCAAAATTTATCGCCGTAAACGTGGTTTGTTTATCTCTTATCCTGAGCGTCATAAAATCGATGACATTTTGCAAAATGCCACCAAACAAAAGGTAAGAGTAATCGTAGTCACCGATGGTGAACGCATATTGGGCTTAGGTGACCAAGGTATTGGCGGCATGGGCATCCCGATTGGTAAATTGTCTTTATATACGGCTTGTGGCGGCATCAGCCCGGCTTATTGTTTACCGATTCTATTAGATGTGGGCACCAATAATAAACAGCTACTTGATGATCCTATGTACATGGGCTGGAGAAATCCGCGTATCTCTGGTGCTGAATACGATGAGTTTTTAGATTTATTTATTCAAGGGGTTAAACGTCGTTGGCCAGAGGTGCTATTGCAATTTGAAGATTTTGCACAGGAAAACGCGACCCCATTACTAAATAGATATCGTGACGAATTATGCTGCTTCAATGATGACATTCAAGGCACCGCGGCGGTTTCAGTCGGCACATTGATTGCGGCCTGTTTAAACAAAGGTGAAAAACTCAGTCAACAAAGAATCGCCTTTTTGGGTGCAGGGTCAGCGGGCTGTGGTATCGCTGAACATATTATTCGCCAAATGCAGCGTGAAGGTTTGAGTGAGGCGCAGGCGCGTAGCCAAGTATTTATGGTGGATCGTTATGGTTTGCTTACCGATAGCATGACAGAGTTGCAAAAATTCCAAGTACCCTTGGTCCAAAAAGAATCCGCGCTTGCAGCATGGGATAAGAGTCAAAAACTCGGTTTGGCGCAAGTGGTTAAACAAGGGAAAGTCACTGTATTGTTTGGTGTCAGTGGGCAAAAAGGTTTGTTTACCCAAGAGGTGATTGAAACCTTATGTGTTAATACGGAACATCCCATTGTATTGCCGCTTTCAAACCCAACCTCTCGCGTTGAAGCAACGCCTCAGGAAGTGACCAATTGGAGCAAGGGAAAAGCCATTATTGCAACGGGCAGTCCTTTTCCTGATACTACTTTTGAAGGACAAACTTTTGAAGTGTCTCAATGTAATAACAGCTATATATTCCCAGGCATTGGCCTAGGTGTATTAGCAGCACGTGCGACGGGTATCAGCGATAATATGTTAATGGCGGCAAGCCAAGCACTGGCGGATATATCAGTGAAATATATAAAAGCTCCGGGCGCAATATTACCGCCAATTAGGGTGATTAGAGAGATCAGTGAAGAGATAGCTTATGCCGTTGCATTACAAGCGGTTGAAGATAAATTGGCCTTACCTATAACGATAGAAAATTTAGAACGTCGTTTAAAAGCCAACTTCTGGTTACCTAAATACCGTAATTATCGTCGTACGTCCTTTTAGTTTTCAAAAGTACCGATAAAGAAGCGTTAAAAATAAAAACCTCTTAAATCGCTGCTAAAGTGGATTTTAAGAGGTTTTTTTGTATTTAGCATTTGTCTTAATTTATTTGTGGCAAAGGTTAACTTATAAAGTAACGCTCTGTTTAAAGCCGTGTACCTAATGATCTACCTACTTAAAGGCTTCTACGTTATATAAAAATAGCGAAGAGGGCTTTTTACGATTGTAACGAACGAATAATTGATAACGATAAATAAACCCCATTATGCTTGCTGGTCTAAAGTAATAACTGCCTGTTTTAACCAAGTACCCGCCTTACCTAACGGTTTTTCTTTATGCCAAATCAGCTCAACCGCAACCGGCCAACTGTGCTTATCAAAATCAAGCTTTGGTGATACCAAAGAGCCATCCTTTAACGCATCAACAATAATATGCTCAGGCACCAACGCCCAACCAAGGTTACGCTGGACAAGCTCAATAATCACCCACTGACTCTCAACCCACCATACATCTGCGGCCACCCGTAGACGTGATTTTTCTTTACTTTCATTGCGCGTCGCCACAATGAGCTGACGGTATCTTTTTAAGTCCTCCCAGCTGATCACTTTGTTTGCTATTTCATGTTCAGGCGCACACACGATTTTAAGCGGAATCCAGCCTAAGGTATGAAAGCTAATGGCTGACGGTAAATCTTCTTGGCTCCACATAATACCCAAATCTGCGCGCTTTTCTAAAATCAAACGACTGACATCTTCCATGATGGGCAGCAGCAGTTCTAACTCCACAGTAGGAAACAAGTTATCAAACTCATCAAGCAATCGCGCCAGCCATTCTGATGGATAAAGGTCATCGACTGCCAGCACCAATCGGCTCTCAACCCCTTCACTTAAGCTTTTAGCCACCCCAAAGAAATGCTCGCAGCGCTCTAATATTAAATACGCTTCAGCTAGCAAACGTTTACCTTCTTCCGTCAATTCAGGATAGCGACTATTTCGAGTAAATAACACGTTATCCAAGTCGATTTCTAAATTTGCCACCGCCGCACTAACCGATGATTGTGCTTTGCCAAGCCGCCGTCCTGCTGCTGAAAACGAGCCCGTCTCTACCGTTGCCACAAATGCTTGCAGCTGCTCTAAAGAAAAATTCATGTATCGGTTTTTCCTATAGATAGTAACTTTGATCTATTAGTTTAACAGATACAATAGAGTCAACTAAGTATTATGAATGTATATTCTATAAGGATTAATGATGCGAACTCATAGAGATCGTATACGTCACGCTGTTGGATTTGAAATCATTGCACTAATATTATCCATTCCCATTATGAGCTTCTTTTTTAGTTTTGATATTAAAGATATCGGTGTTATTGCCATCGTAGGCTCTATCATGGCGACTATATGGAACTACGGTTTCAATATTGTCTTTGATAAAGGGATGGTGAGGTTTAAACGCAGTACATTTAAGACGCCAGCAATAAGGGTGCTGCATGTACTGCTATTTGAGAGTGGTCTGCTAATGCTGTATCTACCAATGGTGGCTTGGTATCTCGGCATTAGTCTATGGCAAGCTTTTATCATGGATGCGTCATTAGTAGGGTTTTACTTATTTTATAACCTCTCTTACAACTGGGCTTACGACAAGATTTTCCCGATACAATATTTTAAATATGTAGAAAACAAAGCGGTTTATTTATAAGTCGAGCTAACCATTCGTGAAGTGATATCTGATCTTGATAAATGTTATAAGTAGCAACGTTATTGATATTTATAAGAATAAATAAAGTTAACGCTGATATTGTTTTCTAGTCTGGTATTTTTTTAACCTTGTGTTTTTTAAGATTTGCATTTTAGATTAGCTTTTAGGAATGTGCAGCTTATAACCAACGCCGATTTCAGTGAAGAAATAACTAGGTCTAGAAGGATTGTCTTCTAGTTTTTGGCGTAAATTTGACATAAATATGCGCACATAATGCTCTTGGTGGTTGTGACCTTTACCCCAGACTTCATTCAGCAGTTGCTGATGCGTCATGACCTTTTCGGCGTTTTTAATTAGTACGGTCAATAGGCGATATTCAATCGGCGTTAAATGAATGTCTTCACCGTTTTTTTTAACTTGCCGTTGTGCCAAATCAATACTGACATTGCCTAATGCTAATACAACCGGTGCCTCATAACCGACTTGCCAGCGGCGCATCTGGGCGTTGACCCTAGCAATTAGCTCGCCCATGCTAAAGGGTTTTACCAAATAATCATCGGCACCTAAATTTAAAGCTTTTATTTTATCCTGCTCATTACTGCGAGCCGACAGTACTAAAATTGGCAATGATGACCAAGCTCTAATATCTGAGATGACATCACAACCATCCGCATCTGGGAGACCTAGGTCTAATATTAATAAGTCTGGGCGGCGAGAGGCGGCTTCAATCAACCCGCGTTGCGAGCTATCGGCAGCGTAGACTTGATAGCCTTCTTGCTCCATCGCTGATTTGATAAATCTTGCGATATGGGCTTCGTCTTCAATGATTAAGATGGTTTTCATAGTAGGGTATTTACTACTTATAGGGGAAGCTTGAGGCAGTAATGAGGTAATGAAATAACGACAGTGCCCAAGTTTCCAACAATGTTGGATAAACTTATTTTATAAGCTTTCGGAGCTGGTAGTTGTGTTTGTGGTTATGTTTGCAACTATATTTGTATCTATGCTTTCATCTATCTGATTCGTATTTGATGTGAATTTATCATCAAATATATCTAGATTTTCTAAAGGCTGCCACGGTAGCACTATAACAAATTGCGCGCCGTGCGGTTGTATATTGCTCGCCCTTAGTGTGCCGCCTAAGTGCTGGACCAAGTCTCTACTGAGCGCCAGTCCCAATCCTAGTCCTGTTGTATTGCTCTCACTATCACCACGGGTAAAACGTTCAAATATTTGCGCTTCCATCCCTACTGGCAGTCCTTGACCATTGTCGGTTACCGTTATTTGGTAGCTTTGCACAGCTTTATGATTCTGCAGGTTTTGAGTATTTTGCTGATTAGTGAGTGTCGCTTGAATGGTGATAGCTGCGTTGTCTGGAGTGTAATTAATGGCATTGGTCAGCAGATTATTTAAAATACGCGCCAAAATTAATTCATCGGTATAAATAAAATCGACAGCACTGGCCACATCTATCTTGACCTGTCGATTCTGTAGATACGGTTCAAGTTGGCGTATATTACTACCGATAATCTCCTCCAAGCTTACCCATTGTTTATTGAGTTTCATACCGCCAGATTGCAGTGCCACATAATCTAAAATATTGATGACCAAGCGCTGAATGACATTGGCTTGCTGTTCGATATCGATAGCCAGCTGCTTTTGTTCAGCAGGTGCTAAATTTTGGCTGGCAAGACAAGCCGCCAATCCTGATAGCACGGTAATGGGTGTGCGAATATCATGAGACAACGCGGATAACAGCGAGCCGCGCAGGCGTTCTGACTCTACTTTGATGAGGGCATTTTGTGCAACTTTGGCGTAATAAACACGCTCTAACGCCAAGGTGATTTGGGCAATCGCTACATCGAGTGTACGTTGTTGTTCTGGTTGATTAAAATTATCGATGTCGGTTGGCATCAGTGCCAATACCGCCAGTACCTGACTTGAGGTCGCAAGCGCTCGATATTGCATAGGATTGGCGGCCAGCGTATGTGTCGCTAGACCCGCACTTTCTTTATGATCAAATACCCATTGCGTCACATTCCAATTGAACTCTGAAGGAATACTTGATTCTGAGACGACAGTCAATTTACCGTCAGCATTGGGCATCGCTATAAGCGCTTTACTAGCGATATGTTTGGTCAGCCAAATAATGGCTTGATTGATGATTTCTTCGTTTTTGCGCGCCGCACTGAGACTTTGTGCCAAATGACTCATAGAGATCGCTTGTTGCTCACGTCTACGGGCATTTTGCGCCTGAAAGCGCAGCCCAACCGCTAAGTTATTGATAATCAATGAGACGACAATCATCACTGCAAAGGTGACTAAGTACTGGACATCGCTAACACTAAAAGAAAGCTTAGGGTCCACAAAAAACAAGTCAAAGCTGATGACACTTAAGAGCGCTGCAAAGATACCAGGGGCGCGCCCAAAGCGAACCGATATGAACACAATGACTAACAAATACAGCATCACCACATTGGCTAAATCAAACCAGCGAGTTAGGGCGACTAGACTGACAGTGACGAGCGTACAACCTAGAACGGCCATCAGATAACCGATGCGATTGTCTTTAGAGGCTAGGGCATTTATATCCCAAGTAGGCAGTTGTCGTTTGCTACGGGTGCTTTTTGTCTGTTTGGCTTGATTGACCAATATCAAGTCTAAATTGATATCCTGCTGTGAGATTTGCTTGACCAATGATTGATCATAATAAAACCTAGAGTGATTCTGCCCGATGATAATACGCCCAATATTAAATTGATGGGCATAACTGACTAATCCTTCAGCGACGCTAATGGCACTGATGATTTCTGTCTTGGCACCCAACTCATCTGCTAAGCGTAGTGCTTCTAAGATACTTTGCTTATTTTTGGACAGCTCATAGGCATTTCGCGGCGTCTCTACATAGATAACATACCACTGCGAGTGTAAGCTGCTGGCGAGTCTGGCGGCATGACGAATAAGGCGTTCGCTATGCGCGCGCGTACTGATACCCACCAATAGCTGATCGGTGGTATTCCAGATGGATGAAATACGCGATTGATTGCGGTAATCTCGCATATCGGCATCGACTAGGTCAGCAGTTCGACGCAATGCCAGCTCACGTAGGGCAATCAGATTACCTTTTCGAAAGAAGTTCTCTATCGCATGCTTGGCTTGACTGGGGATATAGACCTTACCATCATGCAGTCGAGCCAATAGCTCATCGGCTGGCAGGTCGACCAATACCACCTCATTGGCTTGATCAAAGAACCAATCGGGAATGGTTTCTTGTACCACGACCCCGGTGATTTGATTCACCACATCATTCAGGCTTTCTAAATGCTGAACATTCACTGTGGTATAGACGCTGATACCTGCCTTTAATAGCTCCTCAACGTCATGCCAGCGTTTTGGGTGCCTGGAACCTGGAATATTGCTATGTGCCAGCTCGTCAACCAATAAAATATCTGGATGCCGCGCCAAAGCCCCGTCAATATCAAACTCCGCCAAGGTTTGCTCTCGATACTCAACCTGACGTAACGGGAGTATTGTCAATCCATCTAATAATGCTGCTGTCTCACTGCGGCCATGAGTTTCTACGATGCCGACTAAGACATCCAGTCCATGTGCTTGGTCTCGATGGGTGGCAGAGAGCATGTCATAGGTCTTGCCAACGCCCGCCGATGACCCGAAGAAGATTTTTAGTTTACCTCTGCTGCGCGTATTTTCTTGCTGCTTTATCTGCTGCAGTAAATCTTCTGGATTGGGGCGCTGCTCACTCATGCGGATGCTCACTGCTGATTAATGGGTTGACTCATTTAACGACTGCCATCTCATCTAAGGCTAAGTTGACCGCCAATACATTCACGCGCGGTTCGCCGAGCAGATTGAATTGTCGCGTTTCTGTATGCTCATCGATGGTTGTTTGGACTTGTTCAGCGCTGATGCCACGTATACGCGCCACTCTGCTGACTTGCCATTCAGCTGCCGCTGGTGAGATGTGCGGGTCTAAACCACTGCCTGACATCGTGACCAAATCAAGAGGGATAGGCGCGGTGTTTTGTGGATCAGCGGCTTTTAGTCGTTGTACTTGTGCCTCGACAGCAGTCACTAATTCAGGATTCAAAGGTCCCAAATTACTCCCCGAAGATTGCGCGGCATCATAACCGTCTCCCGCTGCTGATGGGCGCGTCCATAGGTATTCTGGCTGATCAAAGCGCTGACCGATAAGCGCAGAGCCCACTAAGCTGCCATTGTGTACTACCAAGCTACCATTGGCTTTATCCGCCATGGTCACTTGGGCAACGCCGGTCATTAATAAGGGATAGCATAAACCTAAAATGAGTGCCAAGGCTATAAATAATGATAGCGCAGGTTTGAGCATGGGCATACGGGCAGTACTATTGTCCAATATAGAATTGTCCGATGCAGAAAGGTTGTTTTTATCCGCCTGGTGGTATTTAGAGTCAACAGGAACAGATTGTATAGCGTTGTTAGATTGCACAGAGTTATTAAGTAGCGTAGATTTATTCGGTTGCATAGTCGTCATCCGTATCGTTGGTTATACCAAGTGCAAGGCATTAATGAGCATGTCGATTACTTTGATACCGACAAAGGGAAGAATGAGTCCACCCAAGCCGTATATCAGCAAGTTGCGGCGCAATAGATTGATGGCAGAATCAGGTCTATAAGTCACGCCGCGCAGCGCCAGTGGAATGAGAAACACAATAATCAACGCATTAAAGATAATAGCCGATAAAATCGCGCTTTGAGGGCTGCCTAGTCGCATAATGTCCAATACCCCAAGCGCAGGGTAGGTGCTGGCAAAGGCGGCTGGAATAATGGCAAAGTACTTGGCGATATCGTTTGCTAAGCTAAATGTCGTCAGTGCGCCGCGAGTCATGAGCATCTGCTTGCCGGTTTGCACCACTTCAATCAGCTTGGTCGGATTTGAGTCCAAATCGACCATGTTGGCGGCTTCTTTAGCCGCTTGAGTACCACTATTCATAGCGACAGCCACATCTGCTTGCGCCAGTGCCGGTGCATCATTGGTGCCATCGCCGGTCATGGCGACTAGCTTACCTTGACGCTGATAGCTGCGTATTCTTTCAAGCTTTTGCTCAGGGGTTGCCTCCGCCATAAAATCATCGACGCCTGCTTCGGCAGCAATGGCCGCCGCTGTCAGAGGATTATCGCCCGTAATCATCACGGTGGTAATGCCCATCTTGCGCAGCTCGGCAAAGCGCTCTTTTATGCCGGATTTGACCACGTCTTTAAGCTCGATGACGCCGAGCAACTGCTGGCTATCGGCGACCAGTAGCGGTGTACTACCACGGCGCGCGACTTCCTCTACTTGTTGCTGTAGATTATTAGGTAAGATGCCGCCTTGTGCTTCTACCCATTTTACGATGGCATCAAACGCCCCCTTACGGATATGGCGCTGATCAATATCGGTGCCACTCATACGTGTTTGCGCGGTAAATTCGATGGTATCAAACGGCTTTGCTTTCCATGTATTTTCATCAATATCAAATCGGTTTTGGGCAAGCTTGACGATACTGCGACCTTCTGGCGTTTCATCGGTCAATGAGCTGATCAGCGCCACTTCCGCAAGCTGATTTTCTGTCACTCCGTTTGCGGGTATAAATTGTGACGCTTGTCGATTGCCATAGGTAATCGTGCCAGTCTTATCAAGTAGCAAAACATCAACGTCGCCTGCCGCTTCTACCGCGCGTCCAGAGGTCGCGATGACATTGGCCTGCATCATACGACTCATGCCCGCTACGCCAATCGCTGATAACAGACCGCCAATGGTCGTTGGTATCAAGCAGACCAACAGCGCCACTAAGACCACAATCGATATCGGCTCGCCATTGCCCGAAGACAGTACGGCAAACTGTGAAAAAGGCAATAAGGTCACACATACTAGTAAAAATATCAGCGTTAGCGCCACCAACAAAATGGTCAACGCTATCTCATTTGGCGTTTTAGTGCGTTTGGCGCCTTCTACCAAGGCAATCATACGATCCAAAAACCCTTGTCCGGGAGCTTGGGTGATACGTATCATTAACCAGTCAGATAACACCTTAGTGCCACCTGTCACCGCATTGAAATCGCCACCACTTTCACGAATAACGGGTGCAGACTCGCCGGTGATTGCAGATTCGTCAACGGAGGCTAAACCTTCTATGACTTCGCCGTCAGCAGGAATAATCTCGCCCGCATTGACCAGAACGATATCATCTTGCTTAAGCTCTGTTGCCTGAATCATAGTCGGCACAGAATGCCTGTCAGTGCCGGTAAGCCTGCGAGCTTGCACGTCTTGACGTGCCTGTTTTAGACTGGCGGCTTGGGCTTTGCTACGTCCTTCGGCTAACGCTTCTGCAAAGTTTGCAAATAGTAGGGTAAACCATAGCCAAAAGGTAATGGATAGGGTAAAAACAATGCCAGCTTGCCCTTGAATCAACATCGTAATGGCTAAGATACTGGTCAGTAGCGAGCCAATATAAACCACAAACATCACCGGATTGCGCCATTGCACTCTGGGATCAAGCTTAAGTAAAGCGTCTTTTAGGGCGGGCTTGATCAAAGCAGGGTCAAGGAGGCCTTGTGCTGGTTTTTCGGGTAAGTTTGCATGATTGGGGTCTTGCTGCGACGGCAAATTTGCAGCCTGTGTATTAGTGTCTGATAAAACGCTCATGTTTGTATTCCTCACGTAATCATAAAATGGGTCGATTCACTATTAGGTAGCGAGTCACGTTATTAGTAATAAATTAACTAACTAAATAACGACTCGTCTAATGCTTGCCTGTACTCAATCGGCTAGCCTCCCAACATCCAAATCTGCTCTATGATGGGTCCGAGCGCTAAAGCAGGGACAAAGGTCAGAGCACCAATCATCAGCACTGTGCCGACCAAAAGCCCGACAAATAATGGCGTGGTGGTTGGCAAGGTGCCACTATTAACCTCTAATCTGGGTTTTTTAGCCAACGATCCTGCTAAAGCCAGTACCGGAATGATGACCCCAAAGCGACCAACCAACATCGCCAGCCCAAGCATAGAGTTATAAAACACAGAGTTGGCACCCAAGCCTGCAAAGGCAGAGCCATTATTATTGGCCGCCGAGCTAAAGGCATAGAGCACTTCACTAAAACCATGAGCACCAGGATTGAAGATACCGGCTTGCCCACTGGTCGTCATCACACTGATAGCTGTGCCTACTAGCACCATCGTTGGCGCGGCCAATAAGCCCAAAACCACCATTTTCATCTCAAACGGTTCGATTTTTTTGCCAAGATATTCGGGAGTACGCCCAATCATCAGCCCCGATATAAATACCGCCAAGATGGCAAATAGCAGCATACCGTAGAGACCTGCGCCCACACCGCCGAAGACCACTTCGCCCAATTGCATTTGCAACATGGTGCTCAGTCCACCGAGGGGGGTAAATGAATCATGCATGGCGTTGACGGCACCGCACGAAGCGGCAGTGGTAATCGTGGCAAATAGTGAGGTGGCAACAATGCCAAAACGCACTTCTTTGCCCTCCATGTTGCCGCTCACACTGGCATCGGTAAGGCCTTGAACTTGTGACGCCAACCAAGGGTTGCCGGCAAGCTCGCTGCTGACGGTCAAAGAATACATCGCTATAAACAAGACCGTCATAGCACTTAAGATAGCGATACCTTGTTTGAGATTGCCGCTTATTTTGCCAAGACAAAAACAAAGCGACGTTGGGATAAGAAAGATAGCTAGCATTTGGATAAAGTTAGAAAAGGGCGTGGGATTCTCAAACGGGTGAGCAGAGTTGGCATTAAAAAAGCCACCGCCGTTGGTACCGAGCATCTTAATCGCTTCTTGCGAGGCAACAGGGCCCAAAGCAATCGTTTGCGATTCACCTTGTAAGGTCTGCACATCGGTATACATGGATAGCGTTTGTATCACGCCTTGGCTCATCAATAGCACCGCTATAATTGCCGCTATCGGCAGCAAAATATAAAGATTACAGCGCCATAAATCTATCCAAGCATTACCCAGATGCGCGCTCTTTTTAAATACCAGACCACGCATTAGAGCAAAAGCCACCACGATACCGGTTGCCGCTGATAAGAAGTTTTGCAACGACATACCCATCATTTGGGTCAGGTAGCTCATGCTACTTTCGCCGCCATAAGCCTGCCAATTGGTATTGGTGATAAAACTGATGGCGGTATTCATCGCCAAATCCCACGTGACGCCTGACATATTGGCAGGGTTTAGCGACAAGTGTCCTTGCACCAGTTGCAAAACAAATAACCCCAATAGTCCAATGAGGTTAAATAGCACAATGGCGCCAGCGTACTGCTTCCAATTCATACCAAAAGCAGGCTTGCCTTTGGTATCTTGACCGATCATACCCAGCGTCGTAAAAATACGGGATTCAAGCCGAGAAACAGGGGCTTGCATCCTTTGCAGCAGGTAACCTGATAAAAAATATCCTAAAGTAAATAGAACGATTAGATAAATAACCAGCTGTGATAGCGCATATATTGTCATTAAAATGCCTCCGGTTTAATCAGTACATATAACAAATAGATGAATAAACCGAAGGCTAGAAACCCTGCAAAAACTTCCATGACACTCTCCAAAAACGCACAATGAACCATGAATAATGAAGATCAGTGATGGTTAGACTGATCTTTTATTACTTCTTTATTGCTTACTTATTAATAGCAACAGTATGCCGAGAGGGGTATAAAAGTGTTGTCAAGATAACGCGGTGGGGTATAAAGAAAGTATAAAGATGGGGAGTGTTAAAACGTGAGAAGAGCAGAAAGCCTTAGTTTTTAAGGCATCGTTTAGATGTTTTTTAGAGTGCGGATATTGCTATAGGCTAGCAATATATTTGCCGGAAGTTGATATAGTGGCTTCACTTTAAAACAGATACAGTGCGACTGCGATGAATTTTTCGTAGCCTCTGTGATAAAGGTTATAGCTAGCACGCTTAGTACTAGCTATATAAATCATGACTGTTATTGACAATGTTCTGGACAATGTTATTAACTGAGCGCTTTTGTGATTTTTACCAACAGAATTCTTGCGGACAGCGTCTCTAACACAGTAAAGGTATAACCTTCGCTGCTGACGTGTTCATTCACTTGCGCGATGCCATCGAGTTTAAAATTGATATAACCACCGATGGTCAGCTGCTCGGCATCTGCTAAGAGGTTTGGCTCATTTAGCTCAAGGCGCAACTGATCCAAACTAATAGTACCTTCAGCTATCCAATGGTCTTCTTGTTTAAAAATCACTAACGTCTCATCTTCATCAGGGAATTCACCGGCAATCGCTTCAAATAAATCTAAAGGCGTCACCAGTCCTGCCACTTGACCATATTCATCGACTACGATTGCCAAGTTACCTTTGGCATTTTTGAGTAAATTGATAAGACGTAAATTATCAATGGTATCAGAGACAAAAACAGGCTGCTGCTTGCTGAATAATGGCGCTAGAGCCAGATGAATATCGTTAGATTGTTTGTCGAGTGCCGCTAAGATATCTTTGGCCCGTACGACGCCGAGCACCTTGTTTAACTGCCCTTGGCAAATAGGCAATAAGCTGTGCGGCGTGGATAATACTTGCTCGCGAATCTCGTCTAGACTGCCCTCGATATTGACCCAAGATATCTCTGAGCGCGGCGTCATAATGGTTTCAACATCACGTTCGCCAAGCGCGAGCACCCCACTAATCATGTAGCGCTCTTCTTCTGCAAAAGGGATAGTCTGTACTGAAATATCATCTTCTGTGAGAGATTCTTCCTGATGATTAGCGGTTTTGCCGCCCATCAGTCTTAAGATATTATCTGCGGTTCGGTCGCGGAGCGGAATGGCGCTTTCATATTTCGTACGGTTACGCTGCATGAATTGATTAAAGGCTTCAATAATAATAGAGAAACTAATGGCGGCATATAAGTAGCCTTTTGGAATGTGAAAGCCTAAGCCTTCAACGATTAAGCTAAAGCCAATCATAAGTAAGAAGCTTAAGCATAAGATAACGACAGTCGGGTGCTTACCGACAAATTCCGTTAAGGTTTTGGCTGCCAAAACCATCATCGCCATCGCCACAATAACCGCCGCCATCATCACTTCTAAATGCTTGACCATGCCGACTGCGGTGATAACCGCATCAAACGAGAATACGGCATCTAGGATAACGATTTGCGCAACGACCGCGGCAAAGCCTGCATAGACTTTGCTATTGTTATTGGTCTCAAGCTTGCCCTCTAAGCGTTCATGTAGCTCAAGCGTTGCTTTGAGTAATAAAAAGAATCCGCCGACAATTAAGATCAAATCTCTGACCGATAAATCAAACTGACCATAGCTGATCACAGGTTCAGTCAAAGTTATGAGCCATGACATAACGAATAATAGTCCTAAGCGCATAATGAGCGCGAGCCCAAGACCAAGATTGCGCGCTTTACTACGTTGGTGCGGGGGGAGCTTATTAGCGAGAATGGCAATGAAAACGAGATTATCAATGCCTAAAATAATCTCAAGACTAACCAGTGTGAAGAAACCAAGCCATATCGAAGGATCGCTTAGAAGCTCTATCATTGAATTGAATACTCTCTGTTAAAAAGGTTTAGGGGGAAGGTAATATCTTTACTATTGAATTAGAATAATGATTACTAGGGTTTAAGTGCCTATCTTATATTTAACGTCTCTAAGGTTAATAGATAACCCCACTGATATATCTCAAAGTTTCTTACAATAGTTTTGCTAAACGAAGATAAAGCGATTGTATAGAGATAAGACTGGAATGACACCATATTAATTTTGAACGATTATTGCACTGTAAATGAAAGATTATAAGTATTACCGACTTTATTCGTTGACAGCTTACTTACTGCTGTAACGACGTTTCATAAGAATTTTTGATTAAGCGCTTTAAAGCTAATAGCTGCTGAGTCGATAGCATAGTTCAGCTGGTTTTAGATAGCAGGCATAAAGCACTGCGTTAGCTCGTTCTATACTTAAAGTTTCTTAACATTAAAATCATCATAACTGGTTACGATTCTTTTAAAAAATTTTTAGGGGATGGCAAAAAAAAGGCGTATAAGTATTATCGTTACTCCTCTCATGGAATTAGGCTATGCATCCAGCCCTACCGTATCGGCTGTTGAATAAGTTCACGATTGTTATTGGCGCCATTGGCGTTGGGATTGCCTTAGTCGATAGTGGTTTTACGCTCACGACGTGGCTACAGCATATTTTTCATATTTTTTATTTGGCGATTATTCTATTGGGGTTTGTGGCCACGGTAGGGCGCTATATTCGCTCAAAGTCGCGATTGTCTGTTAACAAAGTCGCCGTTTTCGATTTGCTAGCCAGTGTCGCTATTTTTATATTATTGGCGGTGCATTTCTTTGAGCTGGCGCGCTCCGGATTATCAATGCCGGTAGATGGTTTTATTGCGATTAAGATTGCCGTTTTTGTCACCTTTATCCGTGAGATATCGGACAATAATTTCAGTCTTAATCGGACTTTTTTGAATCCGGGTCAATTTTTTATCTTAAGTTTTTTATCTGTGGTATTGGTCGGAGCCTTGCTGCTGATGATGCCTAATGCTACCACTGAGCCGATATCCTTTGTCGATGCGCTATTTACGGCCACCAGTGCGGTTTGTGTGACAGGGTTGATAGTCGTGGATACGGCGACCCGTTTTACCACGTTTGGCCAGCTGATTATCATCGGGCTGATTCAAATTGGTGGTTTGGGCATTTTGACCTTTGTGACCTACTTTAGTTACTTTTTTAAGGGCGGCGTCAGTTATGAGACGCAGCTTAGTATCAGTGAAATGAACATCTCACGACGGATGGGCGATATGGTCACTACCCTTAAGTCCATTTTATATGTGACTTTTGGGGTTGAGGCGCTTGCTGCTATTTTAATTTATATAAGTATCTATGATTTACCGGGGATGAGCTTTACACAAAGGCTGTTTTTCGCGATATTTCATGCCATCTCCGCTTTTTGTAATGCAGGGTTTTCTACCTTTAGTGCCGGCTTATACGATGAGTCACTGCGCTTTAACTATCCTTTACAGCTCATTATTAGCACCACTTTCTTATTTGGCGGTATGGGTTTTATTATTGTCGTCAATCTATTGCGCTATCTGCGTCACCGTGCCCAAAGGGCGATTTTTCAGAATGATCCACGTTATGGCTATCAGCCGTGGCTGCTGAGTATCAATAGCCGCATTACGTTAATTACCTCTGGCGCTTTATTGTTAATTGGTGTGATTGGGGTAATGCTGTTTGAATACAACGGCATACTTGCTGAGCATCAGAGTTTTTCCGCGAAGCTAATCACAGGGTTGTTTACAGCAGCCACACCGCGTACCGCAGGTTTTAATATTGCCGATATGGATGCGCTCGCATTTCCGACCATTATGCTGACGATTTTTTTGATGTGGATTGGTGCTTCACCAAACTCTACCGGCGGCGGTATAAAAACCAGCACCTTTGCCATTGCGGTGTTAAATACCTTGAGCTTAGCCCGTGGTCAGACCAAGGTTGAAGTGTTTCAGCGCGAGATTGCTGATATCTCTATTCGTCGGGCGTTTTCCATTATGTGGCTGTCGTTATTTGTCATTGGCATGGGTGTTACCCTTATCAGCTACGATCAGCCCGAGCTTGATTTGATTAAAGTGATTTTTGAATGCTTTTCTGCCTATAGTACGGTTGGTTTGAGTTTAAATTTAACCGCTGAGCTATCGACTTTTAATAAGCTTGTTGTCTCAGTGATTATGTTTGTTGGGCGGGTGGGGATGTTGACCATATTTGTCGCCTTACTTAAAAACAGATACCAGCGTAACTATCGTTATCCGACTGAAGAGATTACTATCAATTAACTTAAGGTTAATTAAAAAAATAACTTATAACTAGTTTTTTTAACTAAACAGGTATTAACTAAATACGTCGCAATTGCTGATTTTATGGTGGCATGAGTGACAAGGAATATTATGAAATACATCATTGCAGGTTTGGGCAGTTTTGGGTCTTCGTTAGGCATGGCGCTGACGAGCCAAGGTCATGAAGTCATCGCCATTGATAGCAGCATGCAAAAAGTTGAAGCGTATAAAGAAGCTATTACTCATACTATCTGCATGGATGCCACCGACGAATATACCGTCAATGGCTTGCCTATTATGGATACCGATATAGTGGTTGTAGCGATTGGGGAAAACGAAGGAGCCAATATTATGGCAACGGCGCTGTTTAAAACCCTAAAAGCCAAGCGTCTAATCAGCCGTAGTATCAACCCCTTACATGAAAAAGTACTACAAGCGATTGGGGTCGACGATATTTTTCATCCTGAAAAAGAATCGGCCATGCGCTGGGCAAAACGGCTATCATTGCGTTATTTCGTTGACTCTTTTGAATTAACTGACAACTTTAGTATTGTCGAGATTGCTATTCCTACTCCTTTAATTGGCAAACAAATAGCGACATTACAGCTAGAAAATAGGTTTAATATTAAGCTATTGAGTACCATGCACTATGAGCATTACCAAGACAGCTTTGGCCGTCAGCAGAGCAAACCTAGTATTCAGGGATTGGCCACACCAGAGCAAGTACTGCAAGAAAATGATGTATTGGTGGTTTATGGCGCTAACAAACATATCAATAATTTTTTACGTAGTGTAGGGGTTAAAGTACACTAATCGCTAGGGATAACGTTATGAATAAGTGCTGCATATCCGTGCTATGTCTTGCCAGTCTCATGCTGTTCAGCGGCTGTGATGAGTCGAAACAAAACCCAAATGTTATGTTTTCAGAGAAGCACCAAGACCCGATTCAAGAACTTGAGAAGCGGTCTAAAAAAGTCGATCACAGCCAGTTTGGTTATAAACAAACCTTTTATGTACCGATTTATTCAGATATCTATACCGATAGAGATAATCGTAAGGTTTTACTGTCAGCGACATTAAGCGTGCGCAACACCACTTTAAAAAAATCGCTCTATATTAATAAGATAGATTATTACAGTACCGATGGCGACCTAGTAAAATCATATTTAACAGAGACTATTGAGCTGCCCGCCATGGCGACGTTAAATTACATCGTCGAAAAAGAAGAGGATAAAGGGGGTTCTGGGGCAAAATTTATCATTGAAGTTGAAGGCATAGATGAAACCGTCAAGCCCATTATTGAGGCGGTGATGATTGGTAATTTTAGCAATAAAGGCTTTGCTTTTAGTACGCAGGGTACGCCAGTTTTGTAGTGATAGACTTGTACGCTTTATTAATATAGATAATCCAAATTTAGGAGAGTTGCTATGTTAAATTTTACCCAAGATTTATCTTTAGTAACTATTAAAACGGTACTACTTACCACTGTCTTGCTCGCTACGGCGCAACTAATAACAGGCTGTGACTCGCAGTCTTCACTTTCAGATAGTAACGTCACGGCGCAAACGGATGATGTACATAAAAGCAAGCCTGAAGATAATAAAACCCCTATAAATCCTACACCCATAAAATCCGCTACTGCGGATAGAGCACAGGCTAACGAAATAGCAGCGCCGTCTAATGATAAAACTGTCAATCCATCAGGCTACCAAAAGCTAAGTTTTGGACAAAGCATTACTCCTGAATTACTAAATAATTTAGGATTAATCAAGGAAGAAACTGACAACGAGCAGTGCTATTACGTCAATAATCCAGCACTGAGCTATATGGATAAAGAGTACGGTAAACGTGCCTCTGTGCTATATCAAATCATAAATAACAAAGTTGCTCTTATTGCTATTCAAGCTCCAAACATACCATTTTATACAGATATCTATGTTGGCGATTTAGTGTCAGAAGTCATGAAAGCGCATAATAACGAGCTGACTTATGAGGTCGATAAATATGCGCTTGATGGCGACTACTATAGCTTGATTGCTAACGTTAATTTTAAGGTGATAAAAGAGTCCCAACTCGGAGAGTCGTTAAAAACTGAAAATATTAAAATGAATAATAAAGAAGATGAGTTGCCCATACAAATTGAATATCATATCACGGGCGGTCAAAAGCTTGATGGCTATAAAATAAAGGCAACAGAGTGGACGGCAGACAGGCTAAGCTTATTAAGAGGTGAGGTAGAAACTATTGATATCGGTATACCAGAAGCAATCTATCTGGTCGAAGGTTGCTCTTAAGGCGTAAAGATAAACAGTGTGTAGCTTCAAGTTCATATTAGAAATAGGATAATCTTTCATCGATTATTATCTAAAAATTTGTCATCAAGTTGTCATGGAGTTTCAGTAGACTCAAGCGTAAATCGTATTTTGGTGGTTGTAACGATAAAGCCGTGATATTTTTTATGCCAATCCAGCCTAAAAGGTGACTGAACATGACCTCATTGAATAACAAGCAAACGCTAACGCACGAATTTGTTGAAGACTCTAACCCAACTGATAATATCGACTTTCAAACTATAATCAATCGCCGTATGAATCGCCGTATGAATCGCCGCAGTATTTTAAAAGGCGGCACAGGATTGACGGCGGCGGCGTTTTTTGGTGCATTACCTTTAGTTGGTTGTAGTGACGATGATGATAGCAGCTTGCCTGTTAATCCTAGCGACGATAACAGCGCTGCTATTCCCGCCCAAGGCGATTTAAAACGCCCCGAAACCTTAAAGTTTACAGCAGTGCCGCATTCAACGGCTGAGACGATGAGCGTAGCAGCAGGCTATAAAGCCGAGATGATATTACCACTAGGCACGCCGCTGATATCTGGTATCGAGGATTGGGAGGACAATCGTGAGCAATCCGCTGAGTCGTTTGAATGGCGTATGGGTGACAACCATGATGGTATGTGGTTCTTTGGCAAAAAGGGCAATACGTACGATGCCAAGGCCTCAGAAAATGGTCTGTTGGTGATGAACCACGAATATGTAAACAGTAGTGAGCTTAGCCCATTTGGTTACCATGTCATCCAAGATAATAGTGCCGCGCCAATTTTCCAAAACCGTCGCCTCGCGAGCGACGTGCGCCGCGAGGTCAACTGTCATGGAGTTGCTGTGGTTGAGATGAGCCGACGCGCTGACGGTATGGGTTATGAGATGGTGCCCAATTCGAAATACAATCGCCGTATCACCAGCAGTACGACTGCCCAATTAGCAGGCCCTGTTGCTGGCTCTGATTTGGTTAAGACCAAGTTTGATCCGACAGGATTTCAGACTCGCGGTATTAATAATAACTGCGGTGCTGGATTATCACCTTGGGGCACCTATCTGACTACCGAAGAGAATTTTTTAGGCGTATTTGCCCGTGGGCAAGATGCCCCTCAATTGAGTGCTGCACATAACTACGGTCGCGAGCGCTACGGGGCAACGGAGAATTTCCCTGGCTTTGAATATCTGTGGCATACACCTGACGCCAAAGATGCTGCCATCCCCGACGAGTTTTCACGTTGGGATATAACAGCCGTCGGTGCCAGTGCTGCCGATGACTACCGTCATGCCTTTAATACCTTTGGTTATATCACCGAAATCGACCCTTTTAACCAACACTCTGTACCTCAAAAACGTACCGCACTAGGTCGTTTTGCCCATGAAAATTGTGCCTATGCACCTGTTGAGCAAGGCAAACCTGTGGTCTTTTATATGGGCGATGATGCCCGCGGCGAATATATTTATAAGTTCGTTTCCAAAGCCACGTGGTCAAATGCGGATATCGGTGGTGGCTTAAAAGCGGGTGATAAATATATGAATGAGGGCACACTATATGTCGCGATATTCCATGAAAATGGTCGCGGTGAATGGAAAGCGCTGATCCATGGTAAAAATGGACTGGATACCTCTAATAGTATATTGCCGTTTCATGGACAAGATGAAGTTTTGGTTTTCGCCCGTGCCGCTGCCGATGTAGTCGGTGCAACCAAGATGGATCGACCCGAATGGGTGTCGGTCAGCCCCATAACTGGTGAGGTATATGTGACCTTGACCAATAACAAGTATCGCGGCGTAAGTGATGATCAACCGCTTTCAGCGTCCAACCCACGCAGCTATCAAGTCGGCGGCAAGGCGGCTGGTAATGATAATGGTCATATCATTCGCTGGGCAGAAACAGGCGGCGATCATGCGGCAACAAGTTTTGAATGGGATATTTATTTGTTTGCTTCGCCAAGTGATTTGTCAGCAGAGAACTTATCGCAGCTAAATGACAACAACGATTTATCATCGCCAGACGGACTGTATTTTGATCCACGTGGGGTGTTGTGGATTCAGACAGATGATGGTGCTTATACGGATACCAGCAGTTGTATGTTATTAGCGGCACTACCGGGAAAAGTCAGCGATGGCACCCTTAAAACCACTTCGGTAGGGCAACAAACCCGAGTAGGCATGCCTGCCAGTAATGACAATATCAAACGCTTTTTCGTCGGTCCTGAGGGCTGTGAGGTGACTGGTATTACGATGACGCCAGATTTCAAAACGTTGTTTATCAATATTCAGCATCCAGGCAATAGCTGGGGCGCCGTCGCCGGCGGCAGTACCCCACGCTCAGCGACGGTGATGATTACGCGAGAAGATGGCGATGTGATATTGGCTGAGTCCTTTGATGATGCTATTAATAACACTTAAAACTACTAGCACTTAATAACCTTCCTAATCGTTAACGAAAAAATCAATATGCTTGATGTTCTTTTCTGCGTTTATAGAGAATAAGAATGCAAGTATATTGGTTGTTTTTTTAAAGACAGTTTTGATGAGGAGGGGTTATAAGTTAAATTCTTGCCCTGCTTAAGTATGCCATTGGCCTTGAACCATAATACCTGCGATAGGATTTAATCCCATTTGATAAGCAAGATCAGCAGGGCGGGTGATATCCCATAATGCCAAATCAGCATCGTAACCCACTTCTATTTTGCCTTTTTGGACAAGACCTAATGCTTGTGCCGCATGAACGGTTGCCCCAGCCAATACTTCTTCAGGGGTTAAATAAAATAGTGTACAGCCCATATTCATTGCTAATAATAGCGACGTGAGCGGTGAGGTGCCAGGATTACAATCGGTTGAAATCGCCATAGGCACTTGATGTTTACGCAATGCTTCAATCGGTGGCAACTTGGTATCGCGCAGCGTATAAAACGCGCCCGGTAATAGTACGGCAACGGTGTTGCTTGCTGCCATTTTTTTGATATCGTCTTCTACTAAATGTTCAAGATGATCGCTTGATAATCCTTTATATTCTGCTACCAAAGCGCTAGCACCGATATTTGATAGCTGCTCAGAATGCAGTTTTACCGGTAAGTCTAACGAGCGCGCAACTTCAAAGACTTGTTTGATTTGCTCAGTACTAAAAGCAATGTTTTCACAAAAGCCATCGACGGCATCGACCAAACCTTCCGCATGTAAAATCGGTAGCCATGCACAGACCTGCTCGATATAGTCGCTAGCACGGTCTTTATATTCAGGTGGCAAGGCATGAGCGGCTAAATAAGTGGTGCTGACATGAATGTCATGTTTTTCACCAAGCTTGCGCGCGACTATGAGCATTTTACGTTCAGTATCTAAATCTAAGCCATAGCCCGACTTAATCTCGATAGTGGTTACGCCTTCTTTAATAAGAGCAAGCAGGCGTTTCTCACTTTGTGCAAATAACTCATCGCTACTGGCACTACGAGTGGAACGAACCGTTGAGACAATACCGCCACCTTGAGCGGCGATATCTTGATAGTTGGCACCGTGTAGACGCGCTTCAAACTCATTGCTGCGATTGCCGCCATAGACGATATGAGTATGACAGTCGATCAATCCAGGCGTTACCCAATGACCATCAGCGTCTGTGATTTGTTGGTTTTGATAATGCGTGAGATGGGGTTTTATTTGCGTATGCGCCCCAATCCATGCAATTTTTCCGCCCTTAATACCAATAGCAGCATTTTCTAATTGACCATAAGGTGTATTGGTGTTTTGACTGTCGTTTTGGTTGTCATTATTAATATTAAACCCATATTGCGCTGAAAAGGTTGCGAGATTGGCATTGATAATGATGTGGTCAAAGTCTATCAAGCTATCCATAGCGTCTGTATTATTGATAGAGTCGTCGTCAATTATCTGTTTGCTAGAGTTGTTCATAATAAGCTCCTGCTTAATGATGATTATCAGGTAAATATATCAAATTCATTTTTAAAGTTTGATTTATCATCCTTTATCTATAAGTTCAGTAAATGCTGTTCTACAATAGTCGCTAATAGTCTTGCCGCAACTTTGCAGCTACGCGAATCAATATCAAAGGTTGGGTTAATCTCAGCAATATCCGCTACTTTTACCTTGCTAGAAGACAAAATAAGTTTGACCGCGCGCTCAACGAAACTGAGTTCAATACCATAGGCGGCTGGCGCACTAACACCCGGAACAACACTCGATGGCAAGCAGTCCATATCAATGGTTAAATAAACAATATCAACGTTATCGATGAAACTTGTTATTTGAGTAGCAATTTTTTTCCATTTCTTATTGGTACAATCTTCATCACTGATGATATGTACACCTAATTGCTCAGCACGATCAAAGAGTGCTGCAGTGTTAGAAAACCGGCTAACACCGATACAGCAATAGTTAAATGGCTGACCTTGCTCATTAAGGTGTTCGGCAATTTGTCGAAATGGCGTACCCGAGGTGGCAACATTAGACTGACGGATATCAAGGTGAGCATCAAAGTTGATAATGCCAATACGCGGCTGTGAGTCTTTATCCTTGGTAGCATTTTTTTGCTGTAATGCTTGCCATAATCCTAAAAAGCTACCGTAAGCGATGGCATGACCACCGCCAAGACCAATGGGTAAGCCGCCTTGCTCGATAATCTGACTCACTGTATTGGCGTACTTTACTTGTGCTTGTTCTAAAGTATTCTCAGCAAAATCATCATGATCATGGCAATGAATATCGCCAGCGTCACCTAATAAGGTTGCCAGTTGATTATCAAAGCGCTGTTGTAGCTCAGCGATGACTGGTAGCGCAGCAAATGCCTGACGAATAAATGGCGGTGCTGCTCTTGCGCCGACACGTCCTTGATTACGTCTGACACCTTGGTCACAAGCGAAACCGACTAGCCCAATATGCTGTCCTACCCTTGGTATAGCATCATCAAACGCATAAGGCTGCGCTAGTTGATACCAGTAGCAGGCGCGATCAGATTCAAACGGCTCTGCACGTCCTGTCCATCGACTCATATCAGCTGCCGTATAGCTCACGGCTTCTGTATGAGTAAGCGTAATCGCTGCTTCATTTGTCAAAGATGTCATTGCCAGCTTCCTTTTTAAATCCGTCTTTATGCGATCAGCTTTTATCAATTAGCCTTTATTTAGAATCATACCAATTACTACGCAATGACTGCCAATGTTCAGCAAGCGTGCCAGCTAATACTAACTGCTTTGCCGCTTCGATATCAGGCGCTAGGTAGCGGTCTTTATCATAAAAGGTCACTTGCTCACGCAATTTCTGATGCGCAGTCGTCAATGGCTCTGAGGTATCTAATCCGCGATGGAAGTCGATTCCTTGACCGGCAGCTAATAACTCAATACCGATAATAGTGGCAGTGTTTTGTGCCATTTCATACAAGCGTCGTGCGCAATACGTTGCCATCGACACATGGTCTTCTTGGTTGGCAGAAGTTGGAATGCTATCGACACTACCAGGATGGGCGATAGATTTATTCTCTGAGGCAAGCGCTGCTGCGGTGACATGAGCAATCATAAAGCCTGAATTTAACCCTGCATTGTCAACTAAGAATGGGGGTAAGCCACCTGATAAAGTAGCATCGATTAGCAAAGCGATGCGGCGCTCAGACATAGAACCAATCTCAGCAATTGCCAAGGCTAAAATATCAGCAGCAAAAGCCACTGGCTCAGCATGGAAGTTACCGCCTGAGATAGCTACTGGACCGTCTTCATTGTTAAAGATAAGTGGGTTATCCGTGACGGCATTCGATTCAATCAATAGCGTCTTGCCTGCTTGATTGATGATATCAAGGCAAGCACCCATCACTTGTGGCTGGCAACGCAGGCAGTAAGGATCTTGTACTCTATCATCTTGCTCGCCATCATGTGAGGCGCGAATGGCACTCCCTTTAATCAGCTGACGGTGCGCTTGAGCAATTTCGATTTGACCATGATGACCACGTACTTCGTGGATACGCGCATCAAATGGCGCATCTGAGCCTTTAGCAGCATCTATAGATAGTGAGCCGACGATAGTTGCGGTTTCAAGCAAATCACGTGCTAAGAAATAACCACGCAATGCTAGCGCGGTTGATACTTGAGTGCCATTGATAAGTGCCAGACCTTCTTTTGCTGCTAGGGTGATGGGCTCAAGACCATGCTGCGCTAATGCATCAGCGGCGGGTACTTTTTTACCAGCGACATAGACGTCGCCTTCGCCCATCATTGCCAATGTCATATGCGATAAAGGTGCGAGGTCACCAGAAGCACCTACTGAGCCTTTGGCAGGAATATTTGGGGTAATTTGGTTGTTGATTAAGCCCAGTAAGCTATCAACCACGGCACGGCGTACGCCAGAGAAGCCTTGAGCCAAACTGGCAACTTTCATGACCATAATCAATCGAACCACGTTGGCGGGTAATGCTTCACCAGTACCAACCGAATGAGAGACGATAAGGTTACGCTGTAGTAATTCTAATTGATCATCGCTGATACGAGTTTTTGCCAATAGACCAAAACCGGTATTGATACCATAAGCGCTCTTATCACGCGCAATGATGGTGCGTACATCTTCGTGTGAGGCATCTATCGCTTCATAAGCGCTGTCAGGTAGCGTCAATACAACAGGTTGCTCGTAAATATCGCGCAGCATCGCAAAGCTTAATTGACGTGGCTGTAGTATTATTTTTTTGATATCAGTCATAAGGGTAATCCTAACTTTAGGTGCTATATTAATTATATTATTGGTTGTCTATACACTATATATAGTGATGTTATTTGAGTTTTCTTAACTTATCCAGCCAAGAGACATCGCTAAATGTCCAAAGGCAGCTGCTAATAAGATACTAAGTGCCACGCGCTGGAACCAAACGATGACCATTTTGCCAACAGAGATAGGAATCTCGGTTGCTAGTACACAAGGAATCATGGCAGAAAAGAACAGCACGCTACTAATAGAGATGACACCGGCGACATAACGGGTCAACATATCCGCTTCACTGAGCAATAAGGCAGGTAAGAACATCTCAGCCAATCCAGCTGACATTCCCTTAGCAGCGACGAGCGGTTCTGGCAAACCGCCTAACCAAGTAAAGGGATAGAGCAGCAGCCCTAGAGCGTCAAATACCGGCGTGTACTTGGCTAGTAATAAACCAGTAAGTCCAACGGCGATGATAGAAGGCACAATAGCCGCTGCCATCGTCAAACCATCGCGAAAATTAGACCATAGAATTTGTTTAAAATCCGATGCACGGCGTGAGGTGGATAAACCCAGCTCATACGCCGCTTTTAGACGCGTGCCTCTTTTGTAGTCTAAATTTGGACGGTCCAGCTCATTATCAAACCGGCTAATCGGTGGAATACGGGCAGTAATAGCGGTGACAATAAAAGTAATCACCAACGTTGACCAAAAAAACAGATTCCAAAATTCCATCAGCCCCAGTGTTTTGGCAACAATTACCATAAACGCTGCCGATACTGTAGAGAAGCCAGTAGCGATAATGATAGCTTCACGCGCAGAATATTGCTTTTGTAGATAAACGCGGTTGGTAATTAATAGCCCAATTGAATAGCTACCAACAAAAGAAGCAACCGCATCAATGGCTGATGCGCCAGGTGTTCTCCAGATAGGCTTCATAATCGGTTGCATCAGCACACCAACCATCTCAAGCAAGCCAAAACCGACTAAAAATGCCAGAATCAATGCTCCAAGCGGGACAATCATGCCAACCGGTAGCGCCAGTTTTTCAAACAGAAACGGCAGCATATCCTTTTCCATCATAAAGGCGGGCGCGTTACCACTGATATACATCACTGCTAATATCAGTCCCAGCACTTTAAAAACGGTTAGGATTTTGTGGGTGATATTTTTGCGCCATGAGCCATCGATAAATGGCTTACTTACGCCAAATATCATCAGCATAAACAGTAAAATAACAGATAAAGTATGTTGCTGATTGACGAGATAAGTTGCGCCGTGATCGAACAAAATCGTGCTTTTTTCACCAATGGTGAAAGGAACAAAAAACATCACCAGACCAATGGCACTAAATACAATAAGCTGTATCAGCGCCATAGGCTTTGATAGCAACTTTTCAGGCGGCGTCATATCAGGTGTTGGAATGCTTAGTAGTATGTCAGGTACTGGACTAGCTGGTGGCATAAGATCTTGGTTAGACATATTATCATCCTTGATAAAGTATTGATGATGTCCTTATGTCGACTGATATCGTTTAAGGACAAGGGCAAGTTATTTAATCATCGGTAGCTTTAAGCCATAATCTCTGGCAGTTTTAATCGCCAGCTCGTAGCCTGCATCTGCATGACGCATAACGCCAGAACCACAATCATTGACTAATACCCTTGCCAAGCGTTTGGCTGCCGCATCAGTACCATCAGCGACGATGACCATGCCAGAATGCTGCGAGTACCCCATACCTACGCCACCGCCATGATGCAAGGATACCCAAGTGGCACCGCCTGCGACATTTAGCATACCGTTCAATAATGCCCAATCTGACACCGCATCTGAGCCATCTTTCATACTTTCTGTTTCGCGGTTTGGGCTGGCAACAGAACCGGTATCCAAGTGGTCACGACCGATGACAATAGGACCTTTAAGCTCGCCATTTTTGACCATCTCATTAAAAGCAAGACCTGCTTTATCACGCTCACCAAGACCTAACCAGCAGATACGTGCCGGTAGACCTTGGAACTGAATGCGTTCTTTTGCCATATCAAGCCAGCGATGAATGTGCTGGTTTTCAGGGAACAGCTCTTTGATTTTTTGATCAGTTTTATAAATATCTTCTGGATCCCCTGATAATGCGACCCAGCGGAAGGGACCTTTACCTTGACAAAACAGCGGACGAATATATGCAGGGACAAAACCTGGGAAATTAAAGGCATCTTTAACCCCTTCATCAAAAGCAACTTGACGAATGTTATTGCCATAATCGGTTGTTGGGATACCCATGGCTTGTAGATCTAGCATCGCCTGTACGTGTACGGCACAAGACTGAGCAGCGGCTTTGGTTAAGGCAGCGTGTTGCTCTGGGTCTTCTTGTGCGGCTTTCCATGCTTCAACCGTCCAGCCACTTGGTAGATAGCCGTTAATCAAATCATGTGCTGAGGTTTGGTCAGTGACCAAATCGGGTTTGATTTCACCTGCATTGGCGCGCTTGACCATCTCAGGCAAGATATCGGCGGCATTGCCAAGTAGGGCGATAGAAACCGCTTCACCAGCTGCGGTATGTTGCTTGATGAGTTCATAAGCATGGTCTAAATCATCAGCTTGTTTATCGACGTAGCCGGTACGCAAGCGGAAATCAATACTAGATTGCTGACATTCTATGTTTAAAGAGGTCGCGCCGGCAAAGGTAGCCGCTAGTGGCTGCGCGCCACCCATACCACCAAGACCAGCAGTCAAAATCCAACGTCCTGCCCAGCTGCCATCATAATGCTGACGACCGGCTTCAACGAAGGTTTCATAAGTCCCTTGAACGATGCCTTGGGTACCGATATAGATCCAACTACCCGCAGTCATCTGACCGTACATAAATAAGTCTTTACGATCTAGCTCATTGAAATGCTCCCACGTTGCCCAGCGCGGTACAAGGTTAGAGTTGGCAATCAATACGCGCGGCGCATTTTCATGAGTTTGAAAGACGCCAACAGGCTTACCAGATTGCACTAACAATGTCTCATCGTCTTCTAATTCTTTGAGTGACTCTAGGATTTGATCATAGCTTTCCCAGTTACGGGCTGCGCGTCCAATCCCACCATAGACGACCAAGCTTTTTGGGTTTTCAGCCACATC
The DNA here is from genome assembly GCF_058197955.1 of Janibacter sp. CoH_79_TC_3. NCBI lineage: Bacteria > Bacillati > Actinomycetota > Actinomycetes > Micrococcales > Intrasporangiaceae > Janibacter > Janibacter sp. CoH_79_TC_3. Next base: position 109,006 of record NZ_JBXWIV010000002.1, read on the forward strand.
AGGATGCAGGTTGTTCTGCAGCATGCGATAAGGGGCTTCGGTCAGCCAGCTTTTACAATGTAGTGTGCTGCCAGTTGGCGCGGCGATATTGCGACTCTCATCACGGCGAGTATATGCAGGGGTTTTGTTCAATCCATTATCAGTAGTCATGCTCATATCCTTTTGATTATCTGTACAGCTTGCTAATGTTATGTTGTTGGTAGTATTATTTGGTGTAAACAATAAGTTGTATATACAAATTATCAAAGATTATTTTTTCATGCAAGCATTTTTTTATAAGTCGTCGAATTATTTAGGCGGTTGATGGGTTGAAAAGGCTATCTCATGGTGATTATGATAATGGTCGTGATATTATGTCAGCACTTTTATAGTTGCATAGTTGCATAGTTGAAATAGACAGTTGAAGACAAGCATGACAAAGGTGAAGCGTGACATGACAAAAGCAATTCCAGCATATCAGCGGATTAAAAACGCAATACTGGACAATATTCATTCGGGTAAATGGCAGGCGGGTAATGCGATTTCTACAGAAATGGCGTTGGCAGAAGAGTTTGGTGTTTCTCGTATGACGGTCAACCGCGCTTTAAAGGAATTGAGTGAAGAGCGAGTATTGGAGCGCCGCCAAGGGTCGGGGACGTTTGTTGCCCAGCAGCAGTTTAATCATACCTTTGTAGAAGTGCGTAATATCGCGCAAGACTTAAAGTCTGCCAATCGTGATTATCAAGCACAAGTTGTCAGTAAGCGTGGCATTACTGCTGCTAAGCTCAATGATGAGCTACGGCGTAAATTTGGTCTTGAGAAGGTGATTGAATCCTCTGAGTTAAAAGACGTTGCTGATATTGAAAGTATCGAGAATGACGATAGCGAAGCTGCTGTTTTATACGAGGTTAAGATTATTCATTTTGCTGATGGTCAGCCAATACAATTTGAAGAGCGTTGGGTGGATGCCTTAAAGGTTCCTAAGTTTATCGAGCAAGATTTTAGCGTGGTTAATACTAGCGATTACCTCATTGCCAAAAGCCCATTGGAACGTGGTAGCTATACCATTCGAGCACTAGCTGCGCCCGATGAGATAGCATCGCTACTACAGATTGCCCCGCAGTCGCCGACATTGGTGCTTTGTCGCCAAACCTACTCAGCAGGTCAAGTATTGACCTTTGTCAAAATGTGGCACGCAGGTGAGCGTTATCAGTTTTCGGGAGAGTTATAGCTTTTATTATTTAACCGGTTTTTTGTGGGGATATCCGGCAATCTCTTTAGTATCACGTGAAATTTATATTTGACGACCATACTTGACGACTAATTTGATAACTCTATTTATAGAAAATATAGAGATTGTCCTAATGCTTTTTGCTCATTTCAGATAATAAATCGAGTTGAATTTCTTGTATTTCAGCCAATCTATCCCATTGATGCATTAAAAGGTGATCCAGTTTTTCATGCAAGTGTTGAATCTCAAGCTCAGCTTTTAAATTAATTTGATAATCATTTTCTGAGCGCAATCGGTCTTTGGTTTCTTGCCTATTTTGGCTCATCATAATTACAGGTGCTTGAATAGCAGCGATACAGGACAGTATTAAATTTAATAGAATAAACGGGTAGGGATCCGCAGGACGAGCAACCATTATCACGGTATTAACGATAATCCAAATGGCTAGAAAAATGGCAAAACAAATGAGAAATGTCCAACTACCACCAAAGGTTGCAATTCTATCTGCCAATCGTTCACCAAGTGTCCATTCTTGCTCTAGGGTTGTATCAATATTTTTGGTGATAAGTTCATGCTGTTGCATACTTTTAATCAATTCAGATTCAAGATCTGTCACCTCGCCTTTTTCAGAACTTAGCGATGATTTGACATACTTCGTTCGATATTTGCTTAAATCGGTTTGGCAAATATAATCTTTAGGCAAGCATTCGGGAAAATCATGTAAAATTTCTTCGGTAATGGTTTTCCTTACTGTTCCTATAGGGGTAAGGGTTTTTATAGGATAATTTTGTCCACAGACAATACATTGATAAAGGCCATTTTTTTTAGTCATCGCTATATTCCTTTATAGTCATTTAAATTAACGACCACTACAACAATTATCATAGTAACATTGGTCAAGACGAAGTACGATGCGGTTCCTAGTGTTAAGACATAATGTAACTCAAAAGATGATGGTTTTTAGCCTGATATCAGAATTGTCACTTGTTGCCATTGCAAGTGATGTTACTATTACGCAAGTAAGGGTTATGTAAGGCAGTACATGCTGCAGAAATGTGGTGGCGTTTAATGTGTGTTTAAAAAAACCTCTATGAAGACTGGCAAGCGTATTACTGTTTCATCAATAAATATCTAAATACTTAAAAGGACTTAAGTAATGAAAGCAGTTACCATAGCATCTCTACTGGCTTCAATGGCAGTGCCCACTATCGCACAAGCAGAGGTCTATAAATGGCAAGATGAGCTATGCGATATCCAAGGCAATTTCGATAATAAAAAATACACCGCCAAGCAAATCGAAAACGCCCATTTCATGTTAAATAATTTAACTAGTGTACAGTTAAATAGCACTTCTTCCCCTATGAACCTCAGAGATATAGATAAGGTAACAACGGCAGATTTAGATAACTTAGATCAAGAGTATAAGCTGCGCAAGCGTAAAGTGGAATCCTTAAAGGTCGTAATAGAAGCGCAACCCTATAAGCGTGAGTTGTTAAAATCTATCGACGGCGAATACTTCCACGATAAATTATCTGTTTTGGCTTATCTGGCTCCTGTACAAGCGATGAGGCAGAGTCCACCGATGTGTAAGCAGTACCTTGCGCCTTTTTTTAAAGGCGAGGCCGCCGTACAACGCAAATGGCAACAGTTTGTGGAGGAGCAAATTCAGGAGCAAGAGCGTATCAGTAGTGATCGAGGTCAGTCTTATCGCACTCTAAAGACAGAGCGTTATCAGGAAGAAAGAGCCAGCGACCCTGCCAACTATGCCAAAATAAGCTTGCTGACCTTTGGCTTTAGCAACTGCTTAAATGACCAGATTTATCATGCCGACTCTCAAAAAGTATTTAGCAATCAGCAAAAACTGAATAAAACATTATTTGGTAAGAGTTTGACTATGGTGTGTGAGGAACCGTAGGGTTTGTTTTAAGCTTAGGAGGATATATAGCTAAATATGAAAAAGCAGATAACAAGGTATCGCAAAATAAGAGGAAGCAACGCAAGAGGTAATCGAAGGATTGAGGTAGTGCGAGGTTATGTCTAAATACAATGATTGGTGCGCTTACAGGGACTCGAACCCCGATCGATCGCTTAGGAGGCAACTGCTCTATCCTGTTGAGCTATAAGCGCATAATGGAGTGCCATTGTAGAAAAAATGATTTATAAAAGCAATGAGTAATCATTAGGCATCGGGCTTTATGATTATTTACCATTGCTAAGCGCGTCGCTCATATCTACTGAGTGCTTACCTGTTGCTTGTTTGGCACGTGAGCTGGGTTTGAATAAATCAGCCATATCGTTCTTATAACCGTCGATATTGTTATAGTTATACTGACTTAAAATATCTTGACCGGTACTTGAGAGCAAAAAGTTTCTAAAGTTAATCGCAGCAGGGTTCTGCGTTAATACAACGCCATCTACTGTTTGCGTATCTTGTAAGGCATAGCTAAAAGAGCTAATGCTACGGGTATTAGTATTATCGCTTTTGGCTTGAGCAGCAACTTCAGCATCAGCATCAGTCTTACCATTTTCACCAACCCCGTCTTCTACCATACTATTATTCACTTTGCTTCGATTGTGCTTATCTTGAGCCGTCTTTATTTTTTCTTGCAATGGTGATAAGCGCTCTTTTGACAGCTTGCCATTGGCAATAATCAAATCGGTATTAATGACATAAGACGCACGCTCATCGTCAGTGCGATTACTGTCGCTAAAGTCACTATCAGATAAAGTAAGAATGGCAGCAGAAGAGACATAGTTAGTCGCTATCTGCACATGCGGATAGCGTGATTGAAAGCTTGCGATAACGGCGTCTAGAGGCGCTTCTAGCTTGTCTTCTGCTTGTATATGCAAGGTACTTTTAGCAATGGCATTTTCGTCATTATCCGCAGTCGATGAATCATTGTTGTTTGCCAAAATGGGCAGAGGATCCATGTTTTTGCGGTTACTGGTCCATAACCAAGTAAAGATGGCAATAAAAATAATCAACAGCAGTAAAATAAGCCCCGCTAATAGCAGCTTGTAATCTTTCATAGGTTATCGTTCTTTTCTTGGTTAATGTCATCAATGATTTGTATAGAGGATGAATGGTAGCAGATTTATTCGTGTTGATTTAACACTTCGTCCGCCAAATCTGCGAGCATATCAGCAAAAATATCTGTCGCTTCTACAGCCGCTGTTGGTTGCTCACTACCTTGTTGTTCGATGGTGCTATTTTGCTTAATGGCGCTATCGTTATTTAATGGCGCAGGTTGGTAGTTTGAAGGGGAAGCCGTCTGCTTGTCAATCGCTTTTGTTTCCGCTATTTTAGGCGCTATCGTTTGGTGAGCGGCTAATGGCGATTCACCTGTCGCAAGCTTGTCTTTGAGCCACTTAAAACCATTTGTCTCCCACCAGGCCTCAAAGCGTGGTAACGTGCTGCCGCGAACTGCCGCTGGCAAGTTCAAAGTACGTAGTTTTTGTGCGAGCACGGGGTCACTAATCGCTTGATGAATGCTTAGATAAAGCGAACTGCTATTATCAGTATAGGGCTGCCTATTTTGCCAAGACTTATCATCAATTTTCATGCGTGGTAATTCCCACAGCTCACCGCGATAATATACAACATATAATCGCCGTTTAGGATGAACGAAGATGGCATCAATGGGACGCAAAGGCATAGTATTATAATATCTCGTTAATATAGAAAATGATTGAACGCTTAAGTAGCAACAACGGCAAACTGCGACATAATGAAAATAACATTACCTTGTTTTGCAGCTCAATAATCTTTCAGCAACGATAAGCGGTATAACAGCGCGACACCTACTGTCGTGAGGTCATGCTAGCGCAGTGAATAAACTGGTAAATAGCCAGTATCAATGGCACACTCATATTTGCTTGTTTTATAATCTCTCAAGCTTATAAGTAATGAGCCAGTCATCGTTAGCTGTTAGCATTATTTTAAGATGCTTAGTATTTAAGATGTTTAGTATTGAATTACGGTCATTATGCTAGCAGAAATACAGAGTAGTAACGACTGCGAAACATGGATTGGTGAGTATCCTTTAGTGTGTTTCTTAATAACTATCAATATGCATTAAGAATCTATAGTCAGTTCAAAATAGCGTTCTGAGGGTATAAGTTTTCCTCTTAGCATTCACCTTATCAACTCAATCAGACTATCCTTTATGTTTACCATTATTCAGTCGCACCGTACCGAACACTTAGTTGAGCAATTACTGACTGCTTATCAGTCTAAAAACCTGCCTATCTTCGAAGAGTTTATTGTCATTGTGCCATCGATGGTATTGGGCGATTGGCTGGACAAATCGATTGCCAGTCAAGCGGGTATCAGTACCTTGGTGACCACCAAGTTTTGGGGTCAGTATCAGTGGACCTTGATGCAAAAGGTCTTGGCTGAGCATAATGTCTGGCTTGAGGCCAATCAACGCGCGCAAGAGATTGTGACGGTACCTGAGGTTGCGGTATTGACTGGGGCTGTGATGCAGTGGCGGCTGTTTGGTTACTTTACCTATTATCAAGCGCAGATTATGGCCGATGATAAGCATCCTTTGTATCCGCTGCTATCAGCGTTACTCGATGAAGGGGCTGATCGTAGTCAGCAAGATGTGCGATTGTGGTCATTAGCGACAGATTTTTCGCGGGTATTTAGCCGTTATTTGACACACCGTGAGGACTGGCTGACCTTATGGTCTGATAATAAAGCGGTTGATGTCGAGCTGCTCGTCGCTGAAAAAGATAAGCTAACCATAGAGTTTGATAAAAATGCTGGCAAGACACCTGAATGGTTGGTTGCGCATTATACCGAGCTTGAAGTCGCTCAGCGGCACTTATGGCGGTTATTGTTTGCTTCGGTGTATGAGCATCGCGCCTCTATTGAGACGCGCTTTTGGCAGATTATGTCGCAAGATAAAGCCGATAGTGGAGTAGATATACAAGCGATACTGCCAACCCAACTGCACATTTTTACCATTCAACAATTGCCGCAAAACGAGCTGAACTTCTTGCAGCGTTTGTCCACTTACATGGATATTACTTTATTGCATTACAATCCGTCGCAACTTTTTTGGGCAGATATCGTTGATAAACAGTGGCTACAGCGTCAGCAAGTGATTAACCCTGAAAGCGTGTTTCTACGAGATTATGGGCACACGCTATTGTCACGTTTGGGTAAGCAGTCGCGTGAGACTTTTGCCATGCTGGCAAGCCTATCGGGTAATGAAGACAAAAAAGGTTTTAAGCTTGATTGGCAAGATAAGTTTGATGTCGGCTATCAGCCTAAAACTGACGCACAAGCCGAGCGTCCGCTCAGTCTACTCGCGCACCTGCAACAAGATGTCCTTATGCTGGATGAAAGCGCAACGCAGCAAACGACTGCTGGGCGTTTAAGTGCTGCGCTGAGCAAGCAAATGCAGAATGATTCAAATACCAATACTAATAGCACTTCGAGCAATGAAGAGACTAGTGATAATAATAGCCTAAGCAAATATAATAATTCTAACTCATGGTATAGCGATGATAGCTTAAAAGGCAAGCGTTATGATCAGCCGCGCCAATGGCAATTATTGCAATATGATAATAGCCTAAGCATTCATTCTTGCCATAATTTGCAGCGTCAGCTTGAAGTGTTACGCGGTATGATTGGACGTTGGTTAAATGAGCCGAACGAAGATGGTAGCACGCGTCATCTGTCTGATGTCGTGGTATTACTCCCTGATGTCGATCGTCATCATGAATTGATTAATTCGGTATTTGTTAATGGCGAAGGGCAAGATGGTCTGACGCTACCGGCTAAAGTCACCGGTGTCGTCGATAAGTCGATTCGCCAGTTATGGGAGGCGATACGAGGTTTTTATGGCCTATTAGGGAGCGATAGCGCTCGCTTTGAAGCGGCTGCAGTTTTTGATTGGTTGATGCTGCCGCCGCTATATGAAAGCCTCGGCTTAACGCATGAACAGATGAGCCGCGCCTGTGATTTATTAGAGCAAGCAGGATTCGTACGCGGTTTTGATGAAGCGCATTTGCAGCAAACGCTTGACGTGGACGATTATGATTATCGGTTTAGCTTTGCTCATGCGTTAGATAAAGTGGCACTAGGTTTGGTCATGCCCGAGGCGCAGATTAGCGATTGCCTCTATCCTGATAACTGGCAAGACAATGCTTTAGCGGAAAAAACCGTGCCTATGTCAGCGATTAGTTTGGCAGATGCGGCGATTATTGAAGCCTTATGCCGCGTCTATAATGGCTTACATCACTGCCGTTACGAGTTTGAAGCCCGTTATAATGCCGAGAAATGGCTCAATAATATTGAAAACCATATCATCCATCCGTATTTTGGCGCCCTTGATCAAACGCGTCCGATGCGCGCTATCTTTAATGCCATGAACGGTTTTAAAAGTAGTTTACGTGCCAACCGTCATTATCAGCGCTACCATAGCGAAAACGACAATCAGCCGCATACGACAGTCGACAATGAAACGCCAGAGAATCTATCAAGCTCATTACAACTCGAAGCCAGCCAAGTAGAATCAAAATTATCGCAAGTCAGCAATCTGCCATTAAAACTGAGCTTTATGCTCGATAGTATTGAAGACGAGCTAGAGAGCCAACAGGTTAGTGCCGAGCCGACAGGCGTGATTACCTTTGGGCGTTTTGGCGCATTGCGTAACGTACCGTTTGGATTGGTGGTGATGCTGAATATGGATTTGGCTGAGTTCCCCAACCGTGACCGTGACAACCGTTATGATTTGATGAAGTCTGGGCTGGCACGTCGCGGCGATAGGTTTAGCGAAGATGATGATAATGGGGCGTTTTTGGATGCTTTATTGTGTGCGCGCAATGCCTGCTGGATTTTTTATAATGGTCAGCGCTTGACCGATGCTCATGAGCACTTGCCTGCCAATCCGGTAAGTGAGTTATTGCAGTTTTTACAAGGTGAAGTGCAATGGCAGTGGGATCCGCTAAAAACTGAGCAGCTTAAGAGTAAATATTTAACGACTGCTAATGGTGATGAACAATCGGCGTTGGCAGCGCAAGTACAGCGTTATCTGCCCAAGCTGATTGAACAGTGGTTAGTGACCCGTCATCCCGCGTTGCCTTTTGCCGAAGAAGTATTTGTGCAATCAGCGGCTGATGCCGTTGGCTCAGATGACCTAACAGCTAGCGAAGAGGATGGCCAAGCATTGATGGATTTGCTGGCTCGCGCTATGCAAAAAGAAAAGCTGTACCAACAAAGTATCAACGCCCCAGCCAAAATATGGCATGAGGTGTTTGAGCGCTTGCATACTCACGATGACGCCAGCTTGCCAGCCATCAAGGTTAATCTACCTAGTAGCGAGGATTATAGACATATTGCTCAACGTATTGTTTTAAATAGCGCTTCGCCACATGACGCGGTAGCGGGTATAGAAGAGCGGTTTGAAATTAACCAAGTCGATATGCAGTCGCTCTACTACCAAGTTCGTCATCCTGCCAAGCAGTTTTTACGCGAGCAACAGGTACACGTGGTCTTACCTGAAGATGAAATGGCGCATCAAGAGCCTTTGTCATTATCAGGTCTAAGCGCTTATGCCGTGAATACGCAGCTGCTTGATGAATTGAATAGAGAGAGCGATATCGTTACTGATAAGGTAGATGATAAAGCAAGTATCAGTAGCCAGACTAAGAAACCTCTCAGCAAACTACTATACGACCCAGTCATGCCAGCTGGCGTGGCGCGGCAATCAACGCTACAGTATCAGCAGCTTAAACTGCAACAGCAATGCCAAGAGTTTGCCGACCAGCTATCGTCATTAGGGATAGAGGCTCATGGTAGTGCTAGTAATAGTAGAGTCTTACTAAGTCCTTGTGCTGAGACCATGACCACGGTTGTGACCCCAGATATAAATCCACAAGGCAAATTACAGATTAAAGGTATGGTGCCCGTTGCCAATCATAATCATAATTCTAGCCTTGATTCTAACCCTGATAAATCACAATACCAGTCATCTTCGCCTGAGCTGTGGTTAAATATTCGGTCTAATAGCGCGCGTACGCAATATTTACTGCATTTTTGGTTGGCGCATGTTTATTGGCAGGTTGCACGCCATACCACTGACGCGCAAGTTGCTGCTAGCGACGGTAGAAGTATTTGGCGCTTCAATAAAGGCAGCGATGAGTATAAAAAGTTTAAAGGTAAAACCACCTTTGAGCTTGCACCTATTGCTTATGATACAGCTTTGGCAGAATTGCTTAAATGGGTAAGGTTTGCACATATGGCTGGCAAGATACCGATGACGGTGCTGCCTGTTTATGCGCTTTCTTACCTTGATAAGCTCAATGAAGCCAAAGCAAAAGATAGCGATTATCAGCCGAAGCGTAGTGACTTTGAAAGTTGGTTATGGCCGAGCTTTAACAGCGATGTTATCTATGACACTTGCTCACAGCATGAGCTATGGCAATATATTCTTTATAAACAAGATGTTTTTGCCAAGTTAAAAGATGCTCTACCAGCCTTATCAGCGCCTTTATTTGCGGCAATGGACGAAGCGCTAATAGCATTATAAAGGCGTTTAGTGCTAAGCGTTTCATGACTAATGAATAATAATGATGTTAATCGTACGACTTTGAACAAGTGATTTTTATGGATCAATATAACAACGCTATCAATACTGCTAATGGCTTAGATAATGTCGGTCATGGCTATAGTAGTGATTATAATAATGATGATGATTATAGTCATGCTAGCCCCGATTATTTAGTTAGTGATTTAACTGAAAAGAGTACTAATAAGCCAGAAGAGCCACCTGCGATTCGTATCAAGTTAAACGGTAAGTATTTGATAGAAGCCTCAGCGGGTACGGGTAAGACGTGGACTTTGACGGGTATTGTTTTGCGGCTACTTATCGAAGCAAAACGTGCGCCTGAGCATATTATTGCCACCACTTTTACTCGCGCCGCTGCTGCGGAGATGCGCCAACGTATCCATGACCGCTTGGTTGATTTTTATCAATTATTACAATGGCTCAATAACGTCCAAGCCAACCCAAGCACGCATTCTATTCTTTACCCGCAGCTTTTTATTAGTAAAGACATTACTGATACGGAAGCATCAGATAATAGCTCGTTAAAGAACGAGCAGTCGCATGAAAAAGTTAGTGCAGAGCAACGTCAGGCACGTAAAGAATGGTTAGAAGAGAAGGCTAAGCTTTCAGGTAACGCCGACTTGATGGCAGATTCTATCAATAGCCACCTGCTGACATATTTATTAGATCATACCGAAGATTATCCATTAGCAGATGCTATGAGGCGCTGTGCATTAGTACTAACGACATTAGATAAACTGTTTGTTGGTACTTTGGATAGCTTGTCACAAAAATGGCTGTCTGAATATAGTGCCGAAACTGGGTACCAACAAGGCGTACAGATAAGCGACCAAGAGCAAATAGTGATAGAAAGCATAATTCATGACGCCGTACGCGCACATCACAGCTATCTGTTTAACCAAAAGCACGAGATTTATCAGTTATTGCAGCATACCAATCGTTTGACTGCGCCTGCTGATCACATTGGCGTCGCGCAAAAATCCATGCAATTTATCTCAACGCCTATCGAGAATGTTGATATGGGTGAGGAGATAGACTTTAGCGCTTATCAGCAAGCGTTAGATGCGTTTAAAAATTGTGATTTAAAGGATGTCGAGCCATATTTCAGCAAAGACTATCGCAAGGCACAAGGGTTTCATGGTACCGCGGGTCTTGGTGCTAAAATTGATAGGATTTATCATATTCAGTCTGTTATTGAAAAAAACGGCACCTTGTTTTTTGCGCATTTAGATGAGGATACACAGAAGTTTTATGATGCGTTACCCCTCGCTTTTTTAACCAAAGAAGAAGGTGGTAAAGGTTTTAATGCCAATAAAGAACAAGAGCGGGCAACGTTTATCAGTTTACCTAGTATTCAAGCCTTAAAAACAGTCTGTGATTACGCCAATCAGATAGAGATGTATCTTGACTCGCTTGTCGAAAGCCTTAACCGCGACATCGCCCTCAAAGTGCGCCAAAAACTGCCATCGATATTAGAAGCGCGTCGTGAGACTACTTTTGCTCTACAAATGGTACGCTTAAACCAAGCATTGTCAGGTAAGCAAGGCGAACGGCTAGCACGTTATATTCGCCATCATTATCCGGTGGCGTTGATTGATGAGTCACAAGATATCAATGGTGAGCAGGCGCGCATGATTGAGCGTATTTATCTTTCTAAGAGTAGTGATAGTGTGAACCAGAGTAACAATCGCGGCTTCCTATTGCTCGTTGGTGATCCAAAACAAGCGATTTACGGGTTTCGTGGTGGTGACGTTGCCAACTATAATGCGATGAAGTCCATGTTTGCCAAAGACAGGATTATGACGCTTGATGTCAATCGCCGCTCTAATGAGCGCTTGATTACTGCCCTGAACCACTGGTTTGGCAGACCGACTTCAGAATTGCAAGATGCAAGCTTTGATAAGGCCAGTCAATTGGCGCAGTTGGGTAAGAGTATCTACTACCAGCATATAACCGCCGCTAATACTAACGCCCGACTTTCATGGCAAGCGTCTATAGAAGGGCAGGTAAAGGCGCAAGCGGAAAATACTGATATCTTATCTAATAGCCCTGTTAGTGTGATTCATCTACCTTATGACAAACAAGCCAAGCATAATGCATTTGAGCTTACCGCGCTGCATATCGCGGCATTGCTGGCAAGTGAGCAAACGATAGAAGGACGACCTATTAAGCCAAGTGATATTGGTGTGTTGGGTCGCCGTAAGCATGAGCTAAAGCAAGTTGAAGATATGCTCAGCAAGCTTGGTGTCCCAACGCTAGAAACCGCTGAAAAAAATGTCTTTGATACGCCTATCGCTGCTGACTTAGCCGCCTTGTTAGAAGCCATGCTGCGACCACATCGCCGTGACATCATTAACCGCGTATTGACCAGTAATTTTTATCAGATGAGTCTCAATGACGTACAAGCTTTGATGCTCGATGACGATGAAAGAAACGAAAGCAGTGAAAGCAGTGAAAGCGATGCTCTTACTAATGTTGCTCAAACGGACAGAAAAACAGATACCGAGCAAGCAGAATTAAAACAACGCTATCAAGACTTCCAGTTATATTTAAAGACTGCGGCTTCGCATTGGCAGCACAATGGTATTTTATCGGCATTGCATTATTTGTTTGCTCGCAACCCTATGGTTAGCGCAAATAGCTTGTCATCCGATAGACAAGCAAAGAGCCAAAATGTGTGGGTGGGGCTTGCTGACCTAGAAGACGGTGCTCGCTACTTGATGGACTTGCGTCATTTGCTCGACATCTTAGCGCAGCATGGTATGCATATCGGTGAGCATGAGCTGCTCGCTTGGTATAAGAAAAATATCAATAGTAGCCGTACGCCAGAATGGGCGCAGCAGCAGCCACTACCGACAGAGTCAGGTGTGCAGCTTATGACCATTCATAAATCTAAAGGCCTTGAGTTCCCGATTGTCTATGTCGTTGGTATGGATAGCGCTAGCCCTAAAGCGGGCGGTCGTAGTAATCATAATTTGTTTTTATATGACCATGAATCACAAGAAAACATGACAGAACGCCGCATGTCTGCCTGTAAGGGCAAGCGCTATAGTAAATCTGCTAAAGGCGAAAAACTAACTGACTATTATGCCCAGTTTGAAACCACAGAAAACTATGAAGAACTCAGACGACTGGGCTACGTTGCCTTTACGCGTGCCAGTGAACAGTTATATATGGTGTTGAAAGATAGCTATAACAAAACCGATGCCGAGCGTAAGCCAAGCCTACAATGGCTAAGCTGTGCCGATCATAAGTTTGTACTACCGGATAGACTGCAGCCTTATGTCGGCTGGCTAGAATACGCCGCTATCGAGCCTATTGCTAAAACGCTGACCGATATGAGCAAGATTGCCAAATCTGACGTTACTGAATCTATATCGATTACCGATACAGCGCGACGTATCGATTACCAAAGCGCTTATGCCCAGATACAACTAAACTCTTTTAAAGGCTGGGCTAAGACCAGCTTTACCGCACTATCGCGTCAGCTTGGTGAAAAAAGTCAAGCATTAGCGGTGTTTGATGATGCGATAGAGGATGACTTAGACCTAACCGATAGTATCAATGATGAGGGCAATCTAATATCCAGTGACGACATTCGCTTCCGCTTTGTTAAGGGGGCGAATGCCGGTACATTTTTGCATGAGGTTTTTGAAAAGATAGACTTTACGGATAATAGTAAATGGTCCGTTATTATTGATCAAAGTATTCGTCAGTATCAGCTACCAATCAGTTATGCCAGCGCTAGCGCTCAGCAGCGATTACAACAAGGCAAGACATTGCCTGTCGAGCCTGATGCCGACAATATCGATTTGACTGAGACAAGTCAGCTAGGTGTTGCTCATGAAGAGCTAATGGCTTGGGTAGCTGATGTATTGGCCGCTCCATTATTGGCCTCCGGACAGCCTTTACAAGCAATAGCGCCTAAAAACCGTATCGCTGAGCTTGGCTTTAACATGGGATTGTCAGAAGACTTTACTCCTGAAGGTATCAACCGCATCTTTGCGCAGTATTTACCTGATGAGCCAGAGAAACATATTGAGCTCACTCCGCAGTATGCTAACCATATTTATCGGTACTTACGCGGTGAGATTGACCTCGTTTATGAGTACGCTGGCAAGTACTACGTGGTTGATTATAAAAGTAACTATTTAGGAAATAGCCTAAATAATTATAATAACGAAAATCTAAGCGCCGCTATGAATAAAGCAGGTTACTGGTTGCAAGCCGCCATTTATCAAGTCGCTTTGCATCGGTTTTTACGCTTGCGTTTAAAGGATTACGTCGGTAATGAAACACAGTATTTAGGCGCAATAGAGTATGTATTCTTGCGTGGTATTGACTCACAAGGTGCACAGAATTATGGCCGGATTCATTGGCAAATACCGTTTGAGCTGGTCAAAGCGTTGGATGAGATGTTTGGTAGCCCTAGCGCTTTATAATTTTTAAATTAATAATCTTAAAATAATGATAAAAATGGATAAATAATGAGCGATGCTAAAAGTATGAACAGCGTGAACAGGCCAGCAAAAGCAACCAGTAGTGCTCAAAATACTGTCGGTGATGACGCTGGCAATAGTTGGGCGACGACGATTAGCCAGTATTTATTGCAGCGCCGTGCACAAACGCAGACTGCCTATCAAAGTCAGCTGCTACCCAATAGCTCAGATGAGTCGGGTGATATGCAAGATTGGTTGTTTGAGACGCTATTTGAAGTGCTGGTGCAGCGTTTAGAGGAAGGGCATACCGTCCTAGTACTTGATGCTTTTAATAACGTCGCAAGCGGTGAGGCTATGAATGCCGATAATGGGCTATTTGCTTGGCAGCAACAGCTATTACAACCTTTAGTACAGCCACTGTGGTCGGCATTCGCCAACACAAATATGGCAGAAATATCGGCTGCAGATTTGCTAGAAGACGAGTCATTATGGGAGACAGCGATGCGTCAATCCACACTGTCAGCCTATGAAAAACGAATATTAAAACAGCGCCGAAAAGCCTGCGTGAAGCTTTATCATTCGCTAAAACGTATAGCTAGTAGTACTGACTCAATAAAAAATAGCCTAAGCATTTTTAGTGAATTATTAAATAAACACCCACTTTTTAACAACAACACAAAAGATAGAAACGATATTATAAGGCCCATTGTCTTTCAGATAAACGAGGACTTAGACAATCAATCTATAAAAATAACCTTATGGCTGCATCGTACTTGGCAAGCAGAATTCGCTCTGGCGCAGCATGTGCTACGTATTAAAAATCAAAGCCTTATTGAGCTACCGATTAAACTAAGTTCGTCGCTAATTGATGAGCAGCAAGATGCTATCCATATGGCCAATCGCTCGGCATTTAGTATTATTACTGGTGGGCCAGGGACCGGCAAGACCTTTACCGTTGCCCAGTTAGTCATGGCACTACAGCAAGAACAAGCGGCAGACGAGCAAGGTAGTGAGTCAAAGGCCAATTTAGCATTAGCAGCTCCGACGGGTAAGGCGGCGCAACGTATGCAAGAGTCGTTGCAGAATGCCATACAGCAAGCAGGTGTCTCTATGCAACTGCCAGAGGCGAAAACCATACATCGCTTGCTCGGCATCGGGCAGGGCGGGCGCCCACGCTACTATAAAGATAATCCACTCAGTGAAGACATCGTCATCGTTGATGAAGCTTCGATGCTTGGTGTAGAGCTTGCCAATCATCTAGTGAGCGCCATAAAGCCCAATGCGCGGCTGATATTACTTGGTGACGCCAATCAGCTAGCAGCGGTCGATGCGGGGGCTGTATTGGCAGATTTGTGCCGTATAGAGGCGCTACAAGACGTGCACCAACGTTTAATCGCCAGTCGCCGGTTTAAAGAGGACTCAGGCATTGGTAAGCTTGCTAAACTGATTAATCAAACAGATAGGAGTCAGAACCGCAGCGAAAATATGGACGCTGTGTGGCAGCTTTTTCAAAAGGATGACGCATTAAGTTTTTATCATCTAACAGCGGGCAATAATGAAGAAACTAACAGCAGTAGAATTAATAATAAGATAGAAAATAGCCTAAGCAATTATAAGTTTCTAAAAATACTATCCAATAATTACCTTAAATACTTCAGCCAAACCAGCAAAATACTAACTAAAATTAAAGTAGCGAAATCCATACCAACTAAAGAATATCTTACTGAGTTTGGTGAGCTTATAGAACTACTTAATCGTTTTCGAGTTTTAACGGCTGGGCATCATGGCCGCTGCGGTGATCATTACATCAATAATTATCTGAGCGAGCAGCATAAGACTCAGTTAAAGCTACCACTTTCCAAATCAACTTGGTATCACGGTCGTCCAGTCATGGTATTGCAAAATAATTATGAGCTAGGGCTATTTAACGGTGATATCGGTATATGCCTGCAAGTGGAAAAGGGACGACTACAGGTGTTTTTTGAGAACAAAAAGCAGGGTGTTAATATCAATATGCTAAGTGATGAGATGATTGCGACTGCGTATGCGATGACCATTCATAAATCCCAAGGGTCGGAATTTGACCATGTAGCGATTAGCTTCGATGATAATAATGCACGCTTATTAAGCCAAGAGTTAATTTATACGGCTGTCACACGCGCTAAAAAACAAGTTTCCATTTTTAGCACTGCCTCGGCATTGACCTCTGCATTATCAACACCAACGATGCGTCAAACTGGACTAAGCTTACAGTTTGAAAAACTGCTAGAGTAGGCGGTTGATTCTACCGTTTAAGATTATCAGTTAGTTGAAGGTTATAAAAAGGTAAAAAAATAGCGTAAAAAAAAGCATCCGATTTGGATGCTTTTTTAAACTTGAATTTTCAGATTTACATTTTGTCTTCTTTAATAGCATAGATACCAGGCAAATGGCGCAAGTAACCATGGAAATCCATACCACAGCCATAGACATAACGGTCTGCGACATTGATACCAACGAAATCAACATCAAAGTCTGCAACCTTGCGATCGTGCTCTTTATTTAGCAGCACACAAGACTCAATAGATAACGGATTTTCTTTACCCAATTCTTCAACGATGGCTTTTAGGGTAATACCTTCGTCAAAAATATCATCAATCAATAAGACGTGTTCGCCTTCGATGCTCACATCAGGTTTGAATTTCCAATCAAGCTCATTGGTACCGGCGTTATCACGATAGCGCGACGCATGGATATAATGCATGCGATGGTAGAACGTTAGATGAGTCAGTAGTTGACCGGCTGGGATAAGCCCACCGTTCATAACCACCATCACGATTGGGTTTAAACCGGCATAATGTAGGTTGAGCTGGGCGGCAAGGCGCTCATAAGCAGCGGCTACTTCGATACTGCTGATTAGGCACTCTGAGTTGCGCAGGGTTTTTTCGATTTCTTGATTACTAATTTGGGTCATGAGTTGCGCCTTTGATAAAAGTGCCGCCTATTTTAGCAAATTTTAGCAAATTTGCCCAACACTACAGTCTTAATAAAAACATAATAGTCGTTATTCAGGCTTTTTTACGATAAAAGGGCGATAATAATTCGCCAAACGGTTTAGTGATGCATCAGGTAGGTCAGGTAGCAGTTTATTTAATGCCATGCTCATACCTTTATCGATAGCTGCCTTTGCCATTGGCACAGACTTACGCTTAATCATGCCAAGTTTCAACGTTTCAGAGTAGCGACTGATAAAATGCGTTAATGTGTCTTCATTTACGGTCTCAAGTGCTTTTTTAAATGCCACTCTGTCAACGTGTTCGGGTGTAATCGCTGCAAAACCGTCATCAATGATTTTAGCGTCTGCATCTGACAATTTAAAACCGATACGCTTCACACCTTCGTTATCAATAAAGGTCGCTTGATCTCTCAAAAAATGAAAGCTTGGCATCACTTCTTCGTTGTTTTCTTTACCCAATAGAATATTGAGTAGGGTATCCGTCGCCCGTTCAATCGTACCAACGATTTTACGCATAGAGGCTTGGCGCTCAGGATTTGGAATAATATCTACCAGTCCAACCAATAATTTATCCGTAAGGTCGCGCGCCGTTTGATGGGTAAGGGCGTCACGATATGGGTAATAATCTGTTTTGTCGTTTGATTCAACGACTTGTTCTGCCTCAATAATCAATGCTTTTAGTTCATCTGAAGGTACGAATCCAAAATAATGTGTCATTTTAATCCCTGTATTTATTGTTTTTAATGTTTCACCAACGTTACATTCACTGTTAAATAAGTTACTATTTAAACCACAGAATAAGTAAAGACTCATCATACTTTATGGCTAATTAGCCAGGTTTCTGAATCTTAAAATGCAATGCTTTGTTAGCCGTTAATGATAAGAAGATGTGCTGTTATTTCCTTAATAGCTGTTTTCTTAACAACTGTTTCTCGAAAAACAGTGAGCCGAGTCACTCACTGCTCACTAATCTAGCATATTTTTAAGATTTTGATTTAAAAAGCTTGAACTTATAAGGCTATCTAATACTTGTCTAGGGAGAGATAAGATGAATAGTGCTATTGTACTGGTGGTTGGTGTGGCCGCAATGCTTTGCGGTTATCTATTTTACTCAAAATTTATCGCCACTAAGATTTTGGCCTTGGATAACAGTCGTCCCACGCCAGCCCATACGATGAAAGATGGGGTAGATTATATTCCCACCAATAAATATGTATTGTGGGGGCATCATTTTACCTCTGTAGCAGGAGCGGCACCAATTATCGGTCCTGCGATTGCGGTTATTTGGGGCTGGGTGCCCGCCATTATTTGGGTAGTTTTAGGCACCATTTTTATGGCAGGCGTACATGATATGTCAGCCATTTGGGCCAGTATGCGCAATAAAGGTCAATCTATTGGCTCGATTGCTGGTACCGTCATGGGCACACGTGTGCGTAGCTTAATGATGGTGGTTATTTTTCTATTATTATTAATGGTGAACGCGGTATTTGGCGTCGCTATTGCCAATATGATGATAAAAACGCCGTCTTCTGTGTTACCTGTCTGGGGCGCATTGGTTGTAGCCTTTATTATCGGTCAGTGTATTTATCGTTATAAGATGAATCTGGTTTGGGTATCCATCATTGGCGTCGTCGCTTTATATGGGCTTATCTATCTCGGTCCCATGTTTCCAGTAGTGTTACCAGAGACCTTTATGGGACTACCTGATAACGCCATATGGATTATTATCTTATTTGCCTATGCCGCGATTGCCTCATTATTACCAGTATGGATGCTACTGCAGCCGCGCGATTATATTAATGGGCTACAATTATTTGTTGGTTTGATTTTATTGTATGCAGCCGTATTTATTGCGACGCCAAACATTGTTGCGCCAGCGATTAATCACGATTTGCCCATCGGTACGCCTTCATTAATGCCATTATTGTTCGTTACTATTGCTTGCGGCGCTATCTCAGGATTCCATGGCTTAGTGGCGACCGGGACGACTTCTAAACAGATTGATAAAGAAGGCGATGTGCGCTTTGTTGGTTATTTTGGTGCCATGGGTGAAGGCATGCTCGCATTGGGTGCCATTCTTGCGGCCACCGCAGGTTTTGCGACACTTGGCGATTGGCAAGCGGTTTATCAAAAATTTGGCGACGGTTCTATCGGTGCCTTTATTGATGGTGGTGCGACCATATTAAATGCAGGCGTTGGTATCGATATGGTACTTTCACAAACGATGCTGACTGTCATGGCCGCCTTATTTGCCGGCACCACAATGGATACTGGCGTCCGTTTACAACGTTATATATTCCAAGAGTTTGGTGAGTTTTATAATATTCCAGTGCTAAGTAAGAGTGTCGTAGCCACTTTTCTTGCCGTCGGAAGCTGTCTATTATTAGCATTTGGCGCCGGTGGTATTGATGGCGCGGGCGGCATGATTATTTGGCCATTATTTGGTACTACCAATCAGCTCATGGCGGCTTTAACCCTCATGATTGTCACGGTTATATTATTACGTAAAGGTAAGCCAGTTTGGTACACCTTAGCGCCCTTATCATTCTTGCTCGTTATGACTGTCTTTGCCTTATTGATTCAGCTAAAAACCTTTTTTACAGATGGCAATTGGCTGCTTATCATTATGGACATTATTATCTTGATCGCAACGATTCTAGTAACGTTCGAGAGTCTATCTGTACTGCGTAAAGAATGGACATTACATAAAGGTAAAACGGATTCCTAATTGAGATTAAAAGATATCATATACACTTGTATCAATAAAAAGCGCTAGCAGCAATTGCTGGCGTTTTTTGTATGAGGTAGGCATGATAGATGGTAAGAAATAAGCAGAAGTGAGTAAATGATGGAAGATAACCCGATACCAAAAGAGCTAGAAGGCAAGGCAAAGCAATTAGAAGACAAAGCACCATGGTGGCAACGTTTTGCGGCAGGATTAAATGAGTTTTATCATGCCCCTTATCGCCAGACGATGGCACGCGCGGCACGTGATGAAGAAGATTTCTTTATGCTGCTGATGTTTGCAGAGAGCCTAGGCATTGATAATCCTGCCAGCTTTTATACCTTAGAGTTACAGCCGCTATTTTTAGAAAACTTCCATGAATGGCATACACGCATGGGTATGGACAAATGCCCCTTTGACCACGTCGGTTGCTGTTAGTACGCTTTATAGAAAAAAATGATAAAAGATAAATGATTAAAAGTCATGTGAATTAAAATTGAGATACCAATATGGCATTACATCCTCTACATGGATTAGTAGACCAACTATCGACGCAACCTATCATATTTATTGGCGGCAAAGGCGGAGTCGGTAAAACCACGACTGCCGCGGCACTGGCCAGTTATTATGCGAGCCAGCAAAAAAAGACCTTGATTGTCTCAACCGATCCAGCGCATAGCTTGGGTGATGTGTTAAATATACGGCTCAATAACGAAAAAACTGCCATCACGCCGTATCTTGATGCAATTGAGCTCAACCCCGATGTCATCGTCGATGTGCATTTTTCTCAAGTTGAATCCACCATTAAATCTTATGCCAATCCAGATATGATGCCCAAAATTCGTGAGCACCTAAAGCTATCAAAGTCGGCACCTGGCGCACAAGAAGCAGCTATGCTCGAATCTATGTGTCAGCATTTAATCAAGGCAGCAGATGCCAATTATGAACATATCATATTTGATACCGCACCAACTGGGCATACATTGCGCTTGCTCGTATTGCCAGAGATGATGGGCGCGTGGACAGATGGGCTGCTAGCACAGCAACGGCGACAGGCAAAATTACGCTCAGTCGCAAACCATCTAGATACTCATAACCAAAGAGATAAAAATCAGAGCAGCAATCAGAAGTATGATATAGCCAATCCGTTTGCCCCAAAAAAGCTTGACCGCTGGGAGCAAGCGGTAGCAGTTCTAGAAAAACGTAAACAGCTGTTTCGACAAGCAGGTATATTACTCCATGACCGTACAAAGACAGCGATTGTTTTAGTGATGACTGCCGACATATTACCATTAGCAGAAACCAAACGCGCTATCGAACAACTGGAAGAGAGTAAACTCACACCAGCCGCGGTAGTCATCAATCAGCTGATAGCACCCGCGCAGTCAGATGATTTTTGGCGTCTTCGTGCCGAGCGGCAACAGCAATTGCTGCAGGATATTGAAAACACGTTTACCAATTATCCACTGTATCCAATCTACTTGCAGCAAACAGACGTACGCGGTACTGAAGCATTAAGTATGCTATTACGCCCATCATCGTAAAGGTTATTTGAAAAATATAATAAATCGACTGTTAATGCTCAGGCTTATATAATTGTAATTTACTTGCCAGCGACCATGCCATATCTGTACGCAGTAGCTGAGCCTGTTCGGACTTACCGCTACTAAGCGACGACCACTGCGGTTTGCCGCGAGCTTTTTTAAGCTCACTTGGTAATTTATGTGGCGGCCATGGCGTCAGGACATTAGCTTCATTGTCGTTAGTTGACATTTCAGCATCATTTTTTGCGCCGCTATATATCAGTTGGGTGGCATCGGTTGCCGCATGACCACGATGGCGCAAGGCGGTGAGTAAATCTATCGCTCGCGTGGCGAGCAAGGTTAGGGTAGCAGGGTCGATATACAAACGTTTTATCCCAGTGAGTCTATCAGCGATACTACTGGTATTCGATAATAGCCCGCCTGCGATACCACCTATGGCAGCGCCCAAACCTAAAGTGGTACCCAATGCTGCAGCATCAATGCCCAAGCCTAATAATGCGCCCGCTGCTGCACCCGATGTCGTGCGAATACCATAGCTTTTGAGCAGTTCAGGGTCAAAAGGGTCTTGCTGATAGGCTTGTAACTCAAGCGGCGTAGCTGCCACGGCGTTATCATAAAATTTATATAAGTTAAGCAGATTGTGCTGCATTGCCCGTTCACTCTGTCTGACCGCTTCTTGCATTTGTGCAAGTACGGGCATTGGGTCATCATCTTCACTAATTTCACGCACAAATGATGCGACATTTAATAAAAAATCCGCAATGATGATATTGGCCTCTTCATAGAGCTGCGCCCAGTTTTCCGTACGGCGTGCCATTAATTGCTCAAGCATCTCAGAATGGGTAAGCATAGTGGCAAGATTTTGCCATAAGCGCATCTCATCTTTAAACTCAAAAGCCACGGAATCAAAACGCGTTGAGATGTGCAAATTACGTCTTGCCAGCATCGTCTGCCATTCGTCGATATTGGCATCTTGACTGTCGGTAAAATTGAATACCGGCATAACAGGTATCGCCGCCCAAGATAAAATAGCCAGCTCATCTTTATATTTACCGAGTACTGGCTCACGCGCATCGACGACATAGATGGCCATATCACTTGCCAGCAGCTGACGGATAACTTTGGCTTCTTGGCTGTAGTCCTCATTGCTAGTTAGCGCATCGCCGCCTTGGGCAATATCGGCTGCCAAAAACTGCTGTAAACGCTCAATACCATCACGGCGACTGGCAGTGTTGTCTTCTAGCCAATCCATTAACCCTGAAGCATCTTCTAAACCCGGTGTGTCATAAAGCACCACCAATACTTCGCCCGTTTGACTGTCGGTCAATTTTGCTCGCTCTACATGGCGGGTGGTTGCTGCTTCGTTTTTTATTTCCCCAAAATAAACATCACGTAGTAACGTGCGTAATAGTGACGTTTTACCCGTATTGGTATGACCAACGACTGCTAGTTTCAGTGCTTCGCCACTGGCAATGGTTTTTTTAGAGGCAGTATTAACAGGTAGCGCTTGCTCATCTGATACTTGTTTTTCCAATGTCTGTTTATTCAACGATAGCTCTGTATTAGTATTCTTTGAATCGTTTTCTGAGTCGGGTGTTGGCTCATAGGCTTTATCGGCAAAGAGACCGCCAGGTTTAGCATTATCTTGATTGTTGTTTTGATCGTTATTATTTTGATTATTCATAATAGAATCTTATTATTAATATTATTGAGTATCGATATTAGAGGACGTCACTAGACCAATTTTCCGAGCGGCAAGGGCGGTTTGCCATTGCTGATAACGAACGTCTTGGTTTTCCGAGTCTTGCTCTTGCAAGTTAGTGTTAGCAGTGTTGATATCACTGAGCAGTTGTACAATAAGGCCGTCTGCGGCATGTTCGGCAATACGATCAAGTTTACGCAGCGTACCTCGGTCGGGTAAAGCCTTGCTATGAATACCTAATAGTACTTGAACGGGATGGCTATCCAAGTAAGTCGTTAATCGATCCATATCATCACGGTCGTCAAGAATACCGAAGTTTTCAACATTACTAACGTTACTAATATCGGTATTAAGTCCTGATTGCCACCAATTATCCTGCTGTGATGGGTATTCAAGTAAAGCAACCAGTTTCTTACCAATACTAACCGTCGCTTTTGGCGCGATAGGAGCGGGCGCTGCCTTAAAATCATCTTCATCGACCACATGACGCTGCCAAAAGTTCAGAATCTTTTGGTAATACGGCTGCTTGATATCCAAGCGCATCTTTTTACGGCGGAACATCAATGCGCAAAATGCCCAAGCAATCGCCCTTGGTACAATACCGTACATCAGCAAGCTACCGACCAATAAGCCGGCCCATTGCCGCGCCATCGATAAGGGCATAGTAGCGTCAGTCACTAAACGGCTCTGAACGATAGCGGCACTGTCCGGCACCGTAAATCCTACCATACTTGGCAACCAGCCGAGTACTTGAGTCAAAGTGATAAGCGCCTGATCAGAGAGTAATGTCGACTCCCAGCTAAAGCTATACTGACGCACAATCAACAAAAATATGATCGCCAGCAGCATACCGGTCAAGGTAGCAAGCCATAATTGATGGCTAAAGCGTCCTAGATACCAACGCATACCGCTATGTTGTAATTGACGCTCGTACAAGTCAACTGCTGCCTTGGTAACATCATCCTTACCACGGATAAGATAGCTAGGACTGACAAAATTGGCAAACCAATTTGACGACTGCTTACCTTGATTAATCAAAGTCATGACTAGCCGTCCTAAGAGCATAATCGTATGAAACCCAAGCAGACAGACCAGCACATAAAAGAAATTCACTACATTGGTCTGTAGTAGGGTAAACAATCCCAAAAACCCCGAGATACACCACACCACGCTCATAATCAGCATAATGCCTTTGATACGACCATCAATTTTACCGAGCACACGTGCCAGCGCACCGTTACTATCTATACGCGAGGCGCGGCGATGCAACTTTTGAATGGGTTTCCCATCCTCACCTTGCAGCTTTTCTGTGATGAGTAGCGGGTCAGTGGCAAAGACATGTTGCTGCGTCTCAAGCGTCCGTACCAGCTCGGTCAATTGGTCTTGGGGCGATAGCATAGGGCGATGATATCCGTATAAAGGCGTTTGTTAAAGTTAAAAGGTTAACGGCATTTAGACATCTCAATTGATAGATGTCGAGTATTTACCCGTCAGTGATTATTGTAGCCTATATAGAATAGCGATAACTTCTATTATTCTTAGCGTTTTAGCATAGTAAATGTAAAGTAAATACGCCAAAATGAATGCAGGTTAGCAACAGCTCATAATACAGATAGCAATAAGGAGTGCTTTATGAATAAAAAAAACTACTTAATCGTTGGCGCTAACGGTGGTATCGGTCAAGCGATTGTTAAACAGCTAATAGAGATGACTGCTAATAATAAAAGCAGTGGCAACGGAAAAATATTTGCCACTTATCATACAAATGAGCCTGACTTTACCGCCGATAATTTGCACTGGTTACCGATGGATGTCAGCAATGAGAAAAGCATTGAACAAGCCGTTACTGAGATTAAGCAGCAAGCCACTCATATCGATTGGGTGATTAACTGTGTGGGGTTATTGCATACGCCAAATAATCAACCAGAAAAAGCGCTACGACAACTAGAGACTGACTTCTTTTTACAGAATATGCAGATTAATGCCTTAGCCAGTCTGCTTATTGCCAAGCATATCAAGCCACTACTTGCAAAAGCTGAACGTGACGCTGACAACCCTGCAGTCTTTGCAACTATATCGGCTCGTGTGGGTAGTATTAGTGACAATGAGCTTGGCGGTTGGTACAGCTACCGTATGAGTAAAGCGGCACTGAATATGGGTATGAAAAATTTGAGTATTGAATGGAGTCGGTCGCTAAAGGATGTCTGCGTGGTCGTCATGCAACCCGGTACGGTTGATACCCAGTTATCATCACCCTTTCAAAGCAATGTGGCTGACGAAAATTTATTCTCGCCAGCCTATAGCGCTGAACATTTAATAGAAGTGCTTAATAGTATAACTGCCGCCCAATCTGGTTGTTTCGTCGATTGGGCAGGTGAGTCCATTTCTTGGTAAAAGATTGGTAAAAACACTATTAATAAAAGCAAAAAGGCGCCTGAATTATTGATACGCTTTAAAACTAATTAGTGATGAATAAATCCATAAACTCATTAACAGGGGTTTGCTCCAAACGCTTTTGATCATCACATAGAGCAAAAATATCCGCACAGCGACTGTCAATAAAGCACGTCGCCAAACTTGCTCGGAATTTCGCTTCTAATACAGGGATGCCTTCAGCGCGGCGGCGTTTGTGACCAATAGGATATTCGACAGCGACTTTATCGGTACTGCTGCCGTCTTTAAAGAATATCTGAATGGCATTGGCAATCGAGCGTTTGCTTGGGTCATGGTAGTCTTTCGAATAGCTGGCATCTTCGACAACAACCATCTTACGGCGCAGCCCATCAATCAAGATATGATGCTGCGCGTGGTAATCGTCTTCATAATTCTCTGCCATCAAGTCGCCGGTCAATAAAGGCACTGCAACCATATATTGCAAACAATGATCGCGATCAGCAGGATTAGCAAGCGCACCTTCTTTCGAGATGATTCGAATGGCTGAATCATGAGTAGTCAGAACGATTTTCTCAATCTCATCAATTCTATCATCGATACGTGGATGCAAAATGACTGCTGCTTCACAAGCAGTCTGGGCATGAAACTCGGCAGGGAAGCTTATCTTGAACAAAATATTTTCCATCACGTAGCTACCAAACTCGCGCTGAAAGGTAAAACGGCGCTCACCTTCAGGTTTGAGTGCCAAATCTTTATTGGTATGGCTAAACAACACATCATAAAAGCCCCATTGCGGAGCGGTTAATGCCCCAGGGATGCCCATCTCGCCGCGACGAGTAATATCGACTAAGCGTACCGCACGACTGGTGGCGTCGCCTGCCGCCCATGATTTACGGCTACCAGCATTAGGTGCATGACGATAGGTACGCAGCGCTTGACCATCCACAATCGCTTGCGAGATCGCCGCCATGATGCGCTCGCGTGGTAATTTATAGAGTTTAGCGACCACCGCCGTTGAGGCTAATTTGACTAGGAACACATGATCAAGGCCTACACGGTTGAATGAATTGTCTAAGGCAAGCACCCCTTGAATCTCATGCGCCATAATCATCGCTTCTAGTACGTCGTGCATCGTGAGCGATGCTTTATTTTGGCTGACATTTTTCTGACTGATATAGTCTGCCACTGCCAAAATACCACCCAAGTTATCCGAAGGATGACCCCATTCAGCCGCAAGCCACGTATCGTTATAATCAAGCCAGCGCACCATACAGCCAATATCAAAAGCGGCCTTAATAGGGTCGAGTCTATGGGGTGTACCGGGTACGCGCGCGCCGTTAGGGGTGATTTGATCAGCGCAATCGGCTCCTAGGTGCTTGGTACATTCAGGAAAGCGCAGTGCTAATAATCCGCACCCTAGCGTATCCATCAAACAGTAGCGGGCGGTATTCCAAGCATCAGTACTATTGGGCGAGTCTGCATCGATAGAGTAGTTAAGCACATAGTCGGCGATTTTTTGAATTTCATCGTCATACTCTGGACGAATATTGCTCTCAACCGTGGCGTTTTGAGTTGTAGACATAGTCGTTACCTCTTCCTTGAGTCGAATATTTGAGTGATTAATAAAGTCGTCTTAGACATTTATTCATCAGCCGCACATCAAAAATAGCATACTCAATATCGAACAACAGTGAAGTCGTGTAAGACTGTTTTATCGTTTAATGATTTAAACCATGAGATAAACCAAACCAACAATAAATAAAAGCGCCAGTATTAAGAGTAAAAAACTGAGAATACTACTCATCATCCCTGAGCTTTCTTTTTGTACTTTTACTTTCTTAATGACGGGTAAAACCATGATGACATGCTCGATACCGTCTTCAAGATAGCGTTCACCCTCAACGATAAACCCAAGTGATTCGTAAAAGTTTAGCAAATAAGTCTGTGCGGAGATAATAATGGTTTTTTTACCATACTTTTTGCGGCAGTACTTGATGGCCTCAAGCATTATTTGACGGGCGACACCATTGCCGCGGTGCTCTGCTAACACCAGAACCCTGCCAATCGCTGGTATGGGGCCTGAAGGGTTGACCGAGGATTTTTTATGATTAAATTGAGGCGGGATAATCCGGCAATAACCAATCAAGGCTTCGTTTTGATGGGCGACCAGATGTAAGCAGTCAAAGTCTACCTCGTCCATATCTTGATACGGGCAGTTTTGCTCCACCACAAATACTTGTGAGCGGGCTTTTAAGATATGATAAAGATCAACGGTGGTCAGCTCATCAAAGGTTTTTATAGAAAATTCACAGGTCATAGTTAAATAGCTTCTAACAATTTAAACGGCTTATATAGGGTAACAACATAAATTATAAATATTCTAAATATTTTAAATATTTTAAATACAGAAATAATGTATCAATGCCTGAGCATTATAACGATTTCACCCTACATTAACTATTTAAGGTTTGAGTGATTTTATCCAAATTCAAACTATCTGACATCGCACTGAATATCTCAAAGTATTTACCGCGCTGCTCATATAGTGCTTCGTGAGTACCTGTCTCAACCACGCGACCATTTTCTATCACCACTAAATCATCAGCATCGATGATTTGGGCGATATTGTGCGAGACCATAATTACGGTGCGATCTTTTTTAATCAAGTCTAGGCTTTTCTTCACCTGTTGACTGGCAATGGCATCTAGGCTCGCCGTTGGTTCATCCAAAAACACAATCGGTGGATCCTTTAAAAACATTCTTGCCAATGCAATACGTTGCTGCTGTCCGCCTGATAGGGACTTTGCACTACTTTCATAGCCTTTTGTTAGAGACATGACTTGCTCATGAATCGAAGCTTTCTTAGCTGCAACCACAATATCATCCTCACTTGCATTCATATCGCCATAACGGATATTTTCGCTAATCGTCCCCGAGAAAATATGGTTGCTTTGTAATACCAAACCGATATTTTGCCTCAGCTCATGGGTATCGTAGTCGGCTAGATTCTGACCATCTAACCATATCGTGCCGGCGTCAGGCTCATAAAACCTTACCAACAGATTGATAATCGTACTCTTGCCAGCACCACTTAAGCCCACCAGCGCCGTAATGCGATTGGGTCTGATGGTAAAGCTGACGTCTTTTAGCGCTTGAGTGCCATTAGGATAGGTAAAATCGACATGTTTAAGCTCAATATGACCTTTTAGGTTTTTGCTACTTATACCAGTGATATTTTCAACTTGTTCGTCATCCTCTAAAATCTCAAAAAAGCCTTCGGCATAGGTAAGCGCATTGTTAATTTGGTCATATATGCGATGTAATTGACGGATAGGGGCAGCGACGTTTTGAAACAGCATGACATGAAATAAAATCATACCAATGGTCATTTGACCTTTTAGCACAAAGTAGGAGGTCAGTAGAATAATCGCCACCACGCCTATTTGCTCTATAAAGGTCTTTATTGCATCATAAATAAAACCAATACTACGAATACGTAGCTGGTTATCAGTCATATCTTTTTGAATGGTTAAATGCTTTTCAGCCTCGATAGATTCACGCACAAAGGACTTTACCACACTGATTGAGTTAATCAGCGAGATGACAAGACCACTTTTGGCTTCTCTAAAGCCGCGCATCTGCCGGCGAAAACCCTGCAAACGCTTTGCTTGTTTTTGACTGATAAAAAAGTAAATCGGGATGATAATCAGACCAACTAAGCCGATCCAAACGTTGGTCGAAAACATAATAATCAGCGATACAATGGCACTGGCAAACAGCGGTAGCATATCGATAAAGAAGTTCTGTACTAGGCTTGTAAGACTGCTAACCCCATAATCAATACGGGTTTGCAGTTTGCCACTGTCGTTCTCACTACTGGTATAAAACGCCATACGGTAAGTTAAGATACGCTCGATGATTTTTTGCGATAAATCACGCGAGAGGTTGATACGAATCTTTTCACCATAAAATCGCTGTCCAAACGAGATGAATATCGACAATATCTCTTTAGTCAGCAATACCACACTGATAATAGTGAGCATGCGCACGCCAGCTTCCCAAGGC
Organism: Janibacter sp. CoH_79_TC_3; assembly: GCF_058197955.1. Lineage (NCBI taxonomy): Bacteria > Bacillati > Actinomycetota > Actinomycetes > Micrococcales > Intrasporangiaceae > Janibacter > Janibacter sp. CoH_79_TC_3. The sequence continues at coordinate 138,662 of NZ_JBXWIV010000002.1, forward strand.
TCGGTAAGGGTGGCGATTTCAGTCAAGGTATCAACAGCATAGCGCAGCACGAAGGCATTAACCTGAGCTGTAAAGGAGCCAAGCACCGTCAATATCAAGGTAGCAATGATTATTAAGCGGTAAGGCTGAGCAAAGACGGCAAGCTTTTTGAGGATATCCCACAGCAAAGCCCGCCGCTCCGTTTTTTTGAGCGGCGGCTTCTTATCAAGTGGGGATTTACTAAGCTGGGGAGTTGTTGGCATAGAAACCTAATATAAAAACCTAATTTAAATTCTGGTTCAATTTTTAGCTTATATTATAGATTATAATCAACATTATTTAACGGGTATTACTTAACCTTAAAAAGCATTTGCTGCTACGAATACTTCACCAACCATAATACGGCGAGCAGAGCGGCTCATCGAGACTTTCTTGGCTTGCCAGCGTCCATCGACTTGTTCGGTTTTACCGCCAACCAATAAGGTCCCTGATGGATGACCAAAACGTACTTCACCTAACTCGCCTGCACCTGCTGCCTCATTAACTAACGTTCCCTGAGTAGTCGCTGCTGCTGCTATCGCCACCGCTGCTGTGCCCATCATGGCATGATGCAATTGACCCATACTCATCGCGCGTACCACTAAATCAATATCTGCTGCATTAACGGCTTTGCCACTTGAGGCGTTATAACTTTGCGCAGGAGCAATCCAAGCAATCTTTGGAATATGCTGACTGCTTTGCGCCTCACTGACGTCTTTAAACAGTCCCATCGCAACGCCACCTTTGGCACGGATTGCCTCTAACTTAGCTAAGGTTTCGCTATTACTATTGATATCGCCTTGCATTTCCGTACCCGTAAAGCCCAAATCTTCTGCTTTCATAAAAATAGTTGGGATACCAGCGCTGATAAAGGTTGCTTTGACGCTATCAGTGTTTAGACCACAGCCAGACACATCAAAGTCATCGACTAGATTGTTTGTCGGAAACATATCACTGGACGAGTCTACCGGATCAATAAATTCAATCTTAACCTCGGCAGCTGGGAAGGTCACGCCGTCTAATTCAAAATCGCCCGTTTCTTGCACTTGTACCTTGCCTTGTGCGTCTAGATAGACAGGCACATGGGCAATAATAGTTTTACTGATATTTTCTTGCCAAATACGCACTTCGCATATACCACTTTCTGCGCTATTAGTGACTTTATTAGCATCAATTAAACCCATGTTAATCGCACAAGCGCCAACGGCGGCGGTTAAATTACCACAGTTACCTGCCCAATCAATCATTGGTTTGGCGATATTCACTTGCCCAAACAGATAATTGACATCGTGGTCTGCTTTGTCAGATTGGGAGAGAATCACCGTCTTAGAAGTGCTAGAGCTACCATTACCTAAGCCGTCAATTTGCTTACCATAAGGATCAGGGCTACCGATGACACGCAATAGGAAATTATCGCGCGACTCGCCAGCAACTTGACAACGTTCTGGTAGGTCGGAGAGCTTAAAGAAGGTGCCTTTTGAGGTGCCGCCACGCATATAGGTAGCAGGGACAGAGATTTGTGGAGCGAATGTTGGTTTTTTCTGGGTCATTTTTTATTCCTTATATCGAGTTATCTGAATGATATTCGTTAATACTCTAGAGTTGTGGTAAAATACCACAAAGGTTAATATTTTTGAATATGGAGAATCTTATGTCCACCGCAAGCATACGTCTTAATAAAGCGCTGGTTGATAAAGCCTATGCAATCTCAAAAGCACAACATCGTACCCCGCCAAAGCAAATAGAACATTGGGCAACCATTGGCCAAATTATGGAAGACAATCCTGATCTATCCTATGAATTTGTTCGTCAGCTATTGATAGCACAAGCAGAAGTCGATGCCGGTATGGTCGAGCCTTACGAATTTGGATAGATGATGACCCAGCCTTTAAGTGTTATTCAATCACATAGCTTTAAGAAAGCCGTTAAAAAATTACATAAAAATCAGAAAGCCGATCTAGATGCTGCTGTACGTACCATAATAGATAATCCTAATTTAGGGATACAGAAAGTAGGTGATTTATCCTCTGTACGTATCCATAAGTTTAAGATGTTAAAGCAGCTAACCTTATTAGCCTATCAAATTGATAATGGTCAGCTTGTCCTCACCTTATTAATGATTGGCACACATGAGAATTTTTATCGTGATGTTAAATTAATACTTTGACTATCGTGATAAAGCGCTAAGATCATTATTCGTCATAGCTAAAGATTAAAAAACCGATGCTATATAGACACTCTATACAACATCGGCTCTTCGATTATTCAAAACTCATGATGATTACGCGATATCTAACGTGCCATCGATAAACTCTTTGGCAAAGCGCTGGAGCATACCACCAGCGTTATACATTTTAACTTCATCAGCGGTATCTAAACGACATTTCACTAGGGCTTTATCGACAGTACCATCTGTGCGGTTAATGACCAATGTCATCTCACCACCAGCAGACACTTCGCCTTCGATATCGAATATTTCAGTACCATCGATATTTAGGGTGTTACGATTGACACCTTCTTTAAATTGCAAAGGTAGTGCGCCCATACCGACCAAGTTTTGACGATGGATACGCTCAAAATCTTCTGCGACGACGACTTCTACGCCAGCTAAACGCACACCTTTGGCAGCCCAGTCACGGCTTGAACCTTGACCATAGCCATCACCTGCGATGATGATCAGCGGCTGTTCACGGTTCATATAGGTTTCAATGGCTTCCCACATGCGCATGACTTGACCTTCTGGCTCTACTCTAGCAAGTGAACCTTGGATGACTTCACCTTTCTCGTCACGTACCATCTCATTCAATAGCTTAGGGTTGGCAAAGGTTGCACGCTGCGCCGTTAAATGATCACCGCGATGGGTTGCGTAAGAGTTATAGTCTTCCGCCGGTAAACCCATGGTATCAAGGTACTCGCCAGCCGCCGAATCACCCAAAATCGCATTAGATGGCGATAAATGGTCAGTAGTAATATTGTCACCTAATACCGCCAATGGACGCATACCTTTTAGCTTATTCATCGCTGCCATTTTGCCTTCCCAATACGGCGGACGACGGATATAAGTAGTCTGCTCACGCCAGTCATAGAGCGGGCTTAATGCTTTACCTGTGTCTTTTTTGGCTTCATCAAACATAGGGATATAGACAGCATTGAATTGCTCAGGCTTCACGGCTTTAGCAACGATGGCATCAACTTCATCATCATCGAACCAGATATCTTTTAGATAAACGTCATTGCCGTTTTGGTCTTTACCTAACGAGTCTTTTTCAATATCAAAGCGGATATTACCGGCGATAGCATAGGCAATCACTAATGGCGGTGATGCTAAGAATGCTTGCTTGGCATACGGGTGGATACGACCATCAAAGTTACGGTTGCCAGATAATACCGCAGTAGTAAACAGATCGTTATCTATGATTTCTTTCTCGATGTCAGGATCAAGCGCACCACTCATACCATTACAAGTGGTACAAGCAAAGCCAACCACATCAAAGCCGATTTCTTGTAGCTCAGACATCAGACCAGCTTCTTCTAAGTACATTTTTACCGTTTTAGAACCAGGCGCTAAAGACGATTTCACCCAAGGCTTACGTAATAAGCCTTTCTCATTAGCATTACGAGCAACCAAGCCCGCTGCAACCATATTGCGAGGGTTGGAAGTATTAGTACAGCTGGTAATTGCGGCGATAATAACCGCGCCATCTGGCATCAGACCATCTTTTGGTTCTGGTAATTTATCTTCAGGAGCGTGAGCAATGCCTTTGGCAACTAAGTCTGTGGTTGAAACGCGAGCATGCGGACGTGAAGGACCTGCCATATTACGGACGACTGCTGACAAATCAAACTCAAGCACACGGTCATAAACCGCATTTTCCATGCCATCAGCCCATAGACCGGTTTGCTTGGCATACTGCTCAACCAGTTTGATTTGCGCTTCACTACGACCAGTTAGGCGTAGATAGTCGATGGTTTGCTCATCGATATAGAACATCGCCGCCGTTGCGCCATATTCTGGTGTCATGTTTGAGATAGATGCACGGTCACCGACGCTCAGTTGGCGCGCACCGTCACCAAAGAATTCAATATAGGTTGAAACCACACCAGCATCACGTAAGAACTCAGTCATCGCGAGTACCAAATCGGTGCCAGTAATGCCTTTTTGTAGTTTACCCGTTAGCTTAACACCAACGTAATCCGGTAGGCGCATGTATGATGGGTTACCCAACATCACGCTTTCAGCTTCTAAGCCACCAACACCGATTGAGATAACGCCTAACGCATCAACCATCGGCGTATGGCTGTCGGTACCTACTAAGGTATCGGCAAAGGCAACTTCTTCACCGGCTTTGTTTTTAACCACTTGCACAACCGGCGACATTTTTTCTAAGTTAATTTGGTGCATGATGCCGTTACCAGGCGGTACGACGTTGACGTTATCAAAGGCATACTGACACCAGTTAATAAAGTGGAAGCGGTCATCGTTACGACGCTCTTCAATGGCGCGGTTTTTCTCAAAAGCGTTTTCTTCAAAGCCTGCATGTTCAACGGCCAATGAATGGTCAACAATTAATTGCGTTGGCACGATAGGATTGACTTTTGATGGGTCACCGCCTTGCTCAGCGATGGCATCACGTAGACCTGCTAAATCAACAAACGCCGTCTGACCTAAAATATCATGACAAACGACACGGGCAGGGTACCAAGGAAAATCTAAATCTTGTTTACCATAGATATGCTGTTCTAACGCCGCCGTTAAGTCTTCTGGAAGGCAACGACGTACCAAGTTTTCACACAATACTTTTGAGCAGAACGGCAGTTTGTCATAGGCACCCGCTTCAATGCTTTCAATCGCTTCGCGGGTATCAAAGTAATACAAATCTGTGCCAGGTAATGGCTTTTTGAATTGTTCATTCATCGGTTGTACGAGGGCGTTGTCCATAAGTCACCTTTGGCTATTGGCTGGTTGCAATGAGGGCTATTTATAAAAGGATTGTTGATAATTTTTTTATAAAAGGGCGGTTCTTTTAGCAAAGCATTATCTATGCGCTACCTAGCACTTATTATTAAACGCGAAAAACTTAGCTTTACTAAAAAAACGGGATTTGACTAGACTAGAATAAAAGTCAGTCTAAACTTATAAGAAGGTTTAACGGTTAAGCCAGTCAACATAGCTGACTTAACCGCTAAATTCTCTATACTAAGTACGGTTTATATGGCGTAAGTCCTTATGCCATATAGTTAATCTATATAGGTTATATAGATTAACGCGCACTTATCTCTGGTACTGGGCGCAACTCTTCACCGATATATTCCGCACTTGGGCGAATGATACGGTTGTTAGCGCGTTGCTCAAACACATGTGCTGCCCAACCAGTTAGACGCGAGCAAACAAAGATTGGCGTGAACAGTTTGGTTGGAATACCCATGAAGTGATAGGCTGAAGCATGGAAAAAATCAGCATTACAGAACAGTTTCTTTTCGCGCCACATCACTTCTTCACAGCGTACTGATACTGGGTATAACACCTCATCACCAACGTCAGCAGCTAGTTTTTCAGCCCAGCCTTTAATGACGACGTTGCGTGGGTCTGATTCACTATAGATAGCATGACCAAAGCCCATGATTTTGTCTTTACGCGCCAGCATCGCCATCATCTCTTTTTCGGCTTCGTCAGGTGAGCTAAAGCCTTCAATCATATCCATCGCCGCTTCATTCGCGCCGCCATGCAAATGACCACGTAGTGAGCCAATCGCACCGGTAATACAAGAATGAATGTCAGACAGGGTAGAGGCACAAACGCGAGCGGTAAAGGTTGAGGCGTTAAACTCATGCTCAGCGTAGAGGATAAGAGAAACGTTCATGACCTTGGTATGGAGCTCGTTTGGCTTTTCACCTTTAAGCAGATGCAGGAAGTGACCACCAATCGTGTCATCATCCGTTTCTGTTTCAATACGGACATTGTCATGGCTAAAGCGGTACCAATAGTTAATGATTGATGGGAATGCCGCCAGCATACGATCTGCTTGGTCGTTTTCCTCATCAAAGCTCATTTCAGTTTCTAAGTTACCGAGCATTGAGCAACCGGTACGCAACACGTCCATTGGGTGCGCTGCAGCAGGTATACGTTCCAGCACTTCTTTTAATGGCTGTGGCAAACCACGTAAGCTTTTTAATTTGGTCTGATAAGCATCAAGCTCGCTTTGGGTTGGCAAGTTGCCATATAGCAATAAGTAAGCGACTTCTTCAAAAATACATTTGTCAGCAAGTTCTGATACGTCATAACCGCGATAAGTCAGACCAGAGCCTGATTTGCCAACGGTAGATAAAGCCGTCTTGCCTGCGACTTGACCGCGTAGACCTGCGCCTGACAATACTTTTGCTGATTGGTTTTGTGCTGCCATGATAAATTCCTTTTGTTGGTAGCTTTGGTTAGATAAGAAGTGTTGCACGGTATTGATAGTTTTTAAATAAAGCGCTGGTTGTAGTCATCTATGACAAAGCCAACGCTTTAAGCTTTAATTCTTTACTTGAACAACTGTTGTAAATATAGTGCTTTACTTGTTATCAGCAAATAGTTTATCTAGCGTTTGCTCAAACTCATGATAGTTTAAGAAGTCATAAAGCTCCATACGCGTTTGCATGGTATCGACGACTTTTTCTTGCGTGCCATCATCAAGCAGATGCTGATAAACGTTTAATGCCGCTTTGTTCATCGCCCGGAAGGCGGATAATGGATAAAGTACCATGTTAACCCCAACCGCATATAACTGCTCGGTGGTGTATAAATCAGTTTGACCAAACTCAGTCATATTTGCGAGGACTGGAATATCCAATACATCGGTAAACTTACGGTACATCTCGATATCGGTCAATGCTTCGGCAAAAATCATATCGGCACCTGCTTCTTGAAAAGCAACGGCACGTTCAACAGCCGCATCAAGACCTTCTACAGATAGGGCGTCCGTACGCGCCATCACCACAAAGTCTTTATCCGTCTTGGCATCAAGCGCTGCTTTTAAGCGATCAACCATCTCTGAGATGCTAACGATTTCTTTATTTGGGCGATGGCCACAGCGTTTTTGCGCCACTTGGTCTTCGATATGCACCGCTGCAACGCCGGCTTTTTCCATTTTCTTAATCGTTTGAGCGATATTAAATGCACCACCAAAACCGGTGTCGATATCGACCAATAACGGCGTATCCACCGCATCGGTAATACGGCGCGCATCTTCTAAGACGTTATCAAGGCTTGTCATACCCAAATCAGGCAGACCAAATGAAGCGTTTGCTACGCCCGCACCAGAGAGGTACAAAGCTTGATGACCGACTTGGGTTGCCATCATAGCCGTATAAGCATTAATCGCACCGGCAATCTGTAGTGGTTGGTTATTATCGTTTTTTTGTTTCATTGCACTGCGAAAGCGAGCGCCAGCTGATGAGGTCATGTCGTAGTCCTTACGTGGAGGGATAATCTTATTAAATGAAGCAAGATAAGATTGTTGTGTTTGATTATACCCATTTATCCATGGTTGCAAAGCGGTGTTTTACTACTATTAATTAATAATATTTAATATATTTATTAGTTTTAATAAAATAATTCATATTATGAATATTAATATCCATTTTCTAGAGATTTACTGAGATTACTATTCATATAGTTAAATTCATAAAATATTTACCCTACCATTACTTACACTTAGTTACAAATACCTCTATTTTAACCTATTCCACCTTTATTAAGGCTGACCATAGCACTCAGCAATAAAAAGCCCTGATAGCTTAGCTAAAAGGGCTTTTATGATAAAAGACTTTATAACGAGATTTTAATCAAAATTAACCCGCACTAACCAAGGATACCAGCAAGGTTGGCTAGGAATAATAGGGTAAAGCCCCCTAAAAACACCAGACTTGCAATCGAATAAGCGTTCATACCGGCTGATAGTTTTTTATGGTTTTTCACGAGCGAGTAGTTTAACCAACCAAAGATAGGTGCGGATATAAATGCCGATATCATCGCGAACTTCAGCATAGCGCCTAACTGTCCGGCAAAGAAACTAATAATCACCAGTCCGCCACCGATAGCATAAGTGGTCCAAAAGGCGATTTGTTTCTTATTAATCTCGTCTTCACCTTTAATCAAACGCCAGCATTCAGCATTGGCACGCCCGTAACCATCCGCACAGGTAATGGTGGTGCCAAACATGCACATGAAGGCGACGAAGGCGACGAGTAGTCTTGACCATTCACCGATAGTGGCGGTATACATATTGATAAGCTGATCAATATAAGCGACACCTGCGGTTTGAATCTCTTGACCAGAGCCATATTGTACGAAAACACCTAACGCTAAGAAAAACAGCGCTAAAATAGCAGAGACTAAGAAACCAACATTAAAATCCAACAAACCCTGACGATGCGTTGTGTTGTCAGCCTTTCTCTTGGCTGATGTCCACATCGATGTGATGGCAGCGAACTCAAGTGGTGCTGGCATCCAACCCATCAATGCCACAATGAAACCCAAAGTCGCTAAATTCCAAGGAGATGCTGGGACAAAATCAGCAACCATCACCGTCGGCTTGCCAGCAGCAATCATCACGGCTAACACGGTTGCAGATACAAGCGCAATCATAATCCACTTAGTCACACCATCAAGCAGCTTATAATGACCGGCTATCAGGAAAAACCAACATACGGCAACGATGATTAAAGCTAAGGTAATACTTGATAATCCTACAGAAGCTGGGAGCATAAAACCCAGTATTACTGCAGCAAGCAATGTCACTGCGCCAGTACTAATCACCGCCGATAAAATGGATAGAATAAAATAAACCCATAGATAGGCTTTTGAGCGTTTGGCATAGCCTGCAATTAGACTCTCGCCAGTATCATAGACGTAATCAGTACCAAAGCGGAAGAAAGGGTATTTGAAGACGTTGGCTAGAATAATCATAATTGCCAACTGCCAGCCGTATAGTGCACCTGCCTGCGTAGACGAGATTAGATGTGAGCCGCCGATAGCAGCAGTCGCCATTAAAATACCGGGTCCAAAAATTCGCCAGCTAAATCCTTCTTGCTGCGGGACAGCATTAACGGTAGCGCCATCGTCTGTAGCGCCTAGGTTGTTAAGTGGTTGTGTGGTCATGAATACCTCGAAATGGTTAAAACGGCAAATTATCACTTACCTGTGTCAGCTTGCCAATGATCATGAGAGAAGTGATTTATAGGATATTTAAAAGAAAACTATAAAACGATTCATCTTGTATCGACTTTAGCATAATGCTGCTAAACAGGATAAGGATTATTCTAATTATTATTACTAATAGTTTGCATGCCTATTCTCGATAGTTAGCATAATATGCTGTAAATATCAAGGGTTAGGGCTATGTATTTTTTGCCGGTTCTTTATAACACAATCCGCCACCGATATCTGCCACTTGGCGCCATTTACAACGGTTTAATGCGCTTTAACGCTGTAAGGTAAAACTTTGCTTACGATAAGTGATACCGCGGCGCTCATATACTTGATAAATTGCGCCAAGCAAGTCAGGTATTTTAGGATGGACAAAGTCTTTAAGCGTATGCAGGTAGATAGGAGAGGTGGCATTTTCATGCAGCAGGCTTCGATAGACGATCTGCTCGGTGCGTACGGTTTTTAGGCTGGCAGGTACCAAGGTAATGCCTTCACCAGCGGCAACCAAGCCGAGTGCCACTTGTAAATCACTGACGGTGGTGGTCATAAATGGTGAGATGCCATATTGAGCAAATAGATGCAGCAAAGGTTCAGTTACCGGCTCAAAAGAAGCCTGCTCGGTAGAAGACTGCTTATATTGGTCACGGCTTTTATCGTTGGCAGTTAGAGGCTTAGTAGCGTTATTAGTAGAGCTACTCCTAATAGAAGAGTTAATAGGTTGGGCTGTCGTCGATATAGGCAGGTGAGTTTGATGATATAAAATCAAACGATTATTTGCCAAATCAATCAGGCGTTGTTCAGTGATATGGGCGAGCGCATGCGCTTTGGGAAGCGCCACCAAATACCGCTCATGACGTAATAATATCTGCTGAATCCAAGGATCTTGATGGGCAAAGCGCCCAAAACCTATGTCAATCTCACCCGTTTTTAAGGCATCAATTTGCTGATAGGAGCTGATGTCCTTGAGATTGACCTCAATATCAGGATTAGATTGCTTGAGCTTAGCGATGACTTCGGGTAGTAAGCCGTACAGCACCGATGGTACAAAGCCAATATTTAAAGCCGTGCTTGGCGCTGATAAGCGTTGGGTCATGCTGGTGACGGTGTCAATCTCTGTGAGTATCGTACTGATTTTATCGTAAAAGAATACACCCGCTTCTGTCAGATGAAGCGGTCTATGGTAACGGTCAACCAATTCTACACCCATATCAGTCTCAAGCTGCTTGAGCAACCGGCTAAGCGTCGGCTGTGATAATCCAGTATTAGTGGCAGCGGCGCTAAAGCTTTTGCAATCAGCTATAGCAATAAAAGCATTGAGCTGTTTTAAATCCATATTGTCATGCTCATCTGTCTATGACGCTTATTTAAGCTAATATTGTGGCTATTTTATATGAATAGGAGAAACAAGCGTAAAATTATACTTGAAGGAGAGGAGGCGACCCACTATATTGTGTGGTAACGATAGTGTTACAATTTAGCAAACAATTGATGTAAATTAGCCATGCTAAAAAAGCGTGCAAACAAGCTGCATTTACCCTCATTTTAGCAATTATCTATTTTTCGTGGCATTCACTGTTCTGGTATCACTTCATGAGCGATAAAAAAAGCAATAAAAGCAATGATCTAGAGGCAAATTTAGCGAAAATTGCTAATGCTAAGCCACGAAGACGCTCTCGTAAAGACAATATTTATGAGCGCTTTATCACGCGTGTCGAAAATGTAGATAGTGCTGATAGTGATGGCAATCGCGAACAAGCTAATGGCGAGGGCAGGCTGGCGCCATTAAAACCGCTAAAAAATGCTGATAAGCTGTCATCATACGAGCCGTTGAGCGCCGCAGAACTGGAATTATTTGCCAGCCAGAAAGATGATTGGCAACAAGAGGCTAATCTACAGGGAACAAACGCCTCAAGTACGAGCGTTCATTTAGATTTCTCCGATGAAAATGATGACTATGCAGATAAGGCTAACAACACTACAGCAAGAGATTCTGCGTCGTTTTCTCCTATAGAGTCCTTAGATAAGGCGCCTTTAAATAGTACGAAACAAAGCTATGACAACGTTGAAGATCTCGATCAAGAAAAGATTAACATCGATGATTTATCTGCACAAAGCCCAACCAAACTTATCCCAGCAAAAAATACTAAGCTGGCAAGTAGCAAAAAACCGCTTATCATTGGGATGGTTGTTGGTTCGGTATTGATTGCTGCAGTGGTATTGACGCTCATATTTGCTGGTGTACTTTCAACCACACCTAATGCTACTGATACAGATGTTAGTAATAATAGCGATAAAGTAAATACAGCAAATGAGACGCCTGTTGCTAATAATGGACAAGAAAACAAAAACCCTAATCAAGCTTCTGCTGATAGTAGCAATCAATCGACTGTAGACTCTAAAATCACTGCGCCAAGTACCAATAATAAAAACTCTAGCGATGAGGATAAGACTACCGCTGAGAATGAATCAAAGTCTGAACCTGCCATTACCTATGAAGATTTTAGAGAAGAGTCACAAAGTACATTATTTCGTGAGACCAATGATTAACCATGCCTAATTTACTAAAAATGCCCTAAATCAGTGTTTTGATACCGTTTATCCGGTAATCTTAACGCTCATACCAAAAACCGTTGCATCGTATCGAAGGTTACGTATCATCAGATATAGACGCGGATATATACTGCTAATAACATATATGGATACGGTACTGATGAGCCCTTCGAGTAATGACATGAATCCTGATATCGCTACAAAGCTGCCTAGTAGTAGCCTTAATAGTAATGACGTTATTTTAAATGTCGAGGGTCGTAAGCGTATGCGTCGCCCATACGAGCACTATATGCAGCAAATGATGCATCAAACCACGCAAAAGGCTGTAAACGACTCAAAACCTCAGATCTATATCGACGCCGCTCAAACTAACAAGAGTAGGTCGTTTAATAACGCCAAATTTCTCAGCGTCATTAGTGTTTTTTGCGCTGTTTTCTTACTTGCTGTATTTGCCTTCGATTATTTACTCGCAAAAAATTCTAATATATCACTAGCAACTGATAGTGTATCAGCCAATCAAGTGAATGCAACAGCCGCACCCAATCCTAATTCCATTAATCAGTCTATTGAAACTCAAAATGAGATGCAAAATAGTGATGGAGAAATAGGTATGATAAAGGTTAAAACAATGCTGAGTGAAGATGATTTTAAACGAGCGGCGCAAAATACGTTATTCCGTGATTCAGATTCTCATGACTTAGAAAGTAATAGTGCGCGCTTTGTAGTAATAAGTCAGCCAACGATGGATCAACAGGACTTTAGAGTAGAAGCTAAAAATATCTTATATCGAGAGGAAGATAAGTAAGAGTCATATAAGCTAAGCAAATGAGTGATTAGAATGGGCATCAATCATATAGCTGAAACTAGTGAACCTCAAACTTAAACACTTACTATTGGTGATTCATAAATATAATGGCAAGATAGCTTTAGTTTATTTAACTCTTATATACTTGATATACAAGGAGGTAAACATATACTATGAACTTATCATCGGGTACCGTCCCTTTAACATAATATACATTATGCGAAAACAAACCAACGGACTTAAGAGTTGAGTACGCAATATTTTTAATCTGTGAATCTTTCCATTCGTTTCTAGTAGAACTTAAATATCTATATCGCTTATACCAACATTTAACCTCAATACTTTTAATATCAATACCAATATCTCAGATTTCAACTAACGACAATTCTTTAGCAAATGCTCTCGTAAAGATTTGCCGTCCTCATCTAGAATGACATCTGTCACTTGGCAAGCCACTTCATTATCAATGCTCTTACATGACAACTCATAATAGACAGCATTGCCTTGCGTTAAGCTGACTTGCACCAATCCTTGCGTGGTCACTGAAAACTGCTTATCTTGCTCATAGTCAGGATCTTGCGAACTCCATAACACGTCATAACCAATATGACATGACATTTGCTCTCTAGCAAAATAATCCTGCTCAAGCTGCATTGCCGCCTGTAGCTCTTGGCTGCCATATTGTTGCAAAACCATCGGATAATCCTGACCTTGATTATCCACATCTTGCTGGTACATATCAGCGATTGTCTTAACTTTCATGGCAAACGTCGTCTGCAAGGTCTCTGTTAGATTGGCGGTCGCAGCCATAGCAGAAAACCCTATGATTAACATCATGATGGAAAATGTCATTTTCTGCATGGTGTCCTCCATTTGCTATGACTTTTTATGTATTATATTCATAAAAAGTCATATAAACTACTATTTTACTGCATACTTATGTTGGTTAGGTTTATCGAGCAAAAATCCCGTTTACACAGCACCATTATGAACGTTGAACAGTTATTAGTACTATTCATGAATAATCGCTATTTATAAGCAAACACCGATGTAAACCAGTAATTATCTAGGTTTCAAGTTATTCTGATTTTAATAAGCTACGATAAGGATATTTTTATGATGTCATCATCTCGTTTTAATATTTTTCAGTCAGGTTTGTATAAATTAACGACTGCTGCGTGCTTTGCTTCCATACTTGTCGCGACTGGCTGCTCATCTTCCGCTGAGTCTACGGTCAAAATACCCAGTCAACAAAGTGGTAACACTTCAGCGCCTACTATCTCTGATATGAGCCAGCAGACGCTCAGGCAGCAGGCATTGCGTATCCAGCGTGCGCTGGCGAACAATGACTTTGCGCGCATCACCAACGATATCCATCCGACGCGCGGCGTGCGTTTTTCCATGTATGCCTATGTGCGTCCTGAGACTGATAAAGTCTTTAGCCGTGAGCAATTTGCTCAGTACTTACAACAAGCCAAAATCCGCTTTACTTGGGGAGATTTGGACGGCACTGGCGATTCATTGGTAATTCCACTACCAGAATATTTAGATACATGGGTTGATGGCGATAAATATAACAATGCCAGTATCAGCATTAATGAGTTTAAACACAGCGGTAATATGATTAATAACTTAAAAGAGACATACCCAAATTCCGAGTTTGTTGAGTTTTATCATAAAGGCTCAGAGCAATACTCTGGTATGGACTGGCGTATCCTGCGCTTGGTGTTTGAAGAGTACCAAGGCAAACGTTATTTGGTGGCTATAGTCAACGAACAATGGACGGTTTAAAGAGTTTTACCTATAAAAACAGATATTTATAGTCATAAGAACCAACAAAGGGCAGTGTAATTAAATCGATACACTGCCCTTTTCATAACTTTTTTGCTTATATATTCATTATTTAACATAAATATTAATATTAAAGCGTTTGATTAAAGTGGCGTTTGGCGAAAAAACTTCACCATAATCTCGTAAATATCAGGATAAGCATCGACCAGCTTTTGTGGCGTCTCAAAAAATACTTCACTCAGTACCGCAAAAAACTCCGCTGGATTGGTGGCGCCATAACGATCGAGACCTGATTTATGATGGCTTTGAAAATCCTCAAAGTCTCGCGTCATAATCTCAGTCCAGCGCACAGGATCCATATCCGGTTGCAGCGGCGGAAAGCCATTGGCGCGACCATTTAGCATATCAAGCTTATGTACAAACTCATGAATGACAACGTTGTGACCATCGCGCTCACCTGAGTGTTTGGCATCCTTCCACGACAGAATAACAGGACCGCGCAGCCACGCTTCTCCGCTACGGTGTTGACTGCCCTCATGGACGATACCCAGCTCATCAACAGTGGTGGTTTCGCTTTTGTAAGAACCTGGATAAATAATAATGGCCGACCAGCCAGCGTACCACTCAAGACTTAGGTTTAAAATAGGCAGGCAAGCTTGTAAGGCGATAGATTGCCTAACCGCATCGGTAATCTCGAAACCCTGCGCGCCAGTAATCGACTTATCCGCCAAAAACAACGTCGCCAGCTCAAACAAGCGTGTTAGCTCATCTTTATTTAGCCTATCAAGTATGACAATACGCTGAGCCGCTTGCAGCCAGTCAGCATGGATAAACTCGCTGTTGTCCAATATGCGCTGCTCGCGCCAGTCTTTTATCATGCTAAACATATTAAATTTCCTTTAATTTTGTCGTTAGACTGTACTTTTTATTATTAGCGTTATGTGTTTTAAGGGATTAAATGGTGCTGACAATAAGCCTACTTATCAAGATTCTAACGACAGCATATTCATAATTAATTTAATCAAGGTTTCTTTTTGGTTGGGGTCAGACTCGGCAACCAACAAAGTTAATGCGGCAAGCCCCGTGTTATTAATAACCATGTCACCTTTATCATTGAGCAGTCGATTATTACGATGCAGAAAATCCACAAACAAAAAAGCGCCGCTGCGTTTATTGCCATCGGTAAAGGGATGGTTTTTGACCATAAAGTACAGCAGATGCGCCGCTTTACTCTCGATGGTCAGGTACGCAGGCTTACCAAACACCGTCTGCCCTAAAGTACCTAGCACGCTGTCCAAACCATCACCGCGAGGCTTAGAAAATAGCTCAGTCGCCTCTATCTATCTATAAGCTGCGCTTTTAAATCCGTTAGTGCTGCCATAGCTTCAGTCGGACTCGATAAGATACCGCCCTCTTGCCCTGCGGGATTATCAAGCAAACCTTCATCATAGCGCTGTAACCATAAGAATGTCTGTGTATAACGGCTGATAATCTCAACCAACCCGCGTCCTTCATCGGTTTTAAGCTCGGGACTTTGCGCAGTTTTTCTAATTAAATTTGACGCTTGTTGTAGCTCGCTCGAGTTTTTATCAAGGCGCTCTTGATTGAGTGTATAGCCTTGGACCAAGTATTCTCGTAAGCGCTGAGTTGCCCATATACGGAACTGAGTACCTTTTTTAGAATTAACCCAATAACCCACAGAAATAATAGCATCTAGATTGTAAAAGCGAATGTTGCGTCGAACTTGCCGATTTCCCTCTTGACGAACTACCGAGGATTGCTCGGTAGTTGCTTGTGAGTCTAACTCACCTTCTTTATAAATATTCCTTAAATGCAATCCTATGGTATCAGAGTCTTTTTCAAACAGTGTTGCTAATTGGGCTTGTGAGAGCCATAGAGTGTCGTGTTCTAAGCGTATCTCTATCTGTGCCTGTCCATCAGCGCTTTCATATATCTCTACTTTTGCTGTTTTATCACTCATAGCATCTATCATCTCAGCTTCCCTAATTCTAATCCCAGTATATATGCTTGCGCTGTGGTTATTATTCTTAATAGGCAAATCATACAGCGACTGCATGACAGAGTACATAACAATGAATATCTTGTACTTGGCGTATCTCGCGGCGTATAACCGAAATGCTGCTTATAAATGCGTGCAAAGTAATCTTGGTCGCTATAACCGACCCTATGCGCCACTTCATCGATGGTTACGTAGCTTTTGGTTTTTAATTAGGGACCACGTACGACAGATAAGGTAATAAGACCTATAGAGGCAATAAAATAATATTCCGGTCTATATGACCATTTATCCTTAACTTTCAGAGCGCGCTTTATCTGGCTTATCAGTTATTTACTACTATGCGTGAGCAGCCTTTCTTCCCAGTCCTACCTTCACATTAGCCAATATCAATCCAGATAAGATGAGCACCATTGCTAGCATCTTCCACCATGTCACTATTTCGCCTGTGAACAACACTGAAGTCGCCATACCAAATATGGGCACCAGTAAGGCAAATGGCACAACCTTAGAGGCTATATTTTGACTAAGCAAATGCGCCCACAATCCAAAACCAATCAGGGTTGAGATATAGACGATAAATCCAAGCGATAACCAAGACTTGAAAGATGCCTGTGTGAATGTTGCAAGCGTCCATGCCTCATTTTCAAATAGCAGAGAAGATAGAGTCAAAACTATACAGGCAATCAGACCGCCCCATACTACTAGTGATAGCGCAGACAGTGCCGATGCTTTGTTGTTGTTATTTGCAGACAAGGCACCGGACATACTAGAAATTTTCTGCGTTGAGGCCTGTTTTGAAGCAATATTGCCAAAGCTCCAACCTATGGCTGCAATCAGTATGCAGATAAAGCCAACCAAGGGCATGTCACCACCAAGGTTAAAGGCAATCACACCCAGCCCTAGTACACCGATCACCATACCGATGATCTGCATGCGACCCACAGACTCGCCCAAAATGACATAGGCTAATAAGACGGTGATGAAAATCTGGACTTGCAACAAGAGCGCCGTCAACCCTGCCGATGCACCTAGGTGCATCGCGGTAAATACAAAGGCATACTGAATAACAAAAGTACCGATAGCATAGATAAATAAGGTAAGGTTGAATTTGGGCGGTTTAAGGAACAAAACCAATGGCATGGCAGTAAAGAAAAAACGTAGTGCAGTTAACATCAGTGGCGGAAAACTTTCAAGCGCCCATGCGATAAAGGTAAAGTTTACACCCCAGATAAAGGCAACCAATACAGCTAAGGCAATGTGGATTGGAGTCATAGGATTATCCTAAATAATGATTATTTATTGACATTAAATTGTTGTATTTGGACGTGATGGAATTGACCATTATAAATACAGCCTATGCCGTTATGCTGCCGTCAAAGTTTGCGATTAAATTCATTCTGTCTACCATCCGTATGATTCTAACTATTGTTAGATATACTCAACTATAGTTTAAATACCCATAACAGACCCGATACAGTTTCACTAATGGTGAACAAAGTGTATAGTCGCTTTTAACGTTACAATTAATCATTACAGTGAAGAGATAAGCACATTTATTATGGTCGAAACCTATACGCTTAATTCCAATTTAACCAAGACTGCCGCCGTCGCTGAATGGCTACAGCAGCGTATTGACTGGCAGATTTACCTGCCCAATCAGCGCGTGCCCTCGGTGCGAAAGTTAGCGAAATTATTAGATGTATCAAGCTTTACGGTGGTACAAGCTTATGAGCAATTGGTGGCTACCAGTGTGCTAATCGCTAAGCCCAGCTCGGGCTATTATGTCAATACGCAGGCAAGTTTAGTTCAGCCCAATGATGATAAAAGAACGGTATTTAAGTACCCAGTAATAGATACGCGCTGGCTGATACAGCAAGTTTTTAGTGATATCCCGCATAATCGTTCGCCAGGGGTGGGAACATTACCGAGAGACTGGGTACGTAATGAGAAGATGGAATGGGCCATACGGCAGGTAACTCAGCAAGCTGATAGCTTTATCTATGATTATGGTAGTGTTCACGGCTATCTGCCGCTACGTCAGCAGCTGGTTCAACATCTGCATACACTGGGTATGCAAACCCATGCCGACCATGTGATTACTACAGCTGGGGTATCGCAAGCCGTGACCATGGTTGCGCGGCTTCTTACTCAAGCTGGGGATACGGTGGTCGTTGATGGGCCGGGCTGGTATTGGCTATCGAGCTGCTTGCAACAACAAGGATTAAACGTCGTCTCTGTAGAACGTGACCATCAAGGGCCTAATATTGAACAGATGCAAAAGCTGTTTGCGACGTATCGTCCCAAGCTCTATTTAACCAATAGCGTGCTGCATAATCCGACCTCTTGTAACCTGCATCCTGCGCGTGCGCACCAAGTACTTAACCTTATTCATGAGTACGATGCTTATATTTTTGAGGATGATTTATACGCTGCATTCGTACCAGGTGGTCAAGTGCTGCGTTATGCCAGTCTTGATCAGTTTGAACGGGTTTTTTATGCGACAGGGTTTTCAAAGTCAATGGCGTCAGGCTGGCGCGTCGGGATGTTGGTCTGTCCTGATAACTATATCGATGATGTATTGCGTATTAAAACCTTAAGCAATTCAAACACGCCAGAGTTTGGCGAACGGGTTTGTCATCATTTATGGACGCATGGTGAATATCGCCGGCAGATTAAAAAAGTACAGCAGCATTTATATAGCGCTCATGAACGAATGCGCAAAGCATTATCAAGGATAGGACTTATCTACCCTGAGCATACACAAGCAGGTATCTTTGTTTGGGTGGACACGGGGCAAGATACCAGCCAACTGGCATTAGATGCCTATAACGAAGGTTGGCTGGTCGCACCGGGGCAATTATTTTATCCAGATGCCCGCGCCTCAACCCATCTACGCCTAAATGTATCAACAACAAGCGATGAGTTTTTGAGGTGGTTGGGTGATTATTTGAATAAAAGCTGTCAATACTGATAAAAATGCTATCACCCCACTACTAGCCGCATCATCTGCGTACTGATATAACCGCCAAAGGTGCCTACCGCATAGCCTAAAATACCCAAGAACACGCCAACTGGCGCGAGTGATGGGTGAAATGCCGTGGCGACAATCGGTGCAGAAGACGCGCCGCCGGTATTGGCGTTGGAGCCGACCGCCAAAAAGAAAAACGGTGCACGAATCATCCTAGCAACCGCAAAAATAATCACGACGTGGATACTCATCCATAATAGACCAATTAATAGCAATCGCCACTGTGAGACAATACCGGCGAGATTGATTTGCATACCGATAGCAGCAATCAATATAAAGATAAATACCGTACCGAATTTGGAGGCACCAACATGGTCAAGACGGCGAATTTTGGTGAAAGAGAATATGACACCTATGATAGTAATAATCACCACCATCCAAAAGAATGCGCTGGCAAAGCTGTATTGTACGGCCCAACTATAAGGTGCAAAGAAACCTGCAATTTGCCCACCCACAAAATGTGCCACCCCAACCATAGCAAAACACAAGCCAAACATCACCATCAAATCATTTAAGGTCGCTGGACGCGCATGGTCACGCTCATAGCTCTCAACCGCGGCAATAACCTTATCAATGCTACTGCTATCCGCTCGTAAAAACCGATCGATCTTAGCGCTATGCTTGGCCATGACCAAAATAGCCAATAACCATAATGAAGCATTGGTAGTATCAACCAAAATCATCATGCCAAATAAATCATCGCTGACGCCAAACAGTTCTTTCATCGCCGCTTGGTTGGCGGCGCCGCCAATCCAACTACCCGCGACCGCTGAAAACCCGCGCCATAGGGTATCGTCGGTAAACATCTCAGGCGATATCCACTTAGCGATACCTAAACTGATTGGACCACTAATGATGATAGCGATACTGGCAGCAAAAAACATCGCAATGGCTTTCCAGCCTAAGCCTAAGATTTTAGGGACATCCATCGATAAGGTCATTAGTAGCAAACTGGCGGGCAACAGATAGGTAGCGGTAAAGCCATAAATCTGTGAGCCGATGCCATCAGCGAAAACACCTAGACTGTTTAACGTTGCTGGGATAAAGCAGCACAGCACAATACCCGGCAATACCGCATAAAAGCGTCGCCAAAACTTACCGGGTAGCCCTTGGGTATAAAAAACCAAGCCGATAATGGCCATGATGATGCCAAATGCTAATGGCAGACTGTCAATTGCTAAATAAGAGAGGTCGGGCATCAGATGGCTCCGCAGCACATGATGAATAAAAGCTTGTCAGTATAGACAAGGTGAAAAAGACGCGCAAGCAACGATCAGCTATTCCCGACCTTTTATCATACGCATAGATAAGCCTTACTATAAAACCATGACGCACAAAAAAGCCAGATAACAAGTATCTGGCTTTTAATGTTAGGTTAACTGGCTAGACTAATGGCATTTGATAAAATACCATTATTAAGCAGTCACGATAACAATATTACGAGTTGTTACTACGGTTGCCGCCGCTTGAACGACCTTGACCACGGCTGTCAGCACGACCAGCTGGGCGACCTTGGCTGCCACTTGGACGACCACGACCCGTTGCAGCACGCTCACCGCGTGGAACGCCAGTGCTATCACCACGGCTAGGAGCACCAGTGCGTTTGCCTTGATATGGCTTGCCACCTGAACGCTCATTTGGTTTGCCTGACGCGTCACGTGGCTTACCTTGATAACCGCTGTCATTGCTCGCGCGTTGACCAGTCGGTGCGCTGTCGCTTGAACGACCACGAGCATTAGCAGGATTGCCTTGATAGCCACCGCTTGAACGACCACGGCCTTGACCGTTACCGCCGCCACTTGAGCGTCCGCGACCACGGCCACGACCATTACCTTTGTTTTCGCTAGGTACATAAGTCTTCTTAGGCTCCATACCTTCGATGACCGATACTTCCATTTTGCGATCTAAATAACGGTTGATAGCGTTTAACTGTGGACGATCATCCATGCTACATAGGCTGATAGCAATACCCGTACGACCGGCACGGCCACAACGACCGATACGATGCACGTAGTCTTCTGTTTGACGTGGCAAGTCATAGTTAATGACGTGCGATAGTGCTGGCACGTCAAGACCACGAGCAGCAACGTCAGTCGCTACTAAGATTTTACATTTACCATTACGCAAGTCTTGAACGATACGGTTACGCTTGCTTTGTGGCAAGTCACCATGTAGGAAGCTGGCTTTATGGCCTTGCTCTTGTAGAGATTTGGCTAACTTTTCAGTACTACGTTTGGTCGCAGCAAAGATGATGACTTGTTCCATCTCTTTATCGCAAACAATTTTATCAAGCAAACGGTTTTTATGATCAAAATCGTCACAGTAATACACTTTTTCTTCGATGTGCGCTGATTCAACTTTGATTGAAACGCGCTCAGGGTTTTTAGTGAAGCTGGCAGCAATCTTGCCAACAGGACCATCCCAAGTTGCAGAACACATAATCGTCTGACGATCAGTCGGTGCGGCGCGTAAGATGTCACTGATATCATCAGCAAAACCCATGTCTAGCATACGGTCAGCTTCATCTAGTACCAATATTTCAAGGCTTGATAAATCAACGCGACCGGCATTGATATGGTCAAGTAAACGACCAGGGGTCGCAACAATCACTTGAACGCCTTTTTTCAAAGCCGTAATCTGACCGTTGTAAGGTGCGCCGCCTACTAATGGCACACAAAACAAACCGCGCATATCTTTAGAATACGTACGCACACTGTCATGTACTTGCTGAGCAAGTTCACGCGTTGGCGTTAAAATAAGGGCTTTGGTTAATTTGTCAAAGCTAGTGGCACGGCTTAAACGGTCAAGTACTGGGATAACAAATGCCGCCGTTTTACCACTACCGGTTTGCGCTGACAATAATAAGTCGCGACCCGCTAGAGCAAAAGGAATGGCTTGTTCTTGAATAGGTGTTGGGTGGGTATAACCACTGCGATCAAGCGCGGTTAAAATTGGCTTGGCAATATTAAGTTCAGCAAAAGTGATTTTGTTTTCTTCAGCAGCGTCAGTAGTAGCTGCTTGATTATTAGTATCGGTATTTGCAGTATCAGTGCTTTCGATGATGCCGTTTTCAGCGGCGATAGCAGATAAGATGTCAGTCATAGTAATCCTTGGTAAGTATAAGCTGCTGTAAATTCAGCAAGCTTGATGCATACCACTGATAACCGTTCACCACGCTGCATTTATAAAATAATTGTCTTACCCTAAAAAGGTTTAACAATCAAAAGCCAAGCTTTAAAGCTTGTCGATATTATAAAGGCGTTCGTGCTGTCTGACGTATTTTGGTGGTAGTGCCGAGTGTCTCATCCTTGTTTGCTAAAAGCGCATTATCTATGCTTTGTCCAAAGCAGATAAAGGCTGGTAACAACCAATCTAGCCCATACATGGGTCAGTAGATAAGATATGAGTCAAAAATAACGTGTTTTTCAATATATATGAAGGGTTATTTAAGTACACAAAATCATCGGCAACAATTACTTATGGTCATCCTAGACCCAAAATCGCAGGCGATGTTATCAATCTCATAATTCACGCTAGTCTATGCTAACGTGGCGACGCAGTATAGCACAACAAAACGCTAAGCTGTAGCTATTTTTCTGTTTATTAGTAAAATATTCAGTATAAGCGCTAATATATGCTTAAAAGCTGATATTAAACCTAGCCTTTAAGGAAGCTAAAGCTTTAAGAAAATTTAATGATTAACGTGACACTTTTACTTCCGTCACATAGGTTGGCAATTGCCAAGCACCGCCCGCCTCTATCAAGCGGCACATGCCTGTGGTGCTTTCATGGCTTTTTTCAAAGGCTCGGCCCGTCCATACCCAGTCAGTTTTAGATAAGCAGTCGCCAATCCCGCGGCCTTTTTGCACCGAGGTCAATTTGCCATTGCTATAGTCTGTCGCACTGGTCGTCACTAATGTCGGTTGATAAGGTTTAGTGTCATTAAGTACCCAAACACCCGTGCCGGCATTATAAGCGCCGGTCCAGCAATCATGCTGAGCGAGCAGCTGCTTGTTATTCAGACGGCTGACACGCCAAGATGAGCTATCCGTTAAGTTTGGGCAGTCGCTTTCTACATCTCTCATGGTGCTTTTCATCAGCTCTGATAACTGTGATGAACGCATGGCAAATTTTTTCTTACTGATAGAGATGGCTTTAGGGTTGGGCATTACCATTCTTAATGACAGTGCCGCTTGTGGTGACAAGACATTGCTACTAGATTTGCTAGAACTACCAGTACGGATAAAGGCGCTCGATGTCCCTACTCGTCCCTGTGCTTCGTCGGCTTTAAGCATGACAGCGCTGGCACCTTTGTCCGATAGTTGCCAGCGCGTGTTGCGAATCACTAGCTCAACTTTGCTTGATTTGGTTAACGCCTCAAGTAGCGCGCTTACCTGCGCTGAGGTTAGCTCCGCATGACCTCCTGATACTGAGTAAGGTTTGGTTTCTCCGTAATCTCTATCGTTAATAAACAAGGATATACGATGACGACTACCAAGCTGCATCAGTGCCTTGGCAGAGCTTTCTTTGGCGCCACCAAGTTTTACCTTGCCATCGACTGTCGCATTGGCTCCTGCACGGCGTACCAATAATACAGATACGGGTAAATCACTATTGTTCTCTGCTTGGTAACCTGCCAGCCTACAAGTGCGCGTATTATCGCAAGCGACTTCCCAATCTTGATTGCTAAAATCAACGGGCGTGGCAGCCTGTGTCACTGAACCAAATAAAGCCGTGCTAATGGCGGCAAATAAGGGTAATAAAATTTTCTTTGTCATCAATAAGGGCAACTTTTTTATTTTTATAGAATGTATTTTGATATGAGCGTTGTCTGTTAGAAGATTAAACTTCTTGTGGTAGTGGTAGTGGTAGTGGTAGTGGTAGTGGCTAATGGTCTGTGGAAGCGAAAAAGCCATCTCACTTAATACAGGTAACGATGTAGTTTTATTATTCTTCATAGTCATTACTCATCAATAGAAGAAATATCAACACCTACCCATCAAGGAGGTGGCTGCTATCTTAACGTACTAATGTTTCTATCTGTTATACTAATGTATCATTCTGTAATGACAAAAGTATAGTCAAAAAGTGATATATCGATAAATATATTTGGAATAAAGAATATATTATACGGAATATAGCAAGCAAAAAGATTAATAAGCAAATTGCCTATTAACCTTTTTATTGAGCTATATTATGAGCGAGCTATCGTCAATAATCGTTGAAATAGACAGCTTAAAATACATGCTTAAGTGATGAGATTCAGTAATGGGCTTAAACAATAGGCTCAAGCACTAAATCTACGGCGCGTTTAACCGCTGGACGCTCAGCTATTTTTTGTGCCCAACGCTTTACATGCTTATAATCATCTACTTGTAAGAACTTGCCAGCATCATAAAGCTTACCTAGTACCAGTTGACCATACCATGCCCAGATAATCATATCGGCAACATTGTAGTCAGACTCAGCGTTGCCACACATATACTCATGGTCTTCGAGATGAGTATCCAAGACATCAAGCTGGCGTTTGACCTCCATGGCATAGCGGTTGATAGGATATTCCATCGGCTCAGGGGCATAGGCGTAAAAATGCCCAAAACCGCCCCCTAAGAAAGGCGCACTGCCCATCTGCCACATGAGCCAAGAGAGACACTCTGCCCGCGCTTTGTTTTGCGAGCCATCAGCAAGCGGCACAAACTTGCCAAACTTTTCGGCTAAATATAATAAGATAGCACCCGACTCAAAAAGTGCAATAGGCTCGCCAGCATCTGAGCCATTTACAGTAGCAGAATAATCTACCAGCGCAGGGATTTTTGAGTTGGGATTGATAGCGACAAATCCTGAGCCAAACTGATCACCCTCAGAGATATCGATTTGATAGGCGTCGTACTCAGCCCCTTTAATATTCAGCTCAGCAAGCTCTTCTAACAAAATATTTACTTTCACGCCGTTCGGCGTGTTCAATGAGTATAGCTGTAAAGGTGCGTCGCCGACGGGCAGTGCTTGCTCATGGCGCGCGCCAGCCGTTGGGCGATTAATACTGGCGAATTTACCACCGTTTTCGCTGTCGTTTTTCCATACTTTAGGCGGAGTATATGCGCTGGTCTTGTTTGATTGATTATTGTCATTACTCATAAGATTACCTGCTTTTTTTGTCGTTTTATTATTTGTTATTTGAATGCTCTTTAATAACTGAAGTCTTTGCTAGCTGTATTTCCACTTATGTTTCTGCAAAAAAAACTTCCTATTAAAACCATTCTGCTTTATCGGTTTTTACTAGATAGCCACCTACTATAACGAAGATTAAAGCTTTGATTAAAGCCCTGTCTTGTAACCTGTTTTTTAAGAGCGGCTAATTGGCTTAAAGGTAATTTTATAAGAACTGGGCGCATATCGTTACTTTGCTACTCTTTAACTCAAAGACAGTTGTTTTTATACTACGCACAACTTAGAGTCTTTTTAGACGCTGTAATCGGCTTTTTTAAGCACTCTTAAAAAGACACTTTTAGAAAACCGCTCTTAGCAAAAATGATCGTAAGATATGGTGATGTCAATATGGTAACCCTAACCCCAACCCAAGATAAATACCTACCCTATGTCCTAGCGGTGGCGTTATTTATGCAAATTTTAGATGCCACCATCTTAAATACCTCTCTGCCGCAGATGGCGCAAGCTCTCGGTGAATCACCGTTAAAAATGCAATGGGCCGTTATCAGCTACGCGCTGACCTTGGCAATTTTTATTCCTATTAGTGGGTTTTTAGCGGACAAATATGGCACACGGCGCGTATTCTTATACGCCATTATCATATTTTGTATTGGCTCGCTACTGTGTGCCGCCTCACCAACGTTAGATTTCTTGATTGGTTCGCGCGTCGTACAAGGCATTGGTGGCGCGATGATGACCCCTGTCGCGCGTTTGATATTGGTCAAGTCCTATCCACGCAATAAACTGTTAACCGTCATGAACTTCGCAGTAATACCAGCGTTAATCGCGCCCCTAGTTGGACCAGTATTGGGTGGTTATATTGTGCAATATACCAGTTGGCATTGGATATTCTTGATCAATATACCGATGGGTGTTTTTGGTTTTATCATGGGCAAAAAACTGGTACCAGCATTATTTGAAGATACTAAGCGTCTAGACTGGACAGGATTTGCATTGTTTGCCGCCGCCGCTTGTGGTTTTACCCTTGCGGTAGAATTTGGCTCACAGACAGGTCGAGGGCTTTACAGTTTGCTGCTCGCATTAGGTTCCAGTATCCTGATAGGCGCTTACGTTTGGCATGCCAAACGCCGCGCTGCG
The DNA here is from genome assembly GCF_058197955.1 of Janibacter sp. CoH_79_TC_3. Taxonomy (NCBI): domain Bacteria; kingdom Bacillati; phylum Actinomycetota; class Actinomycetes; order Micrococcales; family Intrasporangiaceae; genus Janibacter; species Janibacter sp. CoH_79_TC_3. The sequence goes on from NZ_JBXWIV010000002.1 coordinate 165,369, forward strand.
CCATTATTTCCATTGAGCTTATTTAATATTCGCACCTTTCGTATTGGTATTACTGGTAACTTATTCACCCGCTTAGGCATCAGCGCCGTACCCTTCTTACTGCCGCTGTTGCTACAAGTAGTGTTTGAATACTCACCGTCGCAAGCCGGTTGGCTGCTAGCGCCCATTGCCGTTGGTGCAATTGGTATCAAACCTTGGGTGAGTAAAATCATTCAGCGTTTTACCTACCGTAAGGTGTTGGTGGCTAATACCTTTTTGATAGGTGTGCTTATTATCATTTTGGCGCAGTTTAATGATGCGGCAAATTGGATATGGTTTATTCCTATCTTGACTGTGATGGGTGCTTGTAACTCAATGCAGTTTAGTGCCATGAATACCATCACCATCGGTGATTTAGAAGGCACGCAAACCAGTAGTGGTAATAGCTTGATGGCGGTCAATCAGCAATTGGCGATTAGCTTTGGCATCGCCTTTGGTGCGGCATTATTGAATCTGCTACGTGAGCGCTTTGAGCTTGATACTTTGGTCGCCTTTCAGACCACGTATTGGATACTTGGTATCTTGACTATTCTCTCAGGCTTATACTTTTTACGCCTAAAACCTGAAGATGGCCGCGGCTTATATTAATCGTTGATATTGAAACTATTAAAAAAGCATTAAACATAAAAATGCCAGCGTATCCTAAAGTCAGTTAATCCAAAACTTATCTTAGGATACGCTGGCAGGTATGAGCACTTTTTTATAATTTTAAGGCGCTTTATCATCATCCATTTGCGATTGAATATAGTTTTCAACGCCAATATCTTTAATCAAGTCCTCTTGGGTTTCTAACCAGTCTTGATATTCTTCGTTACCGTCTTTTAGGGTGATTAGCAACTGGCGCGAGACGTAGTCACGCTTGCTCTCACACAAAGTGATTGCATCGGTGATGATATCGAATTTCTGTTTCTCTAAACGCAGGTTACAGTCGATTATCTCTGGCACATCTTCACCAACCAAGACTTTACCCAATTCTTGCAAATTTGGTAGACCGCCTAACAACAAAATACGCGCAATGAGGTCATCTGACCATTTCATCTCAGCAATTGATTGTTTATATAGCGAATCATTTAACGACTCTAAGCCCCAGTGGCGTACGATACGTGCGTGCAAAAAATACTGATTGATGGCTATCAATGACTGACCCAGCACTTTATTAAGGGCACGCGTTATCTCTTTATCCCCTTGCATTTTTATCTCCCTGTATTGATATATTATTTTATTATCGATGACTTTTAATAACGGTTAAAGGCGCTTAGCGAATAAAACATTAAACAATATCAGGGGACACTTCCGCCATCTGACTTTGCAAATAATTGGGTAGACCAATCATGTCAATTAGGCGCAATTGTTGCTCTAGCCAATGAGCATGATCTTCTTCGGTATCTTTAAGCTGCTCGACCAACATCTCACGGGTGACATAGTCATGCTCTGCTTCACAAAGCGCAATGCCGTCTTTAAGGTGCTGCTGTACTTGATATTCTAAATCCAAATCAAGCTGGAGCATTTCAGGAACCGTTGTGCCAATTTTAATCTCGTCGACGCTCATCTTAGGCGTGCCGCTTAACATCAAAATACGGCGGATAATCGCTTGGGCATGTAGCGTTTCATCTTGCATCTCATGGCTGATACGGTCATACAATTTACCGTAATGCCATTCGGCGTACATCTCAGAATGAATGAAATATTGGTCACGAGCCGCAAGCTCACCCCCTAATAAAAAATTCAAATAGTCAATTACCTTTGGGCTGCCTATCATCACCTATACTCCTGTATTTTCATTTATTTGCTGATACATTCACAATAATACATATATAGAAAGTACTATTCGTAAACTACTCAGTAAGGACTAAAACCAACGAAATGTCTTACAAAGTTAGGCAGATATAGTAGCATACAGACGTTATATCGCTTGTAACGATATTAACTAAGAATAAGATGCTAATTGAGAACTATAATTAGCTCGCCTTATGAGTCGTCACAGCCTATAGGCAAAATTACTGATGGTGCTGCTAAATATGCTTGCAGTCGGTGGATGACTGAAGTTATATGGACGCTCACAACTTATCCTTTGGGTATAATGAAAGGATAAGTGCGCAATAGTGAATATAATTGGTGTTAGGGCGTGTTAGCGATCTGGTCGTTAATAATAGAGAATATGATTTGAGACGCTAGAGGTCTGAATCGAACCCAGTTAAACGGCGTAGGCTAAAACATCAAGTTTGGCATGATGTTCATCAAGATAATCATTGACCATAGGTTCGCAGCAGCCACAGCAAGTCGCTACATCAAGGGTATTTTTTAAACCGTCTAACGTATCAATGCCTGAGGCAATAGCGGCTTTAATTTGTTTTTCTTTGACGTCGTTACAGATACATACGTACATGTGCTAGCTCCTACTGTGAATATCTAACTTGTTATTCTTTATAATAACGATAATTATTACCATTTACAATAGTATTTAAAATATTCATCAGTCATAGCAGTTACCTCTAAATATTTATATTACGCTTACTTAATCCATGTAACTGCATATAGCGTTAGGTGTAACCACAAAGTATCAAAGGTAGTAAAATGGCGACGAACTGTAAATTTGCTCATTTTTTAATCGATTTTACCGATGACTGCTGTTATATTGACCCCCTATTAACTAAATCTATATTGGAATTGTTCTATGTCTAATAATAATTCTACGATACAACCGCTTGAGTTATTTAAAGTATTGTCTGACCCAACGCGCTTAAAGATTTTTCAAATCTTATTTAACAAAGAGTCGCGCTGTGTTGGTGAGCTGGTAGAAATACTGGATCAACCGCAGCCGACCATCTCGCGTCACTTGAATCATTTGAAAAAATTGGGTATCTTAAGCTGTGTTCGTGATGGAACATGGATGTGGTACGAGGTGTCTGATAATCTGCCAGAATGGTGCCAAGATATTTTGGAAATCACCTATAAACAGATATCGACCAAAGACATCAATATGCCAAAGCCTGCTTAATTTAATACTAAAAGCACGGACTTAAGAGATATTTATAACAAATAATTCAGCGCATAAAAAAAGACCTATCATTTATAGGTCTTTTTTTGTTTTCAAACTTTGTCTTAAAATACGCCTTTAATTCGGCATTATACCAAGTCTAAAAAATCACTCACAAAAGCATTGGCTGGCTGGTGTATCAGCTCCTCTGACGTCCCTACTTGCTCGACGCGACCATGATTCATCACCACAATCTCATCAGATACCGCCCGAGCCTCTTCTTGATCGTGGGTTACCATAATGCTAGTAATACCAAGCTCGTGGTGGATATTCTTTAGCCAAGTACGCAGCTCTTTACGTACCTTGGCATCTAGCGCCCCAAATGGTTCATCGAGTAATAGTAGTTTTGGCTTTACTGCCAAAGCACGTGCCAGCGCAATACGCTGACGCTGACCGCCTGATAATTGGTGCGGATAAGCATTGGCAACTTGCGGCAACTGTACTAAGTCTAGCAATTCAGCAACGCGCTTATTGATATCAGCCTTACTTGGGCGCTCATTTTTTGGTAGCAAGGTCAAGCCAAATCCGACATTATCGGCGATGTTTTTGTGGCGAAATAACGCATAGTGCTGAAACATAAAGCCGATATGGCGCTTTTGCACGGGCGTATTGGTGACATCTAATTCATCAAACAATATTTGTCCAGAGTCTGCATACTCAAGACCAGCAATGATGCGCAGCAAGGTGGTTTTACCGCAGCCTGAAGGACCGAGCAAGGTCGTCAACTTGCCCGTTGGCACGGTGATATTGATATCATCTAAAGCGGTAAAGTTACCGAATTTTTTATTAACGTTGCGAATCTCGATGCTCATAATGGGTTCTCTTATTATATTTTCGGCTTAACGTCTTAATGTGGGCGGCAGATGGTTTTATGATGTCTGCTTTATGAAGCTATTACTTATAGACGACCTGTGCTTTCTGCCAACGTTGCCTCTTTATCAGCGTTCTTAGCATTTGTAGCGTTTGCAGAATTGGCGCTAACCGGCAGCTCAGGCGCACTTGCTAAACGCTCAGACTTGGCAAATTTGCGATCTTGCAGCTTGGTCATTACTTGTTGGATCAGCAGCGTTACCAGCGCCAAGGCAGCAAGTAAGCTCGATAAGGCAAAGGCGGCGGTAAAGTTATAATCGTTATAAGCAATCTCAACCAGTAGCGGCATAGTGTTAGTTTCACCGCGAATATGACCGGATACCACGCTGACCGCGCCAAACTCACCCATCGCCCGCGCATTGGTCAAAATAAGGCCATACAGCAGCGCCCATTTGATATTGGGTAGCGTCACATGCCAAAAAGTCTGCCAACCCGTCGCACCCAAAGTGAGTGCCGCTTGCTCTTCGCTATCGCCTTGGGTTTGCATCAGTGGTATCAGCTCACGTGCCACAAACGGAAAGGTCACAAATAACGTTGCTAGAATAATCCCTGGTACGGCGTAAATCACCTGAAAACCCATGCTTTCAAGCCAGCCACCAATCGTAGAGTTCAGCCCGAACAATAGGACAAACATCAAACCGGCGACCACCGGCGATACCGAAAACGGTAAATCAAGCAAGGTCGTGACCAGCTGCTTACCTTTAAATTGATAGCGGGTCACTAGCCAGGCAATTGCAATACCCATCACCATATTAATCGGCAAGACGATAGCAGCAGTAATTAAGGTTAATTTAATCGCTTGTAAGGCTTCAGGGTCAACCAGTGAGGCAATATACAACTGCCAACCATTTTTAAAGGCTTCATAAAATACTGCGAACAGTGGCACGACCAACATGATGACCATAAATAATACGGCGATGGTGATAAAGGTACGGCGTATCCATGGCGTGTCTTTGGTTGCTGGGTTGCTTTGGTAGTCGTAGCTATTAGAGATTTGCATTAGCGGGCTCCTACGCGGCGCGACAGCTTCCACTGTACGATATTAATTGTCAATAAAATCACAAATGAGATCAGTAGCATAAAGAGTGCGACGGCTGATGCGCCTTGAACATCAAACTGTTCAAGCTTACTGATAATGATTAATGGCAAAATTTCAGACTGCATCGGAATATTGCCGGCGATAAAAATCACCGAGCCATATTCGCCAGTGGCGCGGGCAAACATCATGCCAGCGCCCATCAGTAAAGCTGGTAACAACTCAGGCAAAATCACTTTACGAAAGGTCGTAAATCGATTGGCGCCCAATACTGCCGCTGCTTCTTCAAACTCAACTGATAGCTCAGCGAGTACGGGCTGTACCGCACGGACGATAAAGGGAAAGCTGACGACCACTAATGCTAGCCAAATACCTAATGGCGTAAAGGCGACTTGAATATCAAACTTAGCAAACCACTGGCCAATCAAGCCATTAGGAGCATAAAGCGTCGCTAGTGAAATACCCGTAACCGCTGTCGGTAGTGCAAATGGTAAATCAACCAAGGCATTAATCAACGACTTACCCCAAAACTCATAGCGCACCAGCACCCAAGCGACTAGCGTACCGAACACCATATTGGTCAGCATCGCTAAAAACGACATCCATAAACTGAGTTTGATAGCAGCGGTGACTTGCGGCTGAGTAATGGTTTCCCAAAAGCCCGTCCAGCCCATCTGTGTCGTGGTATAGGCCATCATGGCAAACGGTAGCACCACCAGTAATGATAAGCTAAAGACAGTGATGCCCATGCTTAGCCCAAACCCTGGTAACACATTACGCTGGCGCAAACGCGTCAGCCAACCTTTTTTATTGACGGGTTTGCTGGCAGGAGAAGTTGTTGCACTCATAGTGATGTCCTATTGCCTAACTGATGGCACTTAACTACTGATCGTAAGTACCACGTGATATCAAATGTATTTATTATTGGTCTACTTAAGCGCTAAAGGACACAGCGTGGGTAGCCGCCATGTCCTTTATGTGCTTGGACGTTACTCTAAAGCTGACTGCTTAAACGCTATTGAAGAAAAATCATAAATGGTTTAGGCAGTCAGCGTACTAGCGGCTTACTTTGGTGCATTAATGGCTAGCTGATCGAACACGCCGCCATCGCTAAAGTAAGTAGCCATGATTTCATCCCACGTGCCAAAAGCATCATTTGGACGGAAAGTATCGATAGGTGGCAATTTATCGCTATTTTTATCAAGCACACTTTTCACACTTGGGCGCAGATATAAATTGGCTGCTAATTGCTGAGCTTGCTCGCTCCATAAGTAATCAAGATAGGCTTTTGCCGCATCAGTCGTACCTTTTTTATCGGTCACTGTTTTCACAACAGCAACTGGGCTTTCAGATTTGATAGAGTATTTAGGATAAACGATATCTACTTTACCCAAACCAAAATCGGTCGCGGCAAGGTTGGCCTCATTCTCAAAGGTCACTAAGACATCACCGATACCGCGTTGAACGAAAGTCGTTGTCGCTGCACGCCCGCCATTCTCATAGACTTTGACGTTTTTAAGCATGTCTTTGACGTAGTTTTTGGCTTGTGTTTCATCTTTATTAAAGGCATGCAAACCATAACCATAAGCGCCTAAGAAAGCATAGCGACCATTACCCGTCACTTTTGGGTTGGCCATGACAATCTCAACGCCTTCTTTGGTCAAGTCTTGCCAATCGTTAATACCTTTTGGATTGTCCTTACGCACTAAGAAGACGATGGTACTGGTAAAAGGTACAGCGTTGTCTGGGAATTTGCTTTCCCAATCAGCCTCAACCAAGCCCTTTTTCTCAAGTAACTCGATATCTGAGCCTTGGTTCATGGTCGCGACATCGGCTTGCAAACCATTAGCCACCGACAATGCTTGCTTACTTGAGCCACCATGAGATTGTTTAATTAAGATATTGCTGTTTGGGTTCTCAGCTTTATAGTGGTCAACGAATAATGGGTTGTAATCTTTATAAAAGTCACGTGCCACATCGTAAGAGACGTTTAACAGCTCAATATCTTGACCTTCAGTAGCGGCTGGTGTGCCTTCTGTATTTGAAGTTGGCTCAGCTTTTTCGCTATTGCTACAGCCTGCGATACCCAAAGTGAGCGCCACACCGGCGATACTTAGTACGCTAAGCGTTTTGTTTTTATATTTATAACCTGTGGTATATGATGTCATGGCAGCCTCAAAAGGGATTAATTAGTGAATGCAAGTATGCTAACAGCGCCAGCTTATTATGTTTAATGATGAATATGCGTATGTTATTGCCAAAACGGAATATAGAGTTTATAAAGACAAGGTTATCAATCACTTAAATACGATAATTAATAGATAACCTTAAAAATTTTATAAATTAAGACTTTGCTTTCAAGGTTTTTATTCATCGTTATTCATCGTCCTTTAGCGCTTTAACGATTTATAAACTGCTTTAGAAAGCTTTAAAAGGGTTAAAGCAGCTAATAAATGACTTAAGCGCTGTCCGTTACTTTACCCGCGCCAACTGATCAAAACGCCCACCATCGACAAAGAAAGTCTCCATGATACTGTCCCAATCTCCAAACACGGCAACCGGCTCAAAGGTTTGAATATCTTTTAAAGTACCTGTATGTGCCGCGAGCACCTCTTTGTTGCTCGGACGCAAATAAATCTTTGCCATCAGCTCTTGCGCAGGTTTGTCCCACAGTGTTTTTAGATAAGCAGTTGCCGCCGCAGTCGAGCCTTTTTTCTCAGTCACCGAACTGACGATTGCCACTGGATTATGAATGGTGATGGAGTAGCTAGGATAAACAATGTCGACTTGACCTTGGGCATGCTGAGTGGCGACCAAATGTGCCTCGTTTTCCGTAGTTATGAGTACATCGCCTAGCCCGCGCTGAGTAAAGCTGGTGGTCGCGGCGCGTGCGCCATTATCGTAAGTCACGACATTGGCGAGTACTTTTCGCATAAAAGCATCGGTCTTTTGTGGTTGAGTGACCGATTCTTTAAATTGGTGCAATCCTGAGCCATAAGCGCCCAAAAAGGCATAGCGCGCCGTACCGCTGGTTTTCGGATTGGGCATCACTACGTCAATATCCGCACGCGCCAAATCTGCCCAGTCTTTAATGTTTTTAGGGTTGCCACTACGTACCAGTAATATCATGGTGGTGCTATAAGGAACGGCATTATCAGGAAACGCCTCCCGCCAATCCGCTTTTACCAGACCTTTTTCAACCAACATGTTCATATCGCTTTCTTGGTTTAAGGTCACCACGTCCGCTTGTAAACCATTGGCGACTGATAGTGCTTGTTTACTTGCGCCGCCGTGCGATTGTTGGATATCGACGTTACTATCAGGGTATTGATCCTTATAAATGCTAGTAAATAGCGGGTTATAATCTTTATAAAAATCACGTGAGACATCGTAAGAGACATTAAGCAGGCTGATCTCTTGCTTATCGCTTGCCTCACTATTTGTACCATCGCTCGTGCCACTTTGAGTAGCTTCGGTAGGATTACAGCCGGTCATTAGCATGGCAACGGCGAGTACACCACCCAACTTAAAGCTGAAATTAAAACGGTCAGCGGCAAGCTTTGATTGCTTGCTTTTATTCTCAATAAGCGCTTGGGTATTAATCAGTTCAAGTTTATTAGTTGCTTTTTCAATGCGTCGGTTCGTTGCTTGCATAACGGCTCTCGATAATGTTGATAGAAGCTTTATTCTCAAATATGATTGGCCGTATCAAAGGTTATCATTTCTTGAATGCTGTTCTATGGATGATGAGCGTTATGCTAACAGCATGAGCGGTAATTGCTTAGTGACAAATACGCTTATCGAGTTATTAACTTGGCATAAGTAATTTTGTTAGTTATTCTAAAGTACTTGTTTTTGCTCAGTATTTTTGCGCTATAGTGATAAGCAGACACTTTTGAGTAAGTTATGGTATTGCTTACTAACTAGACGAGCCTTTATAGAATGGATATTATCCCTTAGCTTCTCGTATATCGGGCGCTTCATTTATAATTGTCAGCCCAGCCTCTTTTACTTATTTCCTTTTTACTAGCCCCCTTATTAAAGGTAATTCAATGATCAAGTCTTCACCTCGTCATGCCCGCCACTCACACTTTTTTGCTGTTATTGTAACGACCTCTGTCGCTTTATTTGCCTTAAGTGGCTGTAATAACGTGACGCCCAGCGTAAATAACCAAACTATCAAACAACCGAACGCTGCCGTCACTCCATCTGTGCAAGCGGTCGTTGGTGATTATGCTTCTGAAGATTATGCCAACCGTGCACAAGGCTATGATTGGGTGGGTGTAATAATACGAGCAGATGGCGCAAACAATAGCGAGCAGATTGATATCAAAGTACGTGCACGTAGCGATGTGAAAAAACCGACGTGCCAATTCGATGGTAAAGCAACGCTTATGGGTCAAGATGACGCCCATGGTATTTTCTTTCAGACTAAGGTTGACGACAGCGCCGTCTTTTTCCAATTTAAAGACAATAAACTGACTATCGATAGCCAAGACAGATATGTGCTAAATCGTTTTTGTTCTGGTGGTGGCACTATTGTTGGGGAATATAAAAAGCTGGCAGGAAGCTTAGAGTTTAATTAAAAGCTCTAGCATTAGATAAACAGTAAGAAAAAGAAATAAAAAGAGGTCAGATGATGAATCTGACCTCTTTTTATTATCTTTGGTTTTTCATATTGAATATGAATTTTTACACCGCAGAGGCACCGACCAACTTCACCTCAGCACGTTCCTCTTTTGCGATACCGGCGTAGTAGTCACGCAGAATCTGCAAAACTTCTGGACGGCTAAAGTTATCTGGCACCTCTTCGTCTTCTGATAATGCTTTACGTAGTTTCGTTCCTGATACTTTGACATGCTCAGAGGCTTCATGCGGGCAGGTTTTGTCTGACGCCATGGCATTACAAGCATTACACCAAAACGTCCAGCCAATTTTTAACGGCTGCGTAATCAAATCATCTTTACCGACATACTCAAAGATAGTTTGCGCATCAAAAGCGCCATAGTAATCACCTACACCGGCATGGTCACGACCAACAATCAGATGGCTACAGCCATAGTTTTGGCGGAACACCGCATGTAGCAGTGCTTCACGTGGTCCGGCATAACGCATATCGAGCGGATAACCGGCTTGGATAACGGTGTCTTGTCTAAAGTAATTATCAATCAAAGTTTTGATGGCTTCTTGACGCACTTCGGCAGGGATATCGCCTGGTTTTAGTGCGCCCAGTAAAGAATGAATCAACACACCATCGCAAATCTCGATGGCAATCTTGGCAAGGTACTCATGTGAGCGGTGCATTGGATTGCGAGTTTGGAAAGCGGCGACTGTTTGCCAACCTTTGGCATCCAAAATTTCACGTGTCTCAGCAGGCGTTTTATAAATCTCAGGATATAAGGTTGGGAACTCACCCTCACTTAATACTTCAACGTGACCTGCGATATTAACGTCGCCTTGCTCCAAGACTTGCTGAACACCAGGATGCTCTGGATCTGTGGTCGTAAATACTTGTTGGCACTCATGAGCTTTATCAATGGTATAGGTTTCTTCTACCGTTAAGATGCCCATAATCTCGCCATCTTTTGCGACTAACGCCACTTTATCACCTTGCTTTAGGCTATCGGCGGTTACTTTAGGCGCTGATAAAGTGATAGGAATCGGCCAAAACAAGCCGGCATTGTCACCACTCTGCAGACGCATGTTATCAACCACACCCTGCCAATCTGCTTGGTTCATAAAGCCATTTAACGGAGTGAAGCCGCCAATACCCAACATAATCAAATCGCCGCGCTCGCGTGAGCTTAGGGTAATGGTTGGCAAAGTAGTCGCAATTTTTAACGCTTGTTTGCGCGCGTCACCCTGTAATAGTAATGGCTTAAGCTCAGTGCTGCCATGCGGCGGAACAAGTTTTGATGGCTTTTGATTAGCATTGATAGATTTCATGGTGATTTTACAACCTTAAGAGATGGTGAGAAAAAGGAATTGCATTTGAAGTAAGTTACTTAAAAATTTTTGCGATGAATGACGAATAAGGGGTTAACTGCCGTAAATTAATATTAAAAGCAGATATAAATTTTGATAAGCATAGGCTACCTAACTTTCGTTATGAAAATTTATGCTGTGTTTGGATATAGATATGACTTAAAGGAATTTATGTTTAAAAGATTAAGCTTATATGATGTGAAGCTGAATTGTTTACCTTGCGACTGGCAATAAGATCGAGTACACAAGCAAATCGTTTTTGTCGCAGCTTTTACGTTTTAAAATAACATTGAGATTACGTCATGTACCAATATAATTATGCGGATCAAACGCTAGTGGAAGAACGAGTCGCACAATTTCGCGACCAAACCGAGCGTTTCTTAGCAGGTGAGCTGCCAGAAGAGCAGTTTTTGCCGCTGCGCTTGCAGAATGGGCTTTATATCCAGCGCTATGCACCGATGCTACGTATCGCCGTGCCTTATGGATTATTGGCAACGTATCAACTGCGCAAGCTAGCTGAGATTACCCGTAAATATGACAGAGGTTACGGGCACTTTACTACCCGTACCAATATGCAGTTAAACTGGCCAAAACTTGAAGAAGTGCCAGATATTTTGGCAGAATTAGCCTCTGTACAGATGCACTCGATTCAAACGTCAGGTAACTGTATTCGTAATACCACTACTGACCCTTACGCGGGTATTCATAAAGAAGAAATTGCCGATCCGCGTCCTTACTGCGAGATTATTCGCCAGTGGTCAACCTTTCACCCTGAGTTCGCTTTTTTACCGCGTAAATTTAAGATTGCGGTTATTGGTACGGCTAATGACCGTGCAGCGACGCAAGTTCATGATATTGGGCTGCATTTAAAAACCAATGACGCAGGTGAGCTTGGTTTTGAAGTCATCGTTGGTGGCGGGCTTGGCCGTACGCCAGTTATTGGCAAAACCATTAACAAGTTCTTACCACGCCAGCACTTGCTCAGCTATTTAGATGCTATTTTGCGGGTTTATAACTTACATGGTCGCCGTGACAATAAATTCAAAGCGCGTATCAAGATATTGGTTGAGAGCATGGGTGGGCCTGCCTTCGCTAAATTGGTTGATGCGGAATGGGAAGCACATACCAAAGACGGGCCACTGACATTGACCGATGCCAACTTTGCCACTGCCAGCAGTTTCTTCACCGAACCTGATTACCTTACCTTTGATGCCTTACAAGTTCAGTCAGAGCTACAACAAACCCTTGATAGCGATAAAGACTTTGCCAATTGGTATCAGCAAAATACCGTCGCACATAAAATCGCGGGCTATCGCGCCGTGGTAATTTCGTTAAAGGCAGGTTTGGTTAATGGTAAGTACGTACCTTCAGGTGATATCAGTGAAGCGCAAATGGACGCCCTCGCCGACCTAGCAGATAAACATAGCTTTGGTGAGCTACGTGGTACTTATCAGCAGAATTTAGTCTTCGCTGATGTGCAAACCAATCATCTTTATGAGTTATGGCAACAGCTGGTCGAGCTACATTTAGCCCGTCCTAATATCAATACTTTAACCGACATGATTGTCTGCCCAGGCTGGGACTTTTGCTCGCTGGCCAATGCGACGACCCACAATATCGCTGAGCAAATCGAAAAGCAGTTTGACGATCTCGACTACCTTTATGACTTAGGTGATATTCGCCTCAATATGTCTGGCTGCATGAATGCCTGTGCGCATCATCACACCGGCGATATCGGTATCCTTGGTGTCGATAAAAAAGGCGAATACTGGTACCAAATCAGCCTTGGCGGTAACTCTAGTAATAATGCCAAACTCGGCAAGATACTAGGTAGAGCGGTTCCATCCGATGACGTAGCAAAGACGATACAAAAGATAGTAGACGTTTATCTAGAGCAGCGCGTCAGCAATGAGAATGAAGTAGAAGGCTTTGGTGAGTTGGTCAATCGCATCGGCATCGCACCCTTTAAGGAGAAGGTCTATGGCTAATCATTATGTGTTAAATGCGCAAGGCGAAAACATCAGTCAAAACGATCACTGGTTGGCCCTTACTACCAATGAACTACCAGATGGCATTGCCCTAACTCACATATCATTGCTTGAGCTATTACAAAAACGAGAAAAGCCTGATGTGCTCTTGCCACTTAGTGATTTGTTAGATGCTAAAGGCAATATTGCTGGCGGTTTATTACAACAAGTACGCGAATTGCTATCGGAACATGCCAGCCGTTTTGGTGTTTGGGTGACATCAGACAGCGACACAGAAGTACTAATGCGTATACCGGATTTTTTATTACAGCAAGATTTGATTGTAATTCATGTGCCCGCTTTCACCGATGGTCGTGGCTTTAGCTTTGCCCAAACGCTGCGCCAAATCGGTTATGACGGTGAGATTCGTATGGCTGGCAAGTTTGGTCGTGACCAAATCGCTTATCTGTTGCGCGCAGGTGCTGACAGCTTTGTGATAAACGAGCATGACCTGCAGTCTATCTCTGATATCAGTCAAGCCTTTAACGCCCTTGCTAGTAGCTACGATGGGCGCAACGTCGCCGACTTACCAATGTTTGCAGGTGCTTAAATAACTATTTAATTTACTACAAAATCATTATTAACCGCTTAATCATTTTTCAGTTTAGTTACGCCATTATTAATTATCGCTATTATTACTTACGACTAAGGAATATATTATGAGTCAATTACACCCAAACCTAGATATCGACCAAGCTAACCAAGACTTGCAAGGTAAATTCCCAGAGCAAATCGTTGAATGGGCGTTAAGCCAAGCCAAAAACCCAATCATCACCACTAACTTCCGCCCTTATGAGTCTGCGATTTTGCATTTAGTCGCTAAGCAGCGCCCTGACATTACGGTATTGTGGGTAGATTCTGGCTATAACACCGATGCGACGTATCAATTTGCTAATAAAGTCATCCGTGATTTAAACTTAAATGTCATCACCTATATCCCTAAGCAAACCGCTGCCCATCGTGATGCGACCATGAATGGTATCCCAGGCATTGACAATCCGCAGCATGATGAATTCACTGACCAAGTAAAGCTAGAGCCGTTCCGCCGTGCGCTAGATGAGCTAAAGCCAGACGTGTGGTTTAATGCCATTCGTAAGGATCAAACGGAATTCCGCCAAGGGCTTGATGTGCTTAGCCTATCAAAAGACGGCGTGTTAAAAGTCGCTCCATTGTTTGAAAAAACAGACGCTGATTTGGACGTTTATCTTGAAGAGCATAACTTACCAAACGAGTTTGATTACTTTGATCCGACTAAAGTAGAAGAAAGCCGTGAGTGTGGATTGCATACACAGTTGTAATATTTTTAATTCAATAAACAACTATTTTGAACGTAAAAAGCCCTTTTAAAAATAAAAGGGCTTTTTCGCTTTAGATAGCTTATAGCTTTTTTAGAGGGTTATTTACGACCAAGCACCCAACCACCATCCATAAAGACGTTCGAGCCATGCATATAGTTCGAATCATCAGATGCTAAAAATACCGCTAGCGCTGCAATCTCTTCGGGCTTGCCAGCGCGCTGGGCTGGGATACGATTTAAGCGCTCATCATCAATACCATCGGTCATAGGCGTCTCGATAAAACCTGGCGATAGAATATTCACTTTGACGCCTTGACTACCAAAATCAAATGCCAATTGCTTGGTGAAGCCTAATATCGCATGCTTGGAGGTCACATAAGCTGAACCACCCGGACCTGCCATTTGCGTCGCTTGTGAGCCAACATTGATAATCGCCCCACGCCCTTGCTTGATAAAATGTGGAATCACCATTTTTGACGCGAGATATGGCGCTTTAACATTAATCGCCATCAGTTTGTCATATAAATCTTCTTCTAACTCGACGGCATTATCATAACCATCATGGATGCCAGCACCATTATATAAAATGTCAATTTGACCATAAGTTTCTAATGCTTTATCGACCACCGCTTGAATCTCTGTCTTTTTGGTCACATCAGCAAGCACAAAGATAGCCTCTTGACCCTTATCTGTCATGTCTTTGACAATGCGATTGCCGTCTTCTTGATCGCGACCCGTGACGATTACCTTTGCACCTTCGTCGGCATACGCTTTTGCAGTCGCTTCACCTAGTCCTGAGGTGCCGCCAAATATAATGGCTACTCTGTCTTGTAATTTCATAATATTCATCCTTGTTTTTTATATTGTAAATTAAGATTTTTTTCTATCTGATTGTATCTGGGTTAGATTAACATAGTCACCTAACACTCAATGTTAGCCTATGTTGGATATTTTTTATAAGCTAATAACTGACACATATCAACCATTTTAGTTGCATAAATAACGTTTTCTTAACGTTTTATCGGATAACATTAAGGTATTCTATGGCTTCAAAGCTGGCGTAACACCACATTAAACATTAAGCTAACCTTTTAAAGCTAAAGTATGGCCGAAGTTGCCCGTCGTTGCGGCTACTTGTGCTCATTTTTATAATCAAGCTCAATCATGGCTTTGCCACACTCATCAATACGGACATTTGATATGCCTTTAATAAAAAAAATTGATTCATTCTATGAAAAACTCCACGATAAGCTGCCAGTCGTAGGCAAAGCGGCTTCTTTTCTCACGGGAGTTAGCGTCCTTACTGCTAATAGTGCGTTGGTTGGTCTACCGGTCTGGACTATGGGCGCGGCGAAAGTATTGACTGGGTCAAAACTGACCGATGATGCCTTAATTGCGATTACTAAGTATTGGATTAATACTAATAATGCCGTTATCGACCACGCCCTACCTCATAAAGACTGGCGCATCAACCTGCCCGATGAGCTAAGCGAAGATAAGCAGTATCTCTTGGTCAGTAACCATCAGTCGTGGGTTGATACGAGTATTGTGCAATATATCAGCCAAGACACCCTGCCTTTAACGCGGTTTTTCACTAAGTTTAATTTGATTTACATTCCCGTTATCGGTCAAGCCTTTTACTTTTTAGACTTCCCAATGATGCGCCGCCACTCTAAAGAAGCGATTGCTAAAAATCCTGCCCTCAAAGGTAAGGATATCGAAGAAGCAAAGCGTGCTTGTGCGTTATTAAAAGAAAAGCCCTTTACCCTATTGAACTATTTAGAAGGCACGCGCTTTACTAAAGAAAAACATGATAAGCAAGACTCACCTTATCAGCATTTATTAAAACCACGGGCTGGCGGTTTGTCGTTAGCCATTAATGCGCTAGGTAATGAGTTAGATTCTATTTTAGATATTACAATCGTCTACCCAGACGGTGCGCCTGACTATGATGATTTATGGAAGGGTAATATTCGCCGTTTAGGGGTCGATGTGACTCGCCTACAGATACCAGACGAATTATTTGCTGCCATCATGGACGGCGGCTATGACCGTGATGAAGCCACTAAAAAAATGATGTTTGATTGGCTAGAGGACATTTGGCAACAAAAAGATGCCCGCATTACTAAAATGCTAAGTGAGTTTGAGTAGAATTTGGCAGTCCGTCAAATGACGTCATTGCCAATATCCAATGCAAGTCATCATGTAGCTATTAACCATCAACTATTATCTATCATCCACAAGCTTAAAAGTTAGCTTGTGGTTTTTTATGCCGCGATTCTGCATTTTTATTCCTCAGCTATTCCACATCCTAGCAAAAATCATCAGTAACATGACAAAAAAGAATATGTTAATGCCAATTCACTAGGTGAGCGTCCGCCTGTGATACCTCATAATGGTGACATATTTTATATTGATTGAATCATTGGTGATGCTATGAACACCTTTCCGCTATTTTTTAAATTAGAAGACCGCAAAGTGCTGATCGTTGGTGGCGGTGATGTCGCGCTACGTAAAGCTGACTTACTCAGTCGCGCTGGCGCCGCTATTACTATTCTCGCGCCAAGTATCAGTACTGAAATACAGACTTTGCTCAGCCACACTAAGTACAAAGCCAAGCACGAACTGATTTATGAAAATTATAATAAAGCTTATATGACGGGCGCGCGCGTTATCATCGCCGCCACCGATGATGAAACGCTGAATCATCAAATTCATGCTGACGCCAGCGAGCTTAATATTCCTGTTAACGTCGTTGATACCCCGCATTTATGCGATTTTATTTTCCCTGCCATCGTTGACCGTAATCCCATTGTGATTGGCATCTCATCCAATGGCAAAGCGCCGGTACTAGCACGTTTATTACGGGCACGCCTAGAGACTTTAATCCCGCAAGGTTATGGCAAACTGGCCAAGCTTGCTGGTGACTTTCGTACTGAGGTCAAAACTAAAATCCCAACCTTGACAGGACGTCGCCAGTTTTGGGAACGCGCTTTTGAAGGTGAAGTCAGCCAGCTGATGTTTGCGGGTAATGAAAATGAAGCAGCGGCGCAATTGCAAGCGGATTTAGATAAAACAGCCGCAGTGATCGCTAGCAGTGAAAAAAATGCACTAGATAATGCATTTTCAGAATCTCAATCTGTAAAAAATGTAATGGGCGAAGTTTATATCGTTGGTGCCGGTCCTGGTGATCCAGAGCTGCTTACCTTTAAAGCGCTGCGTCTCATGCAGCAAGCAGATATCGTCTATTATGATGCGTTGGTATCACCGCAAGTATTAGACCTATGCCGCCGAGATGCCGATAAAGTGTTTGTCGGTAAAAAACGTAGCAACCATGCCGTAGCGCAGCTCGGTATTAATGAGCTGTTGGTAAATAGCGCAAAAGAAGGTCGCCGTGTAGTACGTTTAAAAGGCGGCGACCCCTTTATCTTTGGGCGCGGCGGTGAAGAGATTGAAAGCTTACGTGCGCACGGCGTGCCTTACCAAGTTGTGCCGGGTATCACTGCTGCCAATGCCGCTGCAAGCTATGCTGGTATTCCGCTCACTCACCGTGATCATTCGCAGTCAGTACGTTTTGTGACAGGGTTTTTAAAGGCTGGCGCGCCCAACAGTAACTTTAAGAGCTTCTTAAATACCGATGAAACTGTCGTGTTTTATATGGGTCTACATTCACTGCCGCGTTTGACTGAGGGCTTGACTGAGGCTGGTCGTAGTAGCGACACCCCAATTGCCATCGTCTCTAATGCTAGCATGCCCAATCAGCAAGTATTGACAGGAACACTTGAAACCATCGTTGAATTACAAGAAAAAAACCAGCTACCAACACCTGCTCTGCTTATCATGGGTGATGTCGTCAGTTTACATCATGATTTGGCTTGGTATAACCTACAAAACCAGCAAAATAATCAAGACACAGATGGCAACTGGCTACGTGAAGGATCAGCTACTATGGACAAAGATTCAAAACAACCTATAGACCAGCAAGCCCATGCGCTATCGATGGTAGCTAATTTGGCAACGGCTGATGATAGTTTGGAGCAATTGGTAATTGGATAAGTGCTATTAAGGTCAAGCCACTACCGAGATTATCGATTCATTACCAAAACACTTTTCCTCAATACATAATGCACATGAAATATCTGTTACTATTTCATCAGTGCTATGAGGTTATTAAACATGATAAATAGATATTTGTTCTTAATTCCTATTGTAATTCTATTTCAGCTTGGTTGCTCTAATCAAATATTAAGTAACACTTCTAACCCAGTCATAAGAGCGAAAAATTCACTCAATCTATTCTCTTATCATAATAAAAGTAATAATGTTCAACTAACTGCATTATTATCAGGTAAATTTACAATGAAGAATGGCTGTCTTCTATTTGGCGATGAAGATGATTATATAACTCCAGTTTTTGATACGAAAGCTAGTAATATCAAGGTTGACTTAGATTCAAAGACTGTAATCTTAAATGCAACAGCAGTTCCATTTGATACAGAATTTTACGCAGGAGGCGGTTTTATTGATAAGGAAAATATTCCTCCACTTCAAACTACTGGCAATGAAAAATGCTTAACGGATAGAGTAGCAACTATACATTCTATTGAAATCCTAACCCCTGAATTGCGTAGAAAATTCTTGCTTGATTGGGACGATAAGCCTAAGCCGTAATGAAATTCAATATTAATAATCAGTGTTAATAAAGAGTTGGTTTTTGGGATTGATTAACTTTGAAAGGATGCGCAAGCCAAGCATCAGAGAATTCACAAAGTGTTCGTAACAAGCCAGAATGCATTAATACTCTAAGCAATCTCTAATAGAGACTTCTGTAGTCCTTTTCTTCTCAATTATCTTTATAAGCTTACTATGAATGGACGATGTATCAGCAGGTGGATTGGCGATTGTTGTATTCTTGATAAGCAAGGTGTACTCGTAATGCGGCTCATAATCAAAACCTTCTATACCACTATATCGATACTCCCAACCTGTTTGGCTATTCGTCTGTCCAGCAAGTTTCGTTAGCAAGCATGATTGCGGCCCAACGCCAATGCAATCTTCTTGATGATCAGCGACGATAATTTTACGTAAAACATAAGGCATGGCACGGACCGTAATCTGGCTTTTATTATCTACCCCTGCTAGTAATGTCGATTGCTCTCCCATTACTTCTACAACGTCACCGATAGCCAATTTTTGTATTTGATAGGTATTCTCTTGACCGAAATTAGCTTTACTAATAAAGGCTTTATAAGTGCGCCCATCTTTAGCCATCAAAGTGATTGTTTGCTGCTCTCTATCTTTCGTTATTACCTCCGTCACTTCACCTATAATAGCCTCAGAAGCTTGCACAACATGCGCTTTATTATTAAGACTTACTTTTTCATAACTATTGCAAGCCGCTAAAGAAGCGCTGACAATCAAAGCCAATGTGCATAATCTAATAAATGACATAACATACCCTTACCCTTATTAATGATGGCTTAGATATTACTAAATATTGGATCTTTTAATATCATCCATTACGTTACCGCTACCAATCTGCTTTGCAAGAAGTTTATAACCACAGCAAACCGCAGCAATTCTTGCTAGAATAATCGCTGTCTTTCATTAGCCATTAAGCCTCATTATGTCTTTATCTGCTGTTACCCCTTTAACCATACTTCATACCTCTGACTGGCATCTAGGGCGCAGGCTTTATGGGCGCATGCGTTATGAGGAATTTGAAGCGTTTTTGCGCTGGTTACAAGACACCATTAGCGCGCAGCAAGTGGATGTACTGATTGTCGCTGGTGACATCTTTGACACCATGACCCCTAGTAACAGAGCCCAAGCGCTGTATTATGAATTTTTAGGCAAAGTGTCGAAGTCATGCTGTCAACATATCGTCATCGTCGCGGGCAACCATGACTCCCCTACTTTTTTAGATGCACCAAGCAATGTATTAAAATTTTTAAACGTCCATGTTATCGGTACCGCTTGTGAAGACTTAAGCGATGAAGTGATGGTATTAGACGATGCAGACGGCAACCCGCATTGTATTATCTCTGCTGTACCTTACCTGCGTGACCGTGACGTGCGTAGTAGTCAAGCTGGCGAGTCTGCGGATAGCAAAGATGCCAATGTTATCAAAGGCATTCGCGCCCATTACGATGGTGTTGCAGAGATTGCCAGAGCCAAACAAGCTGAACTAGCGAAGATTCATCAACGTCAAATTCCTATTATCGCCACTGGTCATTTATTTGCTCTTGATAGTAAGACCACGGAAGATGATGGCGTGCGTGACCTTTATGTGGGCAATTTAGGTCAAATCTCTGCTGATATGTTCGATGATGGCTTTGACTATGTGGCACTTGGTCATTTGCATGTACCGCAGCGTGTCGGTGGTCGTGAGAATATTCGTTATTCAGGTTCACCTATCGCGATGGGTTTTGGCGAGGCTAAACAACAAAAACAAGTATTGCTGGTAAAATTTGGTGCAATAGAAAACAGTTTTAAGGATAAAACATCAACCGCTTTTACTGAGCATCCTTTACCACCAATCAAGCAAGTGACTAAAAAGGCAGCCACTCAAACGACTGGTTTTATAGACGATTTATTTGGTTTTCCTGATTCAGTAGAGCCCGAAGCAATGACGCCAAATAGCATTGATAAAGAACTTTCTAACCAAACAGCTGCTATACATCACACTCACTCTACTTACAATGTTACATCTCTTTTAACCTCTCAGTTATTGCATCATGATGAGTCGCGTCAGATGCAGGTTGTCTCGCTTCCTATTCCTTGTTTTCAGAAATTGGCACAAATAACAGGCGATTTGACCACTATTGCTACTGCGGTAAAGTCATTAAAGCCCTCAGAGTCCATTTGGCTAGAAGTGATTTATGACGGTGATGAAATCGTTAATGAGCTGCGTGAAGAAGTGAACGTCATGATAGAGGGCTTAACTTGTGAAGTGTTAAAAATCAAAAACACGCGTACGTATAATAAAGTTCTCAATCAACAGCAAGCCTCTGAAAATTTACAAGACTTAAATGAGCTGGATGTGTTTGATAAGTGCCTAGAAATTAATGGTATTGCTGATACGCAAAAATCGTCATTGCGCACGGCTTATCAGCAGATACTCCATAATATTTATCATAATGATAGTCGGGCTGAGTAAAAAATACTCAGTAAAAATGCTTATTTAGTATCTAATCAGCCTCTCTTTTCTTTTTCTTATTGAAACCATCCATTAAAAATACAAAGACCTATACATGCGCCTAATTGAACTACGACTCAAAAACTTAAATTCCTTAAAAGGCGAATGGCATATCGATTTTGCTGATTCCGCTTTTATCAATGAAGGAATATTTGCCATCACTGGGCAGACAGGCGCTGGCAAGACGACGATTTTGGATGCCATATGTCTTGCGCTATATGGTGAGACACCGCGGATTAATAGCATCAGCAAAAGTAGTAACGAGGTCATGACGCGGCAAACGGCGGAGTGTTTCGCTGAAGTGGTGATTGATTTAAATGGCACCCAATATCGCTGCCGCTGGGGTCAGCGCCGCGCTTATGGCAAAGCGGATGGTAGCTTGCAAGATGCTACCCACGAGATAGCTTTGGTGAAGCCCAAAACTAGCAATCTAGACAATGTAGACGTCCCAGCGGGCGATGAAATATTAGAAAGCAAGCTGTCACGCACCAAAGATAAAATCATTGAGCTGACACGGATGGATTTTCAACAGTTCACCCGCTCAATCTTATTGGCTCAAGGGAGTTTTTCCGCCTTTTTAAAAGCCAAAGCCGATGAACGTGCTGACATCTTAGAAAAAATCACTGGCACTGATATCTACGCGACGATATCAACCCATGTCTTTGAAAAAAAACGTCATGAAGAAGAAATATTGAGCAAGTTGCAGTTTGGCTTAGATGGCTTAACGTTGTTAGAAGCAGATGAAGAAGCGCTGATTGGCGAAAAATTAACAGCGCATCAAACCGCACAAACCGAGCAGCAACAATACTATCAGCATCTTAACGAGCAAATCAATTGGCTCGATGCCGTGACGGAGTTAGAAAAAAACGTCGTCAGCTATCAAAAGGATGTTACGTCGGCAAAGCAAGCGCAGGTAGACTTTATTCCTCATGCTAAGCGCCTTATCGCCGCCAATAAAGCGCTGGAGATTGACAGTCAATACAGCCAACTTGTCCATAACCGTGACAGCGTCAAGCGCTTACAAGATGAACAGCAGTCGCTAAATCATCAACTGCCGCAGCAAGAAAATCAACTCACGCAAGCCACGAGCGCTCTACAAGCGGCTAAGGCTCGTACGCAGACAGCAAGTAATGAGCTACAAACCACTTTGCCCAAAATTGCACAAGCCCGTAAGCTGGATGCGGCTATCGCTCAGCACAGGCATGTGTTAGACGACCATCGCCAAAGAAAGCAAGCCACAGCAGCCAATATACAGCGCTTAGACCTAGAGATAGACCATCATAAAGAGCGTTTCAATCAAGACCAAACCCAGCTGACGAGTATCGAGACGTACCTTAGTGATGCTGACGCTCTGCACGATATCGATACCGATGCGGCAAACTTTGACAGTCATTGCAGCCGTCTAAAGGTGCTGCTACAAGACAATGCAGCTTTAGCAAATGAAAAATATAACCATCATCATAAAACCAGTGACTATCAAGCCAACCTTGATAAATATCAGCAGCATCAAGAAACTACTAAATCTTCGATTGCCAAGGCGCGTGAGGAATCAACGGCTTTACAAAAAAAGCAGGCTGGCTTAACCCAAGAGCAGTCATTGGCTGATTTACGTGGCGAGCAAGAACAAATCGACCACACCAACAGCCAGATTGAGCAAGTGATCTTTAAAGTACAACAAATGGCTGCGCTTACGACACAAATTAATAAGATAAACACCACCCTGCCCACTCTCAATGAGACATTGGTCAAACTGACAACGGCTATTACTGATCACGAATCGGTCATAATAGAGGCAAAAGACCGTCGTCAAGACAAGCAAAAGCTGTTGGACTCATGGCAACACGTCGCAAGTTTAGAGCGCTACATTAGCCAATTAGAAGAGGGCGACCCTTGCCCGCTTTGCGGCGCGCTTGAGCATCCTTACGGTGAGCATCACCCTGTATTAGATAAGGAGCCATCCGAAGTTGCCCAAACGCAGCAGCAGATAAAAGATCTGGATACGACGATAAATGCGCTAGAACAAACCTTATCTAAGCAGCGTATTGAGTATGCCACCACTCAAAGTCAGATTGAGCAGTGGCAAGAACAAAAAAGCCCACTATATGAGCAGATAAAAACATTGTGCGCAGACAGCGGTCGCTTAATACAGCCACTTTTGCATAAAACCTATTCTGATTCTCACGCCCTCACCACTATCATGAATCGACTTGGGCAGATTGGTGCCAACACGGATTTACTGAGCGGGCAGATAGCGACTGATTCAGCTGATTTCAATCTTATAGAAGATGCTTTATTAGTGCTGGGTACGATTAAAGACCAACTTACCGCGCGCAGGCTTTGTCTAAAAAATACGCTTAGCCAATATGAAGCACTGAGCGCTGAGCTTACGACAACAAGTAAAACCCTTGAGACGCTTGAACAACAGCAGTATAAGCTTGCTAGTGATATGCATGAGATTGAAACCAATATTAAGATAGGTTTGTTGGCCGTAGAAGGTATCGACAAAAAAACCTGCGCAAATTTTGCTGAATTAACCACGCTTAAAGGCGCTATATCAGCGATATTAAATAAGTATCTCGCTTATGCATTAGATTCTGTCGCCAAGCCTGCCACCTTACAGCCGCTGATAACGAGTATAGATGAGAGAATTGTACTAAACGAAATGGACTATGACGCTCATATCCATACACTTCGTCAGCAGCGTAGTAACTTGGTGCAATTAAAACAGCAGTTCAATGCGTATAAGAATGAGCAGCAAACCCTGATGACCGCGCTTGGCAGCGTAACGGTGCAAATCGAAACCAAGCAGGCACAATTAGATAAAGACCAGGCTGAGCTTGATCACCTGACTCAAGCGGTTGCTGATAAAACTCAAATGCTTGAACAGTTAACGTCTAAACGGCGCGAGATTTTTACGGACAACGCACGTAATATCAGTGCTGATCATAGCAATAACATCAATATTAATCCTGATGAAGAAGACACAAGATTACGCGCTTTAGTAGAACAGGCAAATACTGAACAGGCCTCAGCACAAAGACAGTTAGACAGTTCTGAGCATATCCTTCAGCAATTACAGGAAAAACAGCAACAGCTTACCGATCAATTAACCACTGCTACTACTGCACTCACCATGCAAGAAGATATCTTTAAAACGGCGCTCGCCAGCTCTGACTTTATTGATGAAGCAGACTTCATGCGCTCGCGCCTACCTACCGCCGAGCGCCATAGCCTGACGGAGCAGCAGCAGCAGATAAGTGATACGCTCAAGCAAGCGCAATCGTTATTGGCTCAAACCATGCAAGCACTTACTAAGAAAAAGTCTGAACCCTTAACCACTGAAGAAAGAGAAACGTTGGTTCAGCAGCAGCATATGGCGCAAAACGAGTTGCATCGCTTGATTGAGGCGATCGGCGCGATGAGTCAACAGCTCAAAGACAATGAAGAGAAAAAAGGCAATCAACAAGCCCAACGTCAAGCTATTGCTCAGCAAAAAGAAACCCTACATGTCTGGCGACAGCTCAATGAATTGATAGGGTCTAGTAGTGGTAAGAAGTATCGTACTTTTGCACAGGGTTTAACTTTTGATATTATGGTGACACATGCCAATGCCCAACTGCACAAAATGAGCGATCGCTATTTGCTGGCTCGGGATGACAATAACCCACTTGAGCTCAATGTCATTGACAACTATCAAGGTGGCGAGATACGCAGTACCAAAAACCTATCCGGTGGTGAAGGGTTTGTTATCAGTTTGGCGCTTGCACTTGGGTTATCGCAGATGGCCAGTCACAATATCCGCGTCGATTCACTATTTTTGGATGAAGGCTTTGGCACTCTAGATGAAGAGTCACTCGATATTGCCTTGGATACCTTGACCAGCTTGCAACAAGAAGGCAAATTGATTGGTGTTATCTCACACGTACAAGCCCTAAAAGAGCGTATTTTAACCCAAATTCAAGTTGATAAGCTGTCAGGAGGCTTTAGTAAAATTACTGGTCCAGGCTGCTATCATATAGCCAGTTAATGCTAAAGAAATTTTGGAGTGGCCAATGTTATGCACATTATGATTCAGCTTACTCATATGAATGCGCGACCGATGATGGTAGGTATCTTCACAATCATCGCTGTTATTTTAAATTTTACCCCTGCTTATGCAACAATTAGCTGCGCCGGTTATTTACCCAGTAGTTATTTTGAGCGTATCGAAAATAATAAGCCTTTTGCTGGCAAGTTAATCGAATTAACAGATGGCACGCAGCAGCTACACGATCTAAATGGCATTGACGGCACTGTCATCACGGATAATTTGTTTGATGCTTATATAGTGATGGATAAATATGTATTAGCTCAGCAAAATGGTAAATACGGCGTTGTTAATGCGGCTGGCAAGATAATTGTGCCTTTTACATATGATGAGATTCAAACCGAACCGGATATTGCCACCAGCTTTATTGTCAGCGTTAAGTCATCAGATGGTAAGACCAAACAGGGTATTATCAATCGCCATGGCGGCTGGGTTTATCCGTTAGACAATGCTCATATCGAGCATGCGCATTACGATTCTGATTATGACCAAGATTATTTTATAGTTACTAACAATAATGAGCTGACAGGATTGCTTGATGATAGAGGCTACTGGGCTGTAATACCGCAATATGATACGATTCATCCGTTAAATGCTTGTACAGGCGAGCCTTTATACCTACAAGTCAGCTTTAAAAATAAAACGGCGCTTATTGACCAAAACAATGATGTCATCATTCCACTCGCTGCCAACCAACATATCGAATCTTTTAATAATTCTGCCAAGCCGCTACTATTTTTACGCAGCACGTTAGTTACTGGTAGCACCGCTACTGGCATGAGTGAAGATATTCAAGAGGATATTGTTAGCGCTCAAATTATCGACGCTAATGGTAAGTTAATCCTCGCATCAGACGCACCGATTAGAAAACTGCTATATCATCAGCTCTATACTTATAAGCAAGCGGGTAAGTTTGGGGTCATTAATGATAAAGGTGAAGTGATACTAAAACCCCAATTTGACAGTTATCGTGATGATGCGGATAAAGTATGGCTTGAAAAGAATGGTAAAATGCTGCGTTTAAATACCTTCGTAAAGGTAGATTAGCGCTTTTATCATTTTTATTGCTTCTATTTATTATTTGAGCATTAGAGAATAAAAAACCACCGTTAACTCATAACGGTGGTTTTTTTAATCAAACGATGGGCTTATTGTATATAAACACTTAGCCAGCTTTCTATTTGCTCACTATTTAGTTACGAGGCCACTAAGCTCACTCATTAACACTGATAACGTCGATAAGCTGATAGTACTCTCATCATTGCTATCGATTTTTTGCATCTCTGCAGTGACGGCGTCAAGCTGGCTGGCATGACGTGATTTCCAGTCATTAAAGGCTTGCTTAGCATCAGATTGTGTCAATAAGGTATCCATCAGCATACGTAAGCTGCGCGAGACTTCGTTGACGAGGGCGTGACGCGCGCGGCGATCCCAGTGGTCTTGCTGCGGTAACGTGGCAATATTGTCCATCATCCAATCTAACTGCAGGACATGATATGCCTCAAAGTATAAGGTCGCAATCTCATCAACTGGGCGCTCATACTGCTCAGCCAAAAGCGCGGCATCAAGCGCATCGACATGATAAGGCAACATTGCAAACATCGCCGCATCATTAGCAGAGAGGTCATCTGCCATCAAGCTTGTGACGTCTTCTTGCAAGTATTCTGAGAATTGCTGCTCGATAAAACCACCGGATTTGGTCAATTTCTCGACACTGTCCTCAAAGCGATTGATCATATCAGCAACTTGCAACTCTTGACCAAAGACATTGATAAACCACACCACACCATTTTCGAGGGCATCACGCAGACGCAGCTCAAGCTCGAGCAGCAAGGTCGCATCGACTTGATTGTCCAGCGACTCAAGCAGATCCCATGCTTTTGACACATGGAAGACGTCACGTGCAATCGCATAACCACGTGCAATAGTGGCGAGTGTTTGTCCCGTTTCTTCATGCAGTCGGAATATCGCTTCGATACCCAGACGATTGACGATGCTATTGGTCAAATAGGTACTGATAATTTCACGGTGCAGGCGATGTTCTTTCATCTCATCAAAGAAGCGCGATGCCAGCTCATCAGGGAAGTATTGACGCAGCTCATTAACGAAATACGGCGCATCAGGTAAATCTGACGATAATAAATTATCATAAACCCACATTTTTCCGTAAGCCATCATGACTGCCAGCTCAGGATTGGTAAGACCTGTGCCTGACTTTTGGCGTTTGGCAATTTCCTCATCGGATGGCAGATACTCAATGGCGCGGTCCAAACGACCTTCGGCTTCTAACATTTGAATAAAGCGTTGATGATCGCTTAAGTTTGCTGCGGCACGCAGATGGCTAAGCTCAAGCGCTTGCGGTTGTAGATAATTTTGGCGCAGTACCAATTCAGCAACCGTGTCGGTCATAGACTCTAATAACTCATTACGCTGCTTTAAGGTCATATCGCCTTGCTCGACCACTTTACCAAGTAAAATCTTGATATTCACTTCATGATCTGAGCAATTTACGCCGCCCGAGTTATCGATAGCATCAGTATAAATGCGCCCACCCGTTTGTGCGTATTCGATACGCCCTTGTTGAGTAAAGCCTAAGTTACCACCTTCCCCAACGACTGCCGTACGCAGCTCATCACCATTGACGCGCACGGCGTCATTGGCACGGTCACCAACATCAGCATGACTCTCATTCGCGCTTTTCACATAGGTACCGATACCACCATTCCAAATCAGATCAACAGGCGACTTTAATAAGGCACTGATTAACTCATTGGGCGCAAGGCCATCTTCACTGATATCAAATAATGCTTTCATTTCAGGACTGATCGCAATGGTCTTATCTTGACGGGAGAAGACGCCACCACCTTGACTGATGAGCGATTTTTCATAATCGTCCCATGTTGAGCGCGGCATTTCAAACAAGCGTTCACGCTCGGCATAAGACGCTATAGTATCTGGGTTTGGATCGATGAAGATGTGCAGATGGTTAAAGGCAGCAACCAGCTTGGTATGAGTGGATCTCAGCATACCGTTACCAAAGACGTCACCGCTCATATCACCGATACCAACGACGGTAAAATCATCGCGGTTTTGGATGTCCATGCCGCGCATACGGAAGTGGCGTTTTACCGACTCCCAGCCACCGCGTGCGGTGATACCCATCGCTTTATGGTCATACCCAACCGAGCCTCCTGAAGCAAAAGCATCATCAAGCCAAAAGTTATACTCGCTTGATAAAGCATTGGCGATATCTGAGAAAGTGGCGGTGCCTTTATCAGCGGCAACGACTAAGTACGGATCATCCTCATCATGGCGCACAGTATTGGCTGGCGGAACGATTTCGCCGTCAACAATATTGTCAGTGACGTCAAGCATACCGCGGAGGAATGCTTGATAACAGGCAATACCTTCTGCTTGGAAGGCTTCACGACCATCAGCCATGGTTTTGGTCTTAACGATAAAACCACCTTTGGAACCAACTGGTACAATCACCGCGTTTTTGACCATTTGTGCTTTGACCAGACCGAGTACTTCGGTACGGAAATCTTCCATACGGTCCGACCAGCGCAGACCACCACGTGCTACTTTGCCGCCGCGCAAATGCACCGCTTCCACACGTGGCGAATAGACAAATATCTCAAACATCGGTTTAGGTTTGGGTAAGTTTGGAATGTCTGCTGCCAAGAACTTAAACGACAAACGGTCTTTACGTTGCCCATCCGCCTCTCTTTGGTAAAAGTTGGTGCGTACCATGGCGTTAATTAAATCCAAATACCAACGGAAGATACGATCTTCATCTAGGCTACTAACTCCTGCTAGAGCTTTGTTAATTTGCGCCTGAATTTGACTGGTTTTGGTTGCACGTTCACTTTCATCGTATTTAGGATTCATACGCGCATCAAACAGATCAGCCAACGCCACGCTGATATCACTGTTTTTTATCATGGTTTGTTGAATGTAAACACTAGAGAATGGCGCTTTTGCTTGCATCATATAACGTGACAAGGCTCGCAAGACCACCACATCATAAGTGTCTAGCTTGGTAATCAATACCAATTCGTTAAAGGAGTCACTCTCAACACGCCCGGCCCAAATTTGCTTAAGACTGTCTTCAAACTGTGTGCGTACCACTTTCATATCGATAGTATCAACATGCTCTAATAACAGCTCATACTCCTGCATCCAGATAGGCTGCTCTGATAAATCAAACTCATAGGTTTGCGCAGAAATAACCGATACACCGAAATTTTCTAATACCGGTAAGACTTTGGATAAAATGACTGGCTGCTGACGACCATATAGCTTGAGATGCAGCTGATTGCTCGCATCACCCGTTGACTGGTATAAATGCCATATCATCGGTTGCTCGTCCGTCAAGTTAGCCAAACGCTTGGTGTCTTCAACCGCTGTACGCGCATCAAAGCGCTCTTGATAGGCCGCAGGAATATAGTTTAGAAATCGGCGCATTAAGGCATTGGCCTGCTGCTCGCCCACATTATCCAAGAGCATTCTTTGGTAGTTATCGCTCCATGACTGCATAAGAGCCGACAGCTTATCTTGCAATGCCGCCGTATCTACCTCGTTCACTTGACCGGGCACAGTGCGTACATGCACATGGACGCGGGCGTGTTCAGACTCGTTAAATTCCGTCGTGAAGCCGGATGACGTACCGCCATAAGCGTTTTTTAGGACATTTTGTACTTTAATACGCAGTTCGGTATTGAACTTATCACGCGGGATGTAGACCAAGCAGGAGACAAAGCGCTGATAATGATCGACGCGGCTAAATAAACGTAAGCTCTTCTTGTCTTGAAGCTGGCTAATGCCAGATACGATAGGATATAACTCTTCGACGCTGGCTTGAAACAGATCATCACGTGGTAAAGAATTAATAACGTGCATCATTTTATGATAGGCATGGCCGTCACGTGGTAAATCCGCCATCGCCATGATTTTATTGGCTTTTTCACGTAGTAGAGGAATCTGTTGTACGCTTAGCTGATAGGCTTGCGCAGTAAATAGTCCAATAAAGCGATATTCACCGATCAGTTTGCCATTGTCATCAAACTTATGAATCCCCAAAAAATCCATGTATACCGGACGGTGGACTGGCGACACACGGCTTGATTTAGACAGCATCAACACCTGAGGCTCAGTTAATAGCTTTTTAAGGTTACTCGGCAGCTCATCAAAGCTCTTTGAAAGCGCATCCTCGCTACTGCCACGTAATAGACCAAGACCACTATTACCAATTGAAAATAAGTCTAAATCCGTGTTGGCTGCTTGATTAGTCGTGCTATTAACGTCAACGTTACTTCCATCTTCCAAGCGATATTCTCGGTAGCCTAAAAATATAAAATGCTCATCCAATATCCAATCCAAAAATGCTTGAATCTCTTGCTGAGAGTAAAATACTTCAGGTAGCGGCTTAGTAGCCAGCTCCGCTTTTACGTCCATCAATTTAGTACGTATTTGTTGCCAATCGCCAACAACGATATCGAGTGTATCAATTTTTGCGAGCAGCATTTTCTTTAAGGCCGCCAACTCATCATTGTTTTGATAAGCAATTTCACAATGAATCAAAGACATGTGTGAAGTGCCACTTTCCTCTGCGCCTTCGATATGAGTAATACCACCATTTTCATCACGTTCGATATTCATAATGATGTTGTAGGTGCGATGGACGTCAATACCTTCCGCTTCTAGGCTCATCAAAAGGGTGTCTACTAAAAATGGTCTATCGTAAGCGACTATTTGAATAACCGTATGCGAGCTATGAAAATGCTGCTCTTCGGCAATAGGATTTAAAATAGCAAGCTGCGGTTGACTACCATCATAGGCTTTGAGAAGGGTAAAGTGATGCAGCGCCATCCCCGCTAAGTCAGTATTACTGATATTTTTTGCGGCTTCTTGATGCAGCGGCTGATAATAGCTATGAATAAAATGGTCAAATAATGATTTGTCCTTTTGTACATAACTGGTGGCAATATCGCTTATTTGGCTAATCCGCTCTTTTGCGATATTTAGGGTGTTAGGCATATCCATTGTCCTTTGTTATAAGTTTGTTGTTCTAGTTTCTTCTGTGACTGACTTATTTTTGCTTGATGCCGATTGTTTGCAGCCATTCATCCATGCTATTTATTAGCAGTATTTTTGTACCCCGCTTCTATATAACCATGCTTCTACACAACCGTAGTTCTGTATCATCGTGCTTATTTAGCATACGTATCGGGTATGTAGTTAATCTCCCTTTTTTAAAATACTCGTTAAATTTTACTGGCATTCAATGGCTCAAATTGTGTATCTCATAAATAGCCATTCGCGGGTCTTTCCTGCTGCCGATCTATTAAAGTGTAACGCACCTAAGCGCATAGCTAAAGCGTACAACATCATTTCATGAATCATCAATATGTCGATAACCTTTAATAATGAGACAATAACATCCTAATGTAGTCTAATACTTGCTGGCAGGTGGATACTCATGACAATCACGGCATTTTTTTGTTAGAATACCGCAGTATATTGAACCGTGTTCTACTGGCTCAGTACTCACTCACACATTATGAATTTTAATGCTAAGGGCAAGACGTATGATGAATATTTTGGTGATTGGCTCAGGTGGTCGCGAACATGCGCTAGCATGGCAGTGTGCAAAAGACGACAACGTACAAAACATCTATGTTGCGCCCGGTAATGCTGGCACTGCCCTTGAACCTAAATGCCAAAACGTCACGTTAGAGGATTCAGCCAATACTAACGAACACAGTGCAGTCATCGAATTTTGCCAAAATAATGCCATAGACATGGTTATTGTTGGTCCAGAAGCACCCTTGGTGACAGGTATTGTCGATGCTTGCCGTGCTGCTGGTATCAAAGCGTGGGGTCCAACCGCTTATTGTGCGCAGCTAGAAGGCTCAAAAACCTTTGCGAAAGAATTTATGGAACAAAACAATATTCCTACGGCTGCTTATCAAGGGTTCACAGACGCTGCTGCTGCTAAAGCTTATATTGATGAGCAAGGTGCACCGATTGTTATCAAAGCCGACGGTCTTGCTGCGGGTAAAGGCGTCATCGTTGCTGAAACCATCGAACAAGCACATGAAGCAATTGATGATATGCTTGCCGACAATAAATTTGGTGATGCAGGTAGCCGCGTGGTCGTTGAGCAGTTTTTGCAAGGTGAGGAAGCCAGCTTTATTTGTATGGTAGATGGTGAAAACATCTTACCAATGGCAACCAGTCAAGACCATAAGCGTGCTTTTGAAGGCGATACTGGTCCAAATACAGGCGGCATGGGCGCTTACTCTCCTGCGCCAGTCGTCACTCAAGACGTTCATGACAAGGTGATGACGCAAGTCATCCAACCTGTCGTTGAGGCGATGAAAGCCGCCGGTCATCCTTATACGGGATTTTTATACGCGGGGCTTATGATTGATGATGCGGGCGACCCATATGTGATTGAATTTAACTGCCGTTTTGGTGACCCAGAAACACAGCCTATTTTGATGCGTTTGCAATCATCGATGGTTGATTTGGTCGCACAAGGATTGGAAGGTAAATTACCGACCGAAGCCAAATGGGATGATCGCCCTGCTCTTGGTATTGTCGTTGCTTCAAAAGGCTATCCTGAAACTTCATCAAAAGGTGATGTAATTGCAGGCTTACCAGAGTTAGATGCAGACAATCAAAATGCGGTAAAAGTCTTCCACGCAGGTACTGCCTTTAGTCATGCTAAGTTGGACAATATCAATCCTGATGTAACAACTCACAGTAAAAAAGAAATTGTTACCGATGGTGGGCGCGTATTATGTGTGACTGCGCTAGCAGATACTATCTCAGGAGCGCAGCAAGCAGCATTGGCAGTCACTGCTGCGATTAGTTTTGATGGTGCGCATTATCGCCGTGATATCGGGCACCATGCTATTGCTCGCGAAAACGTTTAATACAATTGAGCTGATTTAAGGGTTCTATCTTAGAAGTTCCGTTTTTTAAAAGTTCTGTTTTAAAACTTATATCGTTTTTGTCATAATCCGACCTAGTGTAATGCTAGGTCGGATTTTTTGACTGCGCATTTTTTATCATCTTATTTTAAAAAATTTATCTTTGACGGCTTAGTGTTAGAATAAAGATCATTATTGTGGTGCTTAATTTTTAGCGCTTTAATGCTTAGTAGTAGCTTTTTACTTAACAATTAATTAATAGGCGTACTTTTAATAAGCATATTTTAGCTTACAAAGTAACTGTTCATGCTAAGCTCAGGCATCTCAAACTACCTCCCATTATGTGATACAATTTTGTACCAGTACGTCGCATCTCCTTGTATTGTCGGTTTTACGCCCGCAAATCAATAGCAACCGGATGAATGATTATATTTATGGCAAATGACACCTCTAGACCTTCTAATAACAAGCAATCTATCGATAACTTAAAAACCTCGGGTTTTGAGCGCCGGATGTCCATTGCGAAAACTTCCTTAAATATCGGTCGTCGTTGGGCAGGTAATAGCGTGTCTGGTATGTTCTTAAACAAAGAAGCACGTACGGCGCGTAACCAAATATTTATGGAAGAACAGGCACATTATTTGGCAGAAGAGCTGGGTAAATTAAAAGGGTCAGTAGTAAAAATTGGTCAAATGCTAGCGATTTACGGCGAGCATATATTACCGCCCGAAATTACGCGTGCTCTGCAAACGCTCAATGATGATACCGCAACCTTAGCATGGCCAAAAATTGAACTGACATTACGACAGTTATTGGGCGCTAAGTTAAATGAGCTTGAGGTTGATCCAGTTCCTATCGGCACTGCTTCCCTCGCCCAAGTGCATCGAGCAACCGTATTGGCAACGGGCGAACAAGTGGTGTTAAAAAT
This sequence comes from Janibacter sp. CoH_79_TC_3, assembly GCF_058197955.1. NCBI lineage: Bacteria > Bacillati > Actinomycetota > Actinomycetes > Micrococcales > Intrasporangiaceae > Janibacter > Janibacter sp. CoH_79_TC_3. Next base: position 199,813 of record NZ_JBXWIV010000002.1, read on the forward strand.
TCAATATCCCGGTGTAGCGGATGCCATCAATTCTGACTTGGCTTTATTTAAACGTTTATTAAAGGTCAGTAATATCGTTCCGCAAACACGCGCACTCGATGCTTGGTTTGAGGAGATACGCGACCTACTCCATCACGAAGTCGACTATGAAGCGGAAGCGGCGACCACAGAGCGTTTTTATGAGCGCTTGGCTGAAGATCCTCGTTATATCGTTCCAAAAATTAATCGTACTTACTCAACCAAACGCTTGTTATGCATGTCTTATGAGCCCGGTATCACTGTAGTTTCTGAAGCGCTGCAATTATTACCGCATGAGCGCCGCAGTGCCATTGGTCAGGCGGCTATCGAAATCATGATGCAAGAGATTTTTGTTTGGGGTGAGATGCAGACGGACCCAAATTTTGGTAATTATCTCGTTCGTGTCGCTCCTGATGAATATGAAATCGATAAACTGGTCTTGCTAGATTTTGGTGCCATTCGCCAGTTTGACAATACCTTATTAACGATTGCGCACGGGTTATTACGAGCAGGATACAGTCATGATCATCAGGCAATGAAACAAGCTATGACCGGTTATGATTTTTTCGATAGTATGAGTGATAAAGTCCGTTCTGATATTGCCTCATTGTTTTTATTGGCCACCGAACCTTTTAGTGACCCTGTCCTAAATCCTGACATACCTGATAACTGTTTAGATGAACAGCAGCGTTATATTTGGGCCAATAGTAAATTACATACTCGCCTCTCGAATGATGCCACGCGGGCGATGCAGTCTTTTGAGTTTAACCTACCACCTAAAGAGTTTATGTTTATCAGCAGGAAGTTTATTGGTGCTTATACATTCTTGACAGTGTTAGATGCACATACTGACTCTAATAAATTGGTAAAACCTTTTTTATAATTCGTAAATATTGATATTTTTTGGACCGCTCTTTTGCAGCGGTCTTTTTTATTTCTTACATTCTTTTGCTTAGGCTATTTTATACAAGTATATTAGAAATACGTTCTGATTTTTTGAACTATTATTTTTGTTGTTTTTTGCTTAGGCTATTTACCCTGTGATTCAAGGTTTGCTTGCCATGTATCAAATCTGGTTTGATACCCTTCAGGCTTACGCATGTTTATCTGCCAACATGTCTCACCACGCGCCAAGTATTTAACTTCAAAGTGTGTGCGTTGACTATCACTTGCCACTTTATGGCGCGTGTTCGGTAAGCACCAGAGCTCATTGGCCTGCTGTTCTGCATTATCCATATAGGCTTCTATATTAGTCGCCAGTACCACTTCCCCACCTATCTGCAAACGAGAGAGTAAGAACTCAAAGAAAGGCATGTTCAACCATTGCTGATTAGGATTATGTTGCTCAGGATTGGGATATAATATAAAGATACGCTCGATACTGTTTGGCGCAATGGCATAAACAATCCATGCGATGGCATCCGCATGAATTGCACTTAGATTGCTTGATTTTTGCTGCCCTGCCAATTTAGCAAAGGCCTCGAACTTATTGCGCGTGCGCTCGATGGCTATCAGGTGCTTATCAGGGGTTTGTTGCGCAAAGCTAAGCGCATGTTTACCCTTCCCTGCCCCAATCTCTAACACTAAAGACAGCTCAGCGTCGACCAATACCTGTGGCATGATAAAATCGCGTGGTGCTGAGAGTTTTTGTGGTTGAAAAGCACGCTGCTGCTGATGTGAAAGCTCAAGATGATGAGTCATCTACTATCCTTAAGGTATTTGTCATTTGTCATTATTCGACCACATGCTATTATATAGTCAATCAGGCACGATAGTAAGGCAACGACCTTGCTCATCGAACGACAACCACGAATTGATGAGTGCGATTGACCATTAGTTTGTCATTTTAATGCCATCGTGATTTTACAACCTCTAAATAAATGAATCGTACCAATTTATCTGTTTAGAAAACACCCATTATTCATACTCGCTGTTGATTATAAGCGCTGTTTTGCATAACCGCATTTACTAACATGCCTCTAGGATATACCCACTTTTATTATGACTGAATCTACTTCTAGCACCAATTCCTTACCTAAAACCTATCCTTGTCCAGAGTGCGGCAATCAAACCGCCTGGCAAGACAATAAATATAAGCCGTTTTGTAGTCATCACTGCAAGCTTATCGACTTAGGCGCATGGGCAAACGAAGAATATACCTTACCTGCTGAATCGACGCCGTTTTCTGATGAGCTCTAACCAATCCCTTTAACCTTTCATTATCCCAAGGATGTTTTACATGTCTGCTACTTACCTGATGCCCACTTATAATCGTCAACCAATCAGCTTCACACGCGGTTCAGGCAGTTGGCTTTATACTAAAGATGACACGCCTTATTTAGATGCCTTAACGGGTATCGCAGTATGCGGCTTAGGGCACTGTCACCCAAAAGTTACGGAGGCTATTCAGCAGCAGGCAGCGACCTTGGTACATACCAGTAATTTATTTGGTATCGATTGGCAAGAGCGTGCTGGCGAAGCCTTATGTCATGCCGCGCAAATGGATAGCGTATTCTTTGCTAATAGTGGTGCTGAAGCCAACGAAGCGGCATTAAAACTGGCACGACTCTATGCGCACCAGCAAGGTTTTAAACGCCCAAAAGTTATCGTCATGGAACAATCATTTCATGGTCGTACCTTGCTCTCATTATCAGCAACCGCCAATCCTAAAGCACGTGAAGGTTTTTATACTTTGGATGAAGACTTTATCCGTGTGCCCTTTGGTGATATTGCTGCCATTGAACAAGCAGCTCAAGACCATGATGATATCTGTGCGGTATTTGTAGAGCCTATCCAAGGTGAAGGTGGTCTTAATACCGCAGAAAATGGTTTTACTTACCTTGAACAGATACAAGCCGTATGCGATAACCATAACTGGTTATTTATGTTGGATGAAGTACAAACCGGTAACGGCCGTACTGGCAAGTACTTTGCTTATCAGCATAGCAATGCTCGCCCTGATGTACTAACAACTGCTAAAGGCTTAGGTAATGGTTTCCCTGTAGGTGCTTGCATGGTACGGGGACGCGCCAATGGCTTGTTTGGTGCCGGTAGTCATGGTTCAACATATGGTGGCACACCATTGGCCAGTCGCGTAGTACACAGTGTTTATGAAGTACTTGCAAATGGCGATATCATGGACAATGCCGTCACCGAAGGAAAATTCATCCGTGAAAGTATGATTGATGCACTTGGACAATATGGCGTCAGCACTCGCGGCGCTGGGATGATGATTGGTATTGCTCTTCCTAAAGCGATGGACTGTAGCAAATTGGTTGACCGTGCCCGTGATGAGCAAAAATTGATTATCAACGTCACTGGTGGTCATGTGATTCGTCTGTTGCCACCACTTAATATGAGTCGTGATGAAAGCTCACAAGTGGTCGAGCGTTTGGTTAACTTGTTAAAGCCTTCGTTTTAAACGGTTCATTTAATCAAAGTCTAAAGCTAAAAAAGCCTATAGATAAGTTATCTATAGGCTTTTTAACACTTTAAAAGCATTTTCAAGTAAAGATTATTAAACGCTCGACTTAATTAGCATGAAAATACTTTTTTAACACCTCTAAGCAGCGGGTAATTTTTGCAGGTTGCTGATCACGGTTTAAGGTGACGGCATATAACACAAAACTTGGCAGCTGATAGCCCGTTAACACTTCGACCAAATTGCCACTTTCAAGCTCTTTTTTTACGTCCATTTCCATGATACGAATCAAGCCATGACCTTCTTTTGCTAAAGTCATTGCCATAAAGACGTTATTAGTATGGATACGTGAGTTCATTTTAATACGTGTTTTCTTGCCTGTTTCAGTCTGGGTAAGCTCTACATGACTCGCATCTTTCATAATATCGATACAAATCAGCTGATGGTCTGCCAAATCTTTTGGTGTTTCGATCTTTTTATGCTGACGTAAATACTGCGGTGAGGCGACCAACAGTTGACGCACATCAGATAACGGATGATTGCTCAAGGTTGAGTCATTGATATTGGGGCTCATACGTACCGCAATATCGATACGCTCATCAATCATGTCAATATAATGATTGTCGGCAAAATACGTAATGCTAAGGTCATCATGCGCCGACATCCAAGTAGATAGAGCGGGCAAAATATGATGAACGCCAAGCTCAGGTGTCGTTGCAATACGCAAGCTACCGGCCAGCTCATCACGTAATTGATTGACTTTAATACGCCCTTGTTCAGCGGCGCTAACCACGTCTTTCGCTGCTTCATAAAAGCTTGCACCCGCTTCTGTTAAGCTTAGCTTACGAGTTGAGCGATGCAATAGCACTACACCCAGCTCATTCTCTAAAGAGCGGATTTGCTGACTGACCGCACTGGTTGTGATACCCAGTTCGCGAGCTGAACCACTAAAAGAGCCGTGTCCGACCACACTGGCAAACACAGCCATACCACGTAAATTATCTAACATATTCCCACCTAAGCTGCTTTTTAGTTTTTAATATAACTTAACCATTATAGCGGATTATCATAAATCTTACAGTTTTTTAATATAACTCTGATGGTCAACTAAAAAATCTTCTCCATCGATAAAACCAAAAATATCAAGGCGATAAAGTTATTCCACCTTGATATCTTGGTAAATATAATAAGCTTATTAATAGTTTAGTTATTAAAAAATGCCAAACATAAAATTGCCGATTGTTTAATATAACTGAACCTTACCCATTTTCCCTTCGCCGCGTTCCGTCAAATATTGCATCACAGGTGTATTGAGCAATTTAGACTCCGCAACTGTACGGGCTTCTATAAGGCGTTTTTGTTGGCGGCGCTCAGGGGTCTTATCATCGGACTGCATGACACTGCCATCTATCTGCAAGCTGATGTCCGCTTGCGTAAACTGTTCTTGCAATTTTGCCGCGAGTTGTTGAAAGGTGGCTTGCAAATGCTTGCTGTCCACTGCCGTGACAAAGACGGCTTTATCATTACAGTGACCGGTCATCATCCCTTGACGCGCCAACGCCAATTCATCTGAAGCCAAACTACCAGCTTCGCGAGCGCATTGCAGCCAATAGTCCCATTTTTCTGGTGTCCATTCGCCCGTCAACTCTTGCGGGGCGCAACGTAACAGGGTACGCGGGTCATCAAGCTGGGATAATAATTGAGAATCATTTGCGCTAGGCTCAACAACAGGCTCAGGCTCAACAACAGGCTCAGGCTCAACAACAGGCTCAGGCTCAACAACAGGCTCAGGCTCAACAACAGGCTCAACAACAGGCTCAACAACAGGCTCAGAGTTAACGTTGCTGTCTAACAAATCTAATCTTTCATCATTGCCGTAACTATTATATTGTTCAAATTCAGCATCATCATAGTTTGTGTTGTATGACTCAATCTCATTTTGATTTGAGCTGTCATAATCAGCAATATAGTATTGTAGCGGCGGTATTGATTTCGCTGCTGGTTCTAACTGTGTTTCTGGCTGCGATTCTGATATCGCTTCCACTACTGCTGAGGTTGGCACTGATAAAGAAGCCGATACTGAATGCGCATTAGTATTTAAAAGCGCATTGGTATTTGATACCTCAACGGTATTTGCATTTATTGATGATGTATTAGATTCAGCCGTAGCATGAGTAGAAGTAACGGCTTCTACCGAAGTTATAGAACCAGATAATACAGGGTCAGACGATATAGCAGTATCAGGTACGTTCGCTAAAATCTCATCGACGGGTAACGGACGAAAAGCCAATAGACGTAAAATACACATCTCTAGCGCTTGCATCGGTGTGCTAGCCAGTTTGACGCCTTCACGCGCTTGTACCACGATTTCGTAATACAGCTGTAAGACATCAGGGCTCATATGCTGGGCGAGCTGATTAATCTGCTGCGCTTGTGCCTCGTTTACGTTAAGGGCAACCTCAGGTAGCAGTTGCGTCAATGCCAATTGATGTAGCAGCTCAGCCAAACCATCGAACATGCTGGTCGCATCGACCATTTGCGCACGCATCTGCTCAATATGAGTGGCAACCGCTGACTTATCATGATTATAAATATCTGTGATTAAACGCACCAGATCAGCGGCATCAATTAAGCCAAGCATGGCATTAACTGTCACATCATCGAGCGCACCTTGCCCAAAAGCAATCGCTTGATCGGTCAATGACAACGCATCACGAACCGAACCTTTGGCGGCACTGGCCAATTGCCAAAGCGCAGGCTGCGTATAGCCAACTTGCTCTTGGGTTAAGATATTGGCTAGATGTTCACTGAGCAAACTTTGCGATAAAGGACGCAGCACAAACTGTAAACAGCGCGAGATAATCGTGATCGGCAGCTTTTGCGGATCGGTGGTGGCTAGTAAGAATTTTACATGCTCAGGTGGCTCTTCCAAGGTTTTGAGCAGCGCATTAAAGCTGTGCGTCGACAGCATATGCACTTCATCAATCAGGTATACCTTGTAGCGACCTTGGCTTGGCGCATACGGCACGTTATCAAGTAGCTCGCGCGTGTCTTCAACTTTGGTACGAGAGGCAGCATCAATCTCAATCAGATCAATAAAACGCCCTTGATCAATCGCCACGCAGTTATCACAGACGCCACATGGGGTGCTGGTAATACCGGTATCGCAGTTTAGGCATTTAGATAAAATACGCGCAATGGTGGTCTTACCAACACCGCGCGTACCCGTAAATAGATAAGCATGATGCAGACGATTATAATCAATCGCATTAATCAGTGCTTGTGAGACGTGTGACTGCCCAATCAACTCATGAAAGTTTTTTGGGCGATATTTGCGCGCTAAAACTTGATATTGCTGCGTCATAATGAATGCCAATGTGAGTAGTAATATAAATAAAGCATCAAATCAGCGATTTACCTTAAAACCAGATATCGAAGCCAATTATTCAAACCAAATAGCAAAGCTAAATATTAAAGCTAAACATCAAAACCAAGTATTGAAACTAATTTCTAGAATAACTTATGATTGAGCTCGTAACTCAGCCAACTGTTGGTACAAACGCTGGGTATTTGCATCGATAAGTGAGCCGTGCTGATGAAATGCGTCAAGATGAACTTCGGTATTCACGCTATCTTCACAAGGTCTGACGTCGACACCAATTAAAAACAGATCTTGCATAACAGGCTGCTGCATTTGGGCATTGAGCTCGAATAATAAATCTTGATGACCCGCACGCACCTTGTCGGCACTTAACGAGCTGTTGTCATCTTGCGCATAAAACACCAGCAGATAATGACGCCCAAAGACATTATAAGAATGCTCATGGCGCACGTAGCCCGTCCACCGAGAATCTTGGTCAATGCTTCTGTGAGCCAATATTTTTTCTACCAAACAAGCATAGGTGTACATGGACTCGTCGACCAAAATATCAACTTGCTCTTTTGGCAGTGGCGTACCCGCGTCATAACACTCTCTGACTAAGCTATTAAAAAGTCGATACCACATGCGTGTATTCTTTTGAATCTCTGCCATCAATGCTTTAGCAAATTCCGCCTGCTCAGGCTCTGCCGCTTTTAGTAATCGCGGTTCAATCTGCGCTATCAAGTTATGGCTGACCAGTTGTTTTTGAACTTCAATCGCTCTTTGATGAAAATCTGGCGACTGTGAAAACTGTGCAAGCAAGGTTGATTCGTCTTGAAACGCTTCAAACCCAGCAAGCTTACGGCGATGGAAATCTAAAAATGCCGTCAAATCACTGGGCGTTACCAATTGCTTGAGTATCTCAGTGAAGTTCTGATAGCTAAAGACTTGCAGTACACTTTCTTCATCGTCCAAATCTAGCACACAGTCTTCCGCAAAAAACTGACTACCATATTCATAGCCAACCGCATAAGAGGCGGCTTCTATGGGCTTGCTCTGATGGTTATTACGATAACTATTCTGATAGCTATTTTGATAACCCTTCTGAGCGCTGTTCTTTTCAGCAATCTCTTGATGCTGAACCGACAACGAGGTCAAGCCAATAAAATAAACCGCCTTGTCTGCTGTTGTGTCAGATGCCGATTCATTTTTAGATTTGTTTTTATAAGCAAGCGCTTGATCATTCTTAAGATACAACTGAGCATGCTGCTTAATCAGCTGGTTGACAACGTCTTTTCTCCACGTACGAACTTGAGTACTATCGATATCCTGCCTATCAGCCTGTATCGTTACATCGTTGACGATAAGGTAAACCATGGCATTGGAAAACTCAAAAACAAAATCATAACCCTGAAGATACTCAGGGTCAGTAATTTTGTCTGCGGTTAAGTCGTACAAAGATAAGAAATTCTGCTGAATCATCTGCTGCCAAATCGACGCTGGTACTTGCTGAGTGTCCATAATGTCCCTATACATAAGGTCTCATAAAGAACTTGAGACTATTCCGTTAAAAGTAGAAAACCCTTCTTATATTCAGTTTAGTCTCAGCGTGTATTTATGGCAAGTAAAGCAGTCTAGCTTTCATGCTTACGGCGCATATGCGGGAATAAAATCACATCGCGAATACTGGCTGAGTCCGTAAATAGCATCACCAAGCGATCAATACCGATACCCTCGCCTGCTGTTGGTGGCAATCCATAAGACAAGGCTTCGATGTACTCTTCATCGAAATGCATCGCTTCATCATCGCCAGCGTCTTTTTCGGCGACTTGGCCATGGAAACGCTCGGCTTGATCGGCAGGATCATTAAGCTCGCTAAAACCATTGGCCAGTTCACGACCACCGATAAATAGCTCAAAGCGATCGGTAATCTCAGGATTATCATCGTTGCGGCGTGCCAGTGGTGACGTTTCAGCAGGGTATTCTGTGATAAAAGTCGGCTGACGTAGCTGATGCTCAGCGGTTTCTTCAAAGATAATGGTCTGCAATTTGCCCACACCAAAGATGTCTTTTACTTGTTGTCTAAGGGTCGTTGAAGCATATTCTGCAAGATAGTCACGGTCATTAATGCGTGCCATATCGAAATTTTCTGCATACTTAGCAATCGCATTACACATAGACAGGCGGATAAATGGTGCTTTTAGGCTAATCGCTTCGCCCTGATAAGTCAGCTCAGTCGTGCCCAAGATATCCATCGCTAGCTCATTGAACAAGCGCTCGGTCAAATCCATCAAGTCATGATAGTCAGCATAAGCCTGATAAAACTCAATCATAGTAAATTCAGGATTATGACGGGTTGACACGCCTTCATTACGGAAGCTGCGGTTAATTTCAAATACTTTTTCAAAACCACCAACGACAAGGCGTTTTAGATAAAGCTCAGGAGCAATACGCAGGTATAAAGGCATATCTAACGCGTTATGATGGGTCACAAACGGACGCGCAACCGCACCACCTGGGATAGGATGCATCATCGGCGTTTCAACTTCCATAAAACGCTCATTTAACATAAACTTACGAATACCGCTAATCACTTGACTGCGTATCACAAAAGTATCGCGAGTGGTTTCATTGGTCATCAAATCAAGATGGCGATTACGATAGCGCGCTTCTACGTCGGCTAAGCCATGAAACTTATTTGGCATCGGACGTAATGCTTTGGTTAACAACTCAATCTCTTCAATGTGCACGTACAAATCGCCTTTACCCGAGCGACCGATATAACCTGATACGCCAACGATATCACCCAAATCTAACGATTTTATATCGGCCAATGTCTCTTCATTTAGCTCTTTACGTGCGACGTATAATTGGATGCGACCTGTCATATCTTGGATAACAATAAACGCCCCACGGTTTAGCATGACGCGACCGGCGACATTCACCTGTGTTTTTTCGCCTTTAGCGTCATTATCCGCAATTTCTTGCTTTGAGATACCATCAAAAGCCGTTTGCAAGTCTTGAGCATAATCCGTGCGCTTAAAAGTGTTCGGATAAGGTTGTTTACCCGATGCGACGATATCATCCAACTTAGCTTGCAATTGAGCAATCAGCTCGTTGGCGTCTTCTGGAACTTGCTCTTGGTTATTTTGCTGATTTTGATTATTAGGCTTTGACATAACACTCTCAAAATTATTAGATAATTAAAGGAATAAACGAAAACTATAAATTTAGAATACAGAATTAAAAATTTCAAATAAGACAGTTGAATAATGATGATGCGTTTTTGAAATTAAAAAAGTACCGAATCAATCGACACAGATGGCGGGCTGTGTCACGCCCTCTTCAATCGTTTGATAACAGCCAAACGGGCTACTATCACTGGCGCACTGTCCTGACTGAGTTTTAGCGTTGGCATCTAGAAACTCACCTGTGTTTTTACATTTACCTTGGCAGTCGCTACTGTCTTGGCAAGCTTTGCCCGCATCGGTATAAGTCACCACACATTGATAGCAGCCAAGCATACCTTGCTGCGAAAACGCGCCACCCTTTGCCGTACAAGCTTGTACCATCTCGTTAGGCGGATAAACACAGGCTTGATAAGCAAACGGATCATTTTTATCGTTTGTTGCAGTATCATTTTTTGCACTACTATCGCTCTGCTCTGGCTGTAAGACTGACGTTGATGAAGGCGTAACGCTACAAGCAGATAACCAAAACGACATTAACATCGCAATGATGGTCATCGCGAATTTGTCGAATGGTAATAGTATCGCTGAGCTGGTTATCATATGCATGACGCACGCCTCTCATGGACTTATCAATTTTTTATTAAGCACCACCAATACTCGCCATCAAGTCTGCTTGGTGTTCACGCAGCAGCGCATCTAGTAACTCATCCATATCGCCTTCCATAATCGCATCAAGCTTATACAACGTCAGGTTGATTCGATGGTCAGTCATGCGACCTTGCGGGAAGTTATAAGTACGGATACGCTCTGAGCGATCACCGCTACCGACCAAGTCACGACGTATTGAATCCGCCACATCGACCTGCGCTTGTACTTTTGCTTGTTGGATTTTGGACACCAGCATTTTCATCGCATGCGCCCGGTTTTTATGCTGACTGCGTTCTTGTTGACACTCTACCACGGTACCGGTCGGAATGTGCGTCAAACGTACTGCAGAATCCGTGGTGTTAACGTGCTGACCACCGGCGCCACTTGAACGAAAGGTATCCATTTTAATGTCTGCAGGATTGATATCGACCGTATCATCAATCTCAACCTCTGGCATGACAGCAACGGTACAAGCCGAGGTATGAACACGACCTTGGCTTTCGGTTTCAGGGACACGCTGGACGCGGTGAGCGCCTGACTCAAACTTTAGGCGACCATAAACGCTATTGCCCGACACACGGGTAATAATCTCTTTATAGCCGCCGTGTTCACCCTCATTAGCCGACAGAATATCTACCGTCCAACCTTGAGTTTGGGCATACTTTTGATACATACGAAACAAATCACCAGAGAAAATCGCCGCTTCATCACCGCCCGTTCCTGCACGAATTTCTAAGAAAGCAGGCACTTTATCATTAGGGTCTTTTGGCAACATCATGACGTTAAGCGCTTCTTCCATCTCTACGATAGTGTCACGCGCACTGTCAATCTCGTCCTGCATCATCTCTTTCATTTCAGGGTCTGAAGCTTCCGCTAGCATCACCTCTGCATCCGCTTGATCCGTTTCTGCACGCACATAGTTCTGCCATAATGTCGTGATATCCATCAAGTCGCTGTGTTCGACGGACAATTCACGGAATTTATTATTATCGCTGATGACACTCGGGTCTGATAATAAGGCGGTGACCTCTTCATAACGGTCTACCATCTGGTCTAAACGCAGGCGTAAGGATTCTTTCATAAAAGGACTTTTTTAAAATGAGTAAAATAAGAGAGTGATTATAGCAAATTTTTGCGCTTAATTTAAAACCTCTAAGCAATCTTGCCATTATATTCACAAACTGCTCAATTTATACTCAATTACGCCCACATACCAACCTCTAGTTCTACTTGCTATAGGCATAAAAATGCATAAAGAAGCAAAAAATATAAACGATAAGCATAAAAAAATAGCTAAGAACTCTCTTAGCTATTTTTATGGTTATAACAGAGCTTTGACTAACTATTAAACCTTACGAACCAGTACCGAACCAATTGAGTAACCTGCACCAAACGAGCAAATAACGCCCAAATCACCAGATTTTAGCGCATCTTTATAGCGATGGAAGACAATCATTGGACTGGCGGAGCTGGTGTTGGCAAATTCGGCGATAACACTTGGCACAATCGCCTTATCAGCATCACGTCCAACGACTGTACGCAAGATTAAATCAAGCATATTGGCATTGGCTTGGTGTAACCACATCATTTTTACGTCAGACGTTGCGATGTCGTTTTCTTGCAGATGCTCAGTGATAATCTCTGAGACTTTTGGACAAACTTCACGGAATACTTTACGACCATTTTGCAAAAACAGCTTGTCAGTGACTGGCTCTTTGATATCCGGATACATCTCAGTCTGCGCCGCTAAGAACTCAGAGCGGTCCATAAAGCCGTATTCGTTTTTGATATTGGTTGAAAACTGGGTGAACAGCTTGGTGCTTAAAATCTCATAACCTTTTGGCGTATCAAGCTCCTCAACGATAGAGGCGGTTGCGACATCACCAAAGATAAAGTGGCTGTCACGGTTGCGCCAGTTTAGATGCGCTGAGGTAATCTCGACGTTGACTACGGCAACGCGTTTGGCAAGACCCGAGACGATTGAGCCATGTGCTTGCGACAGACCAAAAGTCGCCGCGCTACAAGCCACGTTCATATCATAAGCAAAGCCGCCAACCATACCGATGGCATCCTGAATCTCGATAGAAACCGCAGGATAAGTACGCTGAAAATTTGAGCATGCAAGAATAATACCGTCTAAATCATTGGCCTCTAGACCCGCATCTGCTAGCGCATCTTTTAGCGCTGCCGTGCCCATTTCTGCCATGATTGATAGCTCTTCACCCAAATTGCGGTAAGGAATCACAGGCGCCATAATTTCGGGATCTAAGATACCGTCTTTTTCCATCACATAACGTGATTTGATACCAGATACTTTTTCGATAAAGGCCGCTGATGAATGCTCTAGCGCCGTAACCGTTCCTGCTTCAATCGCGTCAGCATGTTTGGCGTTATAATTATCAACATACTGGTTAAATGAATCTACTAGCTCTTCATTACTAATACTATAATGGGGAATATACAGGCCGGTGCCCGTGATACAAGTCGTCATGATGCGCATCCTTGTCTACTACGATGGTGCTTGAAATAAGCATAAAAGTGGAGAAAAACAACAGTCGTCTAATTTTCGGTGAATAACTGTAAACTTAAAATAAGTGCCTTTATTATGCCTGAATAATATAATTTTTCTAATACTTTGTTACAAATAATCAGCTTCTTAATGAGAATAAGTAGAAATTGGCTTCATTTCTCGACAGCTGCGCTATAATCAGCGTTGATTATCAAGGCTTGGTTGCGTTATTTTATCTAATATAGATATTTTTGGTTGCAACTATTTTGCTTGTGACTCAATGCCACTAATTGGCATTAATTGCCACTGACTCGTTAAAATTTTATAAACTCAACCGATATTATCTACCTCTTCTTTTTACTTTTTGACTTTGGAACAGTAATGGCAGAACTCCTAAACTGGTTATTCGGGCAATATGCTGACTACCCGACCCTATTTATCGCTTTAGAATTAATCGCGGTTCTATTTGGGGTCAGCAGCGTTTTACTTGCCAGCAAAACCAATATTTTAGTTTTTCCTATTGGGCTAGTTAGCACCGCCATTTTTGTTTATCTGCTTTGGAAGTGGCAATTATTCGGCGATATGTTTATCAACGCCTATTACAGTATCATGAGTATTTATGGTTGGATAAATTGGACGCAGAATAAGCACAATACAGCAATCAAAAAGCATCAAAATCATATAAACCCAACCAGCCAGCAGCAAGAGGAGCGCGTGCAAAATACGGACGCCCAATATGCCATTGACGTTGAGCATGTAAACAAAAAAGATTTGCCTATACTGACAGCATTAGCAGCAGCGACCACTGCTTTTGTCGCCTTGGTCTATTACTTCAGACCCGTTATCAATAATAACTTTAGCTTTGATGGCGCTGAGCTTGGTGTGCATTTATTTACATGGGTTGACTATACTGATATGTTGACTACGGCACTGTTTTTAATGGCAATGTGGCTGATGGCTCGGCGCAAAATTGAGCATTGGCTACTGTGGATTATCGCTGATACTATTTCCGTACCGCTATACTTTTATAAAGGTCTTACCTTTACGGCGCTACAATATGTAGTCTTCACTCTCATCGCAATCTGGGCATATTATGAATGGCAACGACGCTACCGCGTTCAATCTCACGCAGCATACGCCTAAAACCGTTATTAATGTCGCGATACTGGGGGCAGAAAGTACCGGCAAGACTACATTATGCCGCGATTTGGCTGGGCATTTCGGCTGCCCGTGGGTGCCAGAATATATGCGCACTTATCTGCAAAAAAAATGGGATAGTGAGCAGTTGACCTGTACGTGGGATGATTTATTGCCTATCGCGCAAGGTCAAATTGAATTAGAAAACGAGCTTGCTAAACAAGCTGCACAAACGTCTGTTAGTGGCTACTTATTTTGTGATACCAGTTTATTTGAGCTGATGGTGTATGCCAAATGGTATTATGGCGATTGCCCAGAAGCACTTACCAAAGCAGCATTGGCGCACCATTACGATATGATTCTATTAACCGAAGTTGATATCCCATGGGTCGCCGATGATTTACGTGATAGTCCGCATCAACGTGAAGACATCAGCGATTATTTTGCCAGCCAATTAACCTTGCATAATAAGTCTTTTCAAAGTATCGGTGGTGATAGAGATGAACGGGTTCAACAAGTCGTAAAATTATTAGAGTGATTATAATTAAATAAAAATGCTTAGGCTATTTAATAGACATTATTAAATGCTGTGCCACTAAATATTTAAAGCTATCTAACAATTTTGTTGTTTAATGCTTTTGCCCAGTTTTCACCGTCATTCTCACAGCGCTTACATACTTGATTGCGGCTTGAAATAAAATCCACGTAGCCACAATACATACAAGCATAATACACCTGTGGCTCTATCTGCTTGACGGGCTGATACTGCTTAGGGAAAAGCGGCAAGCCATAGCAGGTGTCTTCAGGCGCATATAATAAGATACTAAATTCCCCATCTGTCTCAAGCAAACCAGTGCGCACCTGCCCCAAATGCTCAACCCCTTGCTGGCGCATTTCGGCAAAAAACTCATCATGCGACATTTCGCCCTTTTTTATCTTATCAAGAACCAACATACTGTCCTCGACGATATATAAAGACTTCCCTTCTAACAAATCTTCGAAAGGCTGATATTTCATCATCGCCCATGTACACAGGCGATAAAGCAAAATCACCGTACTCATAATCAGTACCGCTTGGATAATGGGCAGGTCCTCGGTGAACATCGGGTCACCGGCGATAGAGCCAAGTGATAAGATAATCGTCAGCTCAAAGATAGACAGCTGCCGCACGCCGCGCTTACCGGTAAAGCGTAAAAACAAAATAATAAGCGTAAACATCGCGATGACGCGTATGAGTATTTCAGCGGCAAATGCCCATGTGGTGTCATAAATAAAGATGCTTGCCCAATCCATGTGTTTTTCCCTGTTATTATTTTTTGGCAGGATTACTGTATCAAAACCACGTTACAGACTACTGTGCTCAAAGCAGCTCCATTTTATGCAAAAACTCTGTTAATGATTGTAGGAATTATTTTTGAAAGCCGCTTTATATACGATGACTGCCTTAATAGCGTTTGCCGCCAACTCATTGCTTTGCAGAATGGCATTGGTAGACGGTGCGATTGATGCTTGGAATTTTACCGCTATCCGCTTGTTAAGCGGCGCCGCTTGCCTTGGGCTAATCATGACGTTGCAAGCACACTATCTAAAACGAAACCGTTTAAAACGAACTGATTTGAAATATACGGAAAATCTTGATTGTACTGTCTTAAAGGACAAAGGCGATTGGCTCAGTACCATTAGTTTAGTGATTTATGCACTCTGTTTTTCAGTGGCTTACCAAGCACTTGATACTGGCACAGGTGCACTTATTTTGTTTGCAGTCGTACAGCTCACCATGATTAGCTGGGGAATTTATAATAAAGAGAAATTGAACCGCGTGCAGTGGCTAGCGCTTTTAATAGCATTTATAGGCTTTATGTATTTGATGCTACCGTCCGCTACGACACCTTCCCTATCTGGCGCGCTGACGATGGCAATCAGTGGTGTCGCTTGGGGTGTCTATAGCATACGCGGCAAAACCTGCGTATCACCCTTGAGAACGACTGGCTTTAACTTTTTAAGAAGCCTAGTGGCTGTGCCGATATTGGCACTGGTCGGTATGAGTTACCTTACAGACATAAGTATGAAGGGCGTCATACTGGGAGCAGCGTCAGGTGCTATCGCCTCTGGCATCGGGTACAGTATTTGGTATGTGGCGATGCCACTGTTAAAAACCACCCAATCTGCGGTGGTGCAACTTTGCGTACCTATACTTGCGGCAATAATGGGCGTAGTGTTTTTATCTGAGCAGCTCACGTTAGAGTTTATTATCGCAAGCTCGGTTATCTTAGGCGCGGTGTTGATATTTATCTTAAATAAAAATCGACCAAAAAAAATGGTTTGATAACAGATATCTAATAAGCCTCTAGCGCTTAAAGCTTGACTAGCCATACTACTCAGTCATAAATCCGCTAGCCGATGTTACTTTCCTAAGCTCGAACCACAACATGAAATTACAGTTTTTGTTGTATCATACCGCTTAGTGTAACAAACAAGATTCACACCAATTTTGATCAACATTGAGAGATATTATGAAAAAATTATTAGCCGTAGCACCTTTTGCCGTATTACTAGCTGCTTGTGCAACCAATGCACCAACCACTACTACGCCAACGACCAATACTCAACAAGTAGTTCAATCATTCATTTGTGAAGACAATGGGCAATTGACTGCTACATATGCTGCAAATGGTCAAGCTGCCAACCTAAACGTTACCTTGCCTAAAGTTGGTTTGAACAATGCCAAAATCATGATGAAGCAAGCGGTATCAGGTTCTGGCGCTCGTTATGTCAATGATGTTAATCCTAAAACTACTTACGATTGGCACACCAAGGCAGATTATGGCATCATGACCATCAAATCAGATAATGGTCAACAGTATCAAGTTAACTGCCAACTATAATAACTGGTAGTTACTTAAGTAAAATCTGTATTTTTACTAAAATCTATTTAAAAAAAGAGCCAGTAGTCAAACTACTGGCTCTTTTTTGTACGCAACTCATTTTTTGTATTTAATAATTTGATTTTAATTATGAAAATTGCATCACTCATTAAAAAGCTGCTTGAATACTTTATGTACCCAAGCAGTTGGAAGTATTGTTATTTTTATATTTTTTTATAGTTATTAGATAATTGCTATTCGGTAATAGCTATCAGTTAATACTTAGTCAGTATCAATTCTGCTTAAACAACCGTCACATGCAAACGTGCATCGACATTACCGCGAGTGGCATTGGAGTACGGGCAGACTTGATGAGCAGCTTCAATAAGCGTTTGCGCTTGTGCTTCATCGATACCAGACACCTCAACGTACAAATCGATATCTAAGTTATAGCTGCCATCGGCCTTCATACCAATACCAACTTGGGTCGAGGTTTTTGAAGCAGTGATAGGCAGTTTCATTTGCTGCGCCGTCATATTTAAAGCGCTATCAAAACAAGCCGCGTAACCCATGGCAAAAAGCTGTTCTGGATTGACCCCTTCTTTATCTTGCTCTTGAAAAGAAACCAAATCAAAACCTAATGAACCATCGTCAAGACCGGTATGACCAGAACGACCGCCCGTTGCAGTGGCGCTAGTTTTATAAAATATTTTCATTATGTAGTCCTTATGGTGTTTTATTTATACAAAATTTGATTAAATCAGTAATGAGGCTGCATTAGTCTCAATAAGGCTAGTATAAGAGTCAGCGAGACAATCTGTTAGAACATAGCTCCAAACGTCTTGCCCAATCCTACAAATATCTATAGTATCGAGCAATTGCATAAAACAAGAAAACCTAATGAACCAATCAACCATTGAGCAACTACTGTCGATATTGCCTAGAAACAAAACTATCGAATCTAATATTCCAGGTTTGTTTTTTTACTGTGCTGATAAACCCAGTAAAGCCGTCAGCTATATTCAAGAACCTAGTATCTGCATCGTTTTACAAGGTGCGCGTGAGATTTATTTGGGTGCCGAATGCCAGAGATTTGATAAGAGCGATCTAATGTTTTGCCCAGTTAATATTCCTTTAAGCATGCACATAAAGCATGCTTCGGTAGAGCGTCCGGTCATCGTGCTATCTATGAAATTAAACCTTGCCCTGATTAGTGAGGTTTTAGTAAGAACACCGCCTAAACAACCTAACGCTGAAGGTCATTTAGGAATAAAGTGGCAATTAGACAGTACTATAATGGCGGCGTTTGAGCGCCTTATACACTTGCTTGATTATCCAAATGATATTGAGTTTCTTGCTTCATTAATCCAGCAAGAAATTTACTATCGCCTGCTTATAGCAGAGCAAGGCAATAAATTGCGCCAACTAGTAGTCAATGGCAGCCATACGCACCGTATTACCCAAGCTACCGATTGGATAAAGACGCATTTAAATAAGGTAATTGTCATAGAAGAATTGGCCAGTCGCTGCGGCATGAGTGTCTCGAGCTTCCATCATCACTTTAAAGAAATTACTCAGTTAAGCCCGCTACAATATTAAAAGAGTCTACGTTTGATGGAAGCTCGACAACTGATTCAAGCAAACGACGCTCAAATTGCCCAAATCGCTATGCAAGTCGGTTATGAAAGCCCAAGTCAGTTTAGCCGAGAATATAAACGGTTATTTGGCGTCAGTCCGAGCGGTGAATTAAATACTTAGAATTAAATAATTAAAATGAATCGCCAGCTCACTATTTATGTCCATAAACATATAGCTGTATTATCAAAACTGACAAGCACGTTTATGAATTAGTGTCCAAATTAATGTTTGTAAGGAAATATCGTGCAGGAACTACGACGTTTTAAGGATTATTTACATGACAGACCTAAGCCGACCGGTATCGACGTTGTTTGCGGCTTAAAGCATTTTTCTATTATTACCTATGCAGTGCCAGCAGAAAGGTTTGAGGGAATATTTCCTGCTAGGTTTAAGCTTGACACAGTGATGGTAGATGGTGAAGAAAAAGGTTTGATTTCTGTCGTACCCTTTATCGATGTTGATTTTACCTCCGCGATTTATCCTTTTCCAACCTTCACCATGGGACAGACTAACTATCGTATCTATATCATCGATACAGAAACGGGTGAGCGCTGTGTGTGGTTTTTGGGCACGACTTTAGATTCTTGGACATTGGCAGTACCAAGATATTTATGGAGCCTGCCTTGGCATAGCGCGAAGATGACTTTTGATTGTCAATTTGATGACGCAACTGGCAGGTATGTAAAGTATTCTGTGAACGCTGAATCAGAATGGGCAGCGGCGTCGGTATCGCTTGCACAGAATACAAAAGAGACTTTTTCATTCGCAGGTTTTCCTGATACCGAATCGGCACTTGTTTATTTGACCCATCCGCTAGCAGGATTTTATCATCGCCGTGATGGCAAGCTTGGTACTTATCGAGTTTGGCATAAAAGACTTGAAGTTCAGCCAGCGTCTTTGATTGCTGCCAATTTCAAGCTGTTATCAGACTTAGGCATTGTCACGCTATCAGAGCAAAATCACCCTTATAGTGTGCTCATTGAACCATTAAATACATTTACTATTTATCTGCCGCCAAAGATTGTTGCATGATTGAAAAATTAGATAGTTGAATAATGGATTAACTCAATAATTCACTATCTTTTTTTTGGCAATAAACTGTACCACCGCACTCAAACCTTGATGGCGCTTACCTTCAGAAATCATGCGCTGCTTTTCAATACCCGTTATTTCTTCTAGCTCTGCCAGCTCAGTACGCAAAACTGCTAACGAACCAAAGCGCTCTTGTTGTGTTGCAGGAGGTCCGCCGACAGCATTCATGTTTAGTTGCTGCTCAGTGTAAGCCTCTAGAATAAACACACCATTTGGCTTGAGCGCCGGTGCAATCTGTGCATAAACGCGCTGGCGTACTGCTTTTGGCAAATGCGCCCAGATAGAAACAATACCATCCCACTGTGCTTCGCCAAACTCATAGTCGGCTAAATCGGCAACTTGAGTGATGATATCAACGCCTCTATCTTGCGACAGCTTCAACGCTTTATTCAAACCTACTTCAGACATATCCATGGCGGTTACTTGGTACCCTTGCTGCGCCAAAAAAACCGCATTCCTGCCTTCGCCTTCAGCCAAACATAAAACGCTGCCATCTATCGGTATTTTTGAAAACTTATCTTTTAAAAAATCATTCGGTTCAGTACCAAAAACATACTCTGCTTCGTTATAACGCTCGTTCCACATATTTTAATCCTTTTTTACACCTATATACTTAGCCTATTTTATAGTTGTTCATATCAATAGTGAATAACTATACATTCAGCGCAAAAAACAGTTGACTTAACCCGTATATTCATAATATAACATATATAAATATATTCACTATTTTGCATTTATTTTGACGTTCTTCAACCTACTACTAGCGCGCCTTTAATAAAACGTCAAATCACAAGCAGTTTTTTGGGGAGGAAGTCACATGATTCGTTTCAGCTATACTCTCAAATGTTGGGCTTTGGGTATTACCTATTATTTGGGGTTTTACTTCATAGTCCTCTCAAGCAATCCTGACTTCGCAAAATATCTCTATATTTTGGCTATCAGCACGCTACTATTCCCGATTGCCAAACGTGCAGTTGATGTCGTCACCGATTTTATCGCGCCCCACACCATTATCTTTAATGGCTTATTATCATCATTGCTAATCAATATTGTGATTTGGGTTTTGACACCATTTATCGTCGCCTTGACGCTTATCGCCTTGTTATTTTATGGCATGGGTGTGGTGACAGAAAATATAAGAGCCAAACCTTAAAGCTCAATCATAAATCTGAATATTTGGCGTAATTATTAAAGCAAAGACAGAATCAATTGTCTTTGCTTTTAACTTATGAGATATAAGGTGCAACGCCTTGTCGCTTTACTCATCTAAACATAGTACAGTAGATGTCTGTTTATATTCTCAATTGTGCTTATATGATCACTACTTATCATTTTATCATGCTAATCATTTATCATATCTATATGTCTTACTCGATTGATTTGGGCAAACTTGAATTAAGGGTGAAACTTCGGTTAGCATTGAATGGCAATCAAACGTATTAGCCAGCCAATTTGTATGATCGAAGATATTTATCACCAGCCATTTATCATATAAACTTTTTTGTTTTATTATGCATCGTGCAATAAACATTCATTATTAATCACCTTATAAAAGGCTTATGCTTGAATGTTGATTGTATTGATTTACCAATGTGACGCAACTACTGTCATTTTAATAAATGACGGCCTCACTGCGTCTTAATCAGGGCTTTTTATTGAAAGGAATTTTATTGAATGACTACTGCTACTCGCCAAGAACATGACTTACTCGGCTATCGTGACGTTCCCGCTGATGCTTACTACGGCATCCAAACCTTACGTGCTTTTGAAAACTTCACCGTTAGTGGTGTGCGCTTAAATCAGTTTTCTACTTTTATTCGAGCTTTTGCGACCGTTAAAAAAGCGGCGGCTATTGCCAATAATAAAGTAGGCGTCCTCAATGATACGGTTAAAGATGCTATCACTGCAGCGTGTGACGACTTAATCGATAATAAATATCACGACCAGTTTATCGTTGACATGTTCCAAGGCGGCGCAGGTACGTCAACCAATATGAATGCCAATGAAGTGATTGCCAATCGAGCGCTAGAAATCCTTGGCTACGAGAAAGGCGACTATCAACACGTGCATCCAAATAACGATGTCAACCTGTCACAATCGACCAACGACGCCTACCCTACGGCGATGAATGTCGCTTTGGATGATTACTGCGTACGCTTATTAGATAAGATGGCAATCTTACATACCAGCCTTAAGAAAAAAAGCGTTGAGCTTGCTGATCAACTAAAAATGGGTCGCACGCATTTACAAGATGCCGTACCTATGACCGCAGGTCAAGAGTTTAATGCCTTTGCAACCATGATCAAAAAAGAGATGGATCGTATCGAATCTACTCGTGCGCTATTTCATGAAATCAATATGGGCGGTACGGCGATTGGTACGGGTTTGAATGCCCCAGCTGGCTATTCGGAAGAGGTTGCCAAGAGCTTATCAGAGCTGACTGGCAGACCTTATTATATCGCTGAAGACTTGATTGAAGCCACGCAAGACACCAGTGCTTATGTTGCACTGTCTGGCAACTTGCGTCTTTTTGCTGCCCGTTTATCTAAGATTGCCCATGATTTACGTTTGCAATCTTCTGGTCCACGTGCCGGTTTGGCGCAATATCGCTTGCCTGAAATGCAGCCTGGTAGCTCAATTATGCCCGGTAAAGTAAACCCTGTTATTCCAGAAGTGGTGAACCAAGCTTGCTTCCATGTGATGGGTATCGATCATACCATCGCTATGGCGTCAGAAAATGGTCAGCTACAGCTAAACATTTTTGAGCCAGTGATTGCTTTTAACTTGTTTACCGGCATGAGCATGCTGGCCAATATCTGTGAGATGTTTGCCACTCGCTGTATCGATGGTCTGATGATGAATAATGAGGCGTGTAGCGTCGAGGTATTCAATAATATCGGGCTGGTCACTGCGCTAAACCCACATCTTGGTTATGACGCGTCTTCTTTTGTCGCAAGAAGAGCGCAAGAGACTGGTGGCAGTGTGTATGACATCGTATTAGAAGAAAAACTGATGGATAAAGAGACGCTAGATGACATCTTGTCTCCTGCCAATATGGTTTATCCAAAGGTTAGAGCATTGCTATAGTTTATCTATAGTTAAATAAAAAGGCTGGGTTAGCGATTGCTAATCTGGCCTTTTTATTGATGGTGAGGGTTAGTTACTTAGAGTTGGAAGGTATATCCATTCAATAACCTGCACTATCAAAACTACACGCAAATTTCACGGACAGTTATTTGATTTTGATATTTGCCTAGAGGGCCATATTTACCAATAGAACTAATTTTGCCAACGACGCAAGTTTCGAAATATTTGTAATAGCCTTTTTGATTGAAACTCTTCGAATCTTTCATTAATAATTGCTTTGGATCTGATACGTAGTAAGTGATGCCATTAGAGGCCAATTCATAAACCTCAAAGCTTCTTTTGAAGTCGCCTCGTAACTGCACTTCTTTTTGCACGCTTGCTGGCGTCAATTCCTTCATGTTTTTATTATTACTAGCTTGTGTTTCATCACAGCCCGTAATCATAAATATAGTTGATGCAAATCCTAATATTATCAGTCTAAATTTAATCATTATTTTTTATCCTGCTAAAAAAATTACATCAATCTATTGTGTAAAGCCCAGAAAAATTTGGTGTAAAACAATAATAGCTCTTCATTTCAATCAAATATTATCGATTAAATTAAAGAGCTATACAAGATAATTGTCATAGCTTGTCAATTAACAAGTTTTAAAACTCAAATCGAGCCTTAACTCATTTTATCCCACATCTTGCTTAGACGTTTTGGTGATACCGCCATGCGGGTTTTCATCGGTTGCGCGAAGAGCTGAATGCGATATTCCTCCACCATCCAGCGGTAGTCACTGATGGCTTTATCATTGGCACGATTTGCCAGCCGCTCCATATGCTCATCAAGGGCATAGACACCGTCGAGGTCGGATTCAATATTATGCTCAAGGCGTTCGATACGAATCTCTAATGCCTCCAAATAGCGCGGATACTGCTGCCAATGGCTATAATCCATGCGATAAACAAAATCAGCCAACTGCAAATCCCCTAGCTGGTCTTCGATATCTTCGATAGACTCGCCAAATATCTCACGATCAAGCATCAATAAACTTTGGCGAATACGTTGCCAGCGCGTATAGACATTTTTGAGCGTTTTTATCACGTTTTGACCGGTCAATAGGAAGTTGCCCGCCACCACTTCCAAGGTTTTTTCATACTCTTCTGGTGTAAAGGGCAATTCTTCAGCAAGAGCTACAGCACTATCATCGGCGCTTTCAGGTAAATCGGCACTATGATCAAATAACACATAATGCTCTTCAAGCGCCGCATCCAATGCCGCATCGATGACAATGGTTTTTAGCTTTTCCATATCCCCGAGTGGCGCAAACGCCAATTTGAATATCTTATCTATTTGACTGGTGAGCTGTTTCTTCTTAGCACCCAGCTTACCTTTAATCAGGGTCAAAACCCCGATACGGTGCGCCTGCAACGCTGCATTGACATCGGTATATTGATGAATCGATACCGCTTCGCCTGACGCGTCGGCAACCAAGGCAGCAAACTGCTTCATCACAACGCCTGCGCTATGATGGTTTTTGCTAAAGGCGAAATGCTCAGGGAATTCGGTGTGCGTTCCCTGCTGCTCATTCACCGCTTGTCTGGTTTCAGAAGCATGACGGATTTGCAGCGTTTGCAGGTCGCGACCCTTTTCGATAATGCGGTTTTTGTCATCAACGACGCAGATTTGCGGCTGCAAATAGCGATCAATACTAGATGGATTAAAATTCTCTGGAGTTACTGACATAATGCCGCGACGATTTAATGCTTGGCATAGCTGCTTAAGCAAGCCTTGACCACCAGAGGGCTGCAATTCATCAAACAAGCTATCGGCCGTGTCGGGAATCGGTACGATTTGACGGCGAACATCCTTGGGCAATGACTTGAGCAATTGCAATACCAGCTCATAGCGCCAACCGGGTACACCCCATAATAGCTCGATCGCATCAAGCTGCGGTAGCGCCACAAGTGGTACGCGAATGGTTACGCCATCATCATCGATCGAGGGATCAAAGACATAGCGCAGCGGTAATTTTAAATCGCCCAATTTCCAAACTTCTGGGAAATCGCCTGTCGTTGGCGCTTGGCTATTAAGAACATCATCATCGGTAAAGAATAAATATTTAGCATCGGCTTTTTCCACTTCGGCACGCCAATCCTCAAACGCTTTGCGACTGGCAATATGCTCGGGAATTTTTTTATCATAAAACTGATACAGTGCTTCTTCATCGACCAATAAATCACGACGACGCAATTTATCTTCGATGCGTTCAATATCAGCGATTTTATCCATATTATGCTGTAAAAATGGCGCTTGCCGACCTAAATTACCGGTCACCAAACCATCACGGATAAAGATTTCTCGCGACTCAGCCAAGTTCACTTGCTCATAGTTGGTCAGCTGTTTACTAATAATAATCAGACCAAATAAGCTAATCTGTGCGTATACTTTGACACGCCCCGTCTTTTTCGACCAATGGGGCTCAAAGTAGTGATATTTTAATAAGTCGCCTGCCGCTGAGATAATCCATTCTGGTTCAATCTTAGCAACGGTACGCATAAAGACTTGCGAGGTTTCCACCACTTCAAAGGCCATGACCCAAGGCGGCACTTGTTTAAACACTGTACTCGCGGGGAAGATTTTGGCTTTCTGTTGGCGAGCCGCTAAGTATTCACCACGATTTTCGGTTTTATGAGCAATCGTAGATAACAAACCTGTTAATAGCGCGCGATGTAAATTGGCATATTTAACGGCTTTGAGTTCTTCATCTTCAATCGCGGTAGGGTCGCTAGTAGTATTCTCTAATGAAGTATTTTTATCATTACCTTTATCAGTAGTTTGTACATCTTTAACATCGGTCAGCTTCAGCTCAGTAACCATTTGTACCAGCTGACGATGGGTTTGGCTCCATTCGCGGACACGCGGGAAGCTCAGATAGTTTTTCTTGGTAAAATTCTTACGCTGATTGCCAGACAGCTTATTGCCGTCTTCATCTTTTTCAAACAGCGCTTTCCACAGGCTCAGATAGAATAAAAAGTCAGAGTCATCTTGACGAAACTCAGCATGCTTTTGATCCGCTTGCTGGCGCTTATTTACTGGACGCTCGCGTGGATCTTGGACGGCAAGCGCAGCGACAACGATGAGCATTTCACGGATACAATCAAAGTCAGAACCAGCAACCAACATACGTGCTAGCCTTGGATCAATGGGCATACGTGCCATCTTTTGACCAGTCGGTGTCAGAACCAGATGATCAAGACCTTTTTTAGGCTTGTTAGTTTGCTTAGTGGTAGTTACTTCATTTTTAGAGGTAATCGCGCCTAACTCATCAAGCAATTTATGCCCATCAGTAACCAGGCGGCTATCGGGCGGCTCAATAAAAGCAAAGTCATCGACACTGCCTAAACGCAGATTGGCCATCTGTAAAATAACGGATGCAAGATTGGTACGTAAAATCTCAGGTTCGGTAAACTCAGGACGACCAGTAAAATCCTCCTCGCTATAAAGACGAATACAAACGCCAGGTGCGACACGACCACAACGCCCTTTACGCTGATTGGCAGCGGCTTGTGAGATAGCTTCAATCGGTAAACGCTGTACGCGCGAGCGATACGAATAGCGTGATATCCGCGCAAAACCCAAATCAATCACATAACGAATACCAGGTACGGTCAGCGCAGTTTCGGCAACGTTGGTCGCAATAACAATACGCCGACCGCGACCTGAAGGTTGAAAGATACGCTGCTGCTCTTCGTAAGTTTGCCGTGCAAATAGCGGCAATACTTCGGTGTGTTTCGGCCCATGACGTTCAAGTACCTCTTGCAGCTCACGAATCTCTGCTTCGGTCGCGGCAAATATTAAAATATCCGCTTGGTCAGCATGACCTTTATTCTGTGCATCGCTAAAGCACTCTTCGACTGCCGCAACCACAGCACGTGGCAGATTCTCTTCAAAATCGTCGTAGCTATCATCATCCGAGCTGTTTACTGGCTCATCAGTTAATGGACGATAACGGACTTCAACGGGGAAACTACGCCCTTCGACATTAAAAATCGGCGCAGGTACGTTGCGTTTTAGCTTATTATCATAACGGCTAAAGTATTCGCTAAAACGCTTGGTATCAAGCGTTGCAGAGGTAATTATGACTTTTAAATCAGGGCGCTTGGGCAGTAGTTTTTTTAGATAGCCCATAATAAAGTCAATATTTAAGCTACGCTCATGAGCTTCATCAATAATAATGGTGTCGTATTTACTTAAAAAACGATCATGCCCCAATTCAGCAAGCAAGATACCATCAGTCATGAGCTTCACGACGGATTGCGCGGTGCCTTGTTCATTAAAACGAATCTTGAAACTGACGGTATTACCGAGTTGCTCACCCAATTCTTCAGCGATACGGTTTGCCACACTTCTAGCAGCCAGTCGTCTTGGCTGTGTATGCCCTATTTGTCCTGTAATACCGCGACCTGCTAGCATTGCTAATTTCGGTAATTGGGTGGTTTTACCAGAGCCGGTCTCACCTGCGACGATAATCACTTGGTTGTCAATAATACCTTGAATTAAATCATCAGCACGTTGACTCACGGGCAAATCAAGATTTAGTTTTTCTGCCAGTTTGTCTGGGATACTATCCATACGTGCCTGCACCGCTTGCTGTGAGCGGGTTTTTATCTTTTCATACTGCGCACGTTTTTTAGCGAGCTCATCCTCTGCTTTACTATCAAAAACTTTCTTATCTCTCTTATTGTTAGCCACAGCGGAACGCGCCAGGTCACGCTCTAAGCGGCTAAGGAAATAGCTATCTTTAGCTAAAACTGGTAAATCAGCGACAACCTTAGCGTGCGAAGATGCGTTATCACTGTTTGCCATGATATTTGAGTAATCATTATTTGGGTTGGCAGCTTTACTTGATCTATTAGAGCTGATGTCATTGGAGCTTAATTGTTTGGTTATATTTTCAGTAGGAGTTTCTGCGGCATTCTTAGAAGTATTGGGCATATTTGCTTAGGCTATTTATTATTTGGAAGTTGTTAGATTATGGGGGTAATTTGGGCATGATTCAAGATGGTTATAGTGCTTGGTTGACACATTGAAATCTTTTATCAGTTTTGAGAGCCCTAGCTTTGATGGCATCCATAATGTAATAGTTTTTTTATGCCCATGGTTAAACCATCAAGCACGCCCTAAAACTAATGAAAACGGCCTAAAGAGTAAAATTAAGTGTTACTGGTATAAATGACCTGTCGACTAGTCGCAGCTCCCGTAAAGAAGGTATGTAGCTTTTGAAGTGGTATCATAGGAAAAGGCAGGTGCAACGACAGTATTAATCTCTCAAACGCGACCAACTCATCAGCTAATGACTTAGCGACATCAGGCTGAATCTGCGGATTTTCATAAAGATTATCAATTAACCATGTCAATTGTGGAAAATTGGCATTATTGTGAACCTGATAAAGAGTGGTCAATAGCTCATCAGGTATCTGGCAACGCATTTTGCGAATGATGCCATTTTTATAGTACATATCTAAAGCCATGTTATTCTAAGCTCGTTAAATTCTTGATACTGAGATAACCAACGTACTCTTTATCATCAGCATTCACAAGCTCATGACTCTCATTAGTAATCGGCTCAATTAACAGCCGAACATTGGAGATAAGGTCATTGACGTTGTATATATCATCAATATCTACTTCAAACTTATCATCAATATGCGAGGCAGCATTAAAAGGCGACTCTTTATCTTTATAAGTAAACGCTTTATAAAACTCGCTCTGCTTTGCTTGCTTAATGGCGTCCGCTTGAGTAGCAGCAACAATAAGCAGTTTGTAATGAAATTCCTCAAAACTGCCGCGCTGATAACCACCTAAGTTGATAAAGAATAGCTTTAAACCGTCGGCACTCTCTGCTTGGCTACTTGATTCGAGCAATTTAATCGCATAATTATCAACTTTACTAATCGCTCGGTACGAGTCAATGTGCCATTTATTTTTAACTTCAGGCCAATGCTGATTGATATCTTCTACTAGCTCACTCACTTGATTGGCTATCCCAAAGAAAATATCGTGCTGTTCGATCAAACGACCTTTAGGGCGACCACCGAGTTGCACCATAAACAGTGTTGGCATATAAATCTTTCCTTATTAGATAAATACATTCCGTTATTAAGTAGCTAACGATCTATTCAAGATACTTTGAGTGGCTGCTTTAAAAAGTCTTTGGCTATTTTAACCGTTGCTACAGGATCCTCTTCATGCGGCACGTGACCTAAATCATCAAATATCTTGAGCTGGCTATTGGCAATATCTTTATGAAAGAGCGCCGCATTCTCGACGGGAATAAGGTCATCTTGTGCGCCCCAAATAATCAAAGTCGGCAAATCCAATTGCTTGATTTGCGCAGGATTGCTTTCATTATCAGTATCGCGCAGACGACGATTCAATGCTTTGCGGTTACCTTGGCGCAACGTTAAATCATAATAGTGATCAACCAACGCCTCATCGACCTTGGTATCATCAGCATAGACACTAAGGATACTTTTTTTGATCACCTCTCGAGGCAATATACGAATCAATACAGGCGTTAAGGCAGGATATTTTGCTAGCTTAAAGCCAAGAGGTATATGTTTTGGCGTCGCTGGATAGCCAGCGGCATCGATGAGTATCAGTTTTTGTACATACTCAGGATATAGAATAGCAGTACGCCAAGCAATTTTTCCCCCTAAAGAGTTACCTGCTAGTGTCAGTTGAGGCGCTTTCTTTAGATTTAAGCTATTAAGTACTTGAATGACGAATTTAGCATAATTAGCACTACTATACTTTGTGCTCTCATCAGTATAAGGACCGGTTAAACCAAAACCCGGTAAATCCATACTAACGACACAATACTCATCACTTAACTCTTTGATCCAGCCCTGCCAAGTATGCAAACTTGCAGATGTCCCATGCAATAAAACGATCGCTTCTGGTAGCGATTTACCAGCGCTAACCGCTTGGTCAATTGACGATCTGCTACGATAAACATCACATTTATCTGATTGCAGTACATGAGCCTGCATACCTTGAATAGCAATAAACTTGCTGTTAGGTAATTGCCATTGCTTGAGCTCAGCCACGCTACGATCAGGTGCCCAGTACAAGGCTATGAGAGCAGCTATCAGTATCATCATAGCAAGAACCAGATAAATAATAATTTTTACTAACCGTTGTGCCATATTATCAATTCCATTTAATGAGATGACATTATTTACTATTTATAATAACGATTTGAATGCTTGTGCTTACGACTACAACAGAACAAATAATAAGTGATTTATACAGGCATTATTGCTATTAGTAAATGAAAAACCCAATGTTCAAGCGTCACTTAAACATTGGGTTTCTTTGGTTACAATTATCTTGTTTACAGAGCTATAGTAAGAAAAAATACGCCCATAAACCTACTACGAACGTAGCAATGATATTAAGTATGACACCAACACGTATCATCTCTGTTTGCTTAATCAGACCCGTACCAAAGACAATCGCGTTTGGCGGAGTAGCAACCGGTAGCATAAAGGCACAAGAAGCACCGATACCGATAATCATAACTAGTACTGCAGGTGGCAGACCCATTTGCTCAGCAATAGCAGCAAAGACAGGTACTAACAAAGCTGCAGAAGCGGTATTAGAGGCAAACTCCGTTAAAAAGATAATAAATGCCGAAACTGCCAGTACGACTATGATAAGTGGTGCTGATGCGAGTCCGTTAGCCACTGTTTGACCCAAAACCAAAGAGGCGCCTGAGACTTTTAGAACGGTTGAGAGTGCAATACCGCCACCAAACAACATGAGTACACCCCAGTCGGTATTGTCAGACACTTGCTTCCATGACACTAAACCTAAGCTAACCACTGCTGATGCTGCTAACAATGCAACAATAGAGTCAATATCATCGACATTCAGTGCTGCACCGATTTGCTTAGAAAGTATCCAGCTGAGTGCCGTCACGATAAAGACGATAATGGTCAGCACACGTGGCTTATTCCATGCAATAGCCTCATCATCTTCGTTAAGCGTGACCTGACGATTCAGATTAGGCTTTAGAAATAAATACATCGCACCAAGTAATAATGGCAACAGCACTAACATCATTGGAATACCAAACTTCATCCAATCGACAAAAGCGATATCAAGCGCTTTGGCGGCAATCGCGTTAGGCGGTGAACCAACAATCGTACCCAAACCACCAAGGCTGGCAGAATAAGCGATACCTAGTAGAACGAATACAAAGGTGCCACGGTCTTTTTCACGATCAACCTGCGTTAGAATACCAAGTGCCAATGGCAGCATCATCGCTGCAGTAGCCGTATTCGATATCCACATCGATAAAAACGCCGTGACCCCAAATATTAAGAATACCGCGTTTCTCAGATTGCCGCCTGACATGGACAGAATCTTGAGCGCAATTTTTCTATCTAACTGCTGTACATGTAACGCTGCCGCTAACGCAAAACCACCAAAGAACAAATAAATGATTGGGTTGGCAAAGCTTTGTAAGCCGATTGCAGCATCGAAGTCAGGCAAACCAATAAGTGCCCCTATGACCACGACCAATATCGCCGTAATGGTCACATGCACTGCTTCCGTCAACCATAACACGCCAATAAAGAACAACATCGCGAGGCCTTTATTGGCACTAATATCGTACGGTAACACATTATAAATAATCATACTGATAACCGCCGCAATGGCGACAACTATCAATCCTTTACCGGTACCCTTTGGGAAGGTGTCGGTAAATAAATACTCATTGCCATCATCAGGAAGATGGCTATCTAATTTTTGCTCTGACATAAAATGTCCTTATTTTCCCCAAAGACAGTATAAAAAGACTCTAAAATAAAAGCATATTTTAGCGATTTACCATTAATCAGCCGGTAACCGCAAAAAATACGCCGTCATCATAGCAGATATATATCAAAAAACTGATTTAACGATGCTGTTATTAAATTTGCAATAAACATGGTCATAGCAAAGTGAAAAACTGGCTTCAATACATTCTCATAAAACCATATTAAACAATCCTTTAGCGATATAAATTTTACTAACTTGCCATACGCTTTTGAATCATTTGTATCTAAACAATCATTTTTTATGAAACAGCAATCCTCGTGATGTATCGTTACACATCGTCACTAAACAAGCGTACACCGTGTATGTACAAGCGTACAGTGCTATCTCATACTAAATGAGTGAATTAAAACTAAAAGCCAATAAACTTACCTACTATATTTTTAAAAAAAATTATTGGACATTGATAAAAACAAATAGGAGTATTTTATGACAGATTCAAATAAAACGGATTCGACCACTAAAATGGCACCAAAAGACATCAATCAAGATGGCTTGGATAAAAAAGATCAGCAGCGTACCGATGACTCCGCATTAGATATGATGCAAGGGCTACATGAGCATGAAGATCACGAAGAAGACGATAAATAGTTTATTCAGCTAAGCATGAATAATGAATTCATGACATTAAAATAAAAAGCGCTCATCAAACCGATGGGCGCTTTTTTGCTCTTGGCTGTCTCTTTTCTGGCAGATTGTCTGATGCATAGTTATAGACAAAGGCGGCAGTCAATACAATAGCAATGGGTAAGAACAAAGCACCATAGCCGACTCTGGCATATAAAAAAGCCCCTACAGCACTACCACCGCAAAAGCAGTACCAAATAATCGCTTGAAAGCCTAGTGTGGGCTTACTGATACGCCGACCAGCCAGCCAATTGCCGATTGCGGCACCCATGTCTGAGGTTAATCCTGTCAAATGCGTGGTTCGAATAACGGCTCCACTATAAGTGGCGACCATCGCATTTTGTAAACCGCACGCCATCGCCGCCGCCAATTGTCCTAAGTAATCATGCTGCTGATATAACCAGTAACTTAGCAATAATAACGCCGCTTCGATATAAAGGGCACTGCCATAACGCCGACCAAGCTTCAATGACCTTTGCCCAATCACAAAACCGCTTAATATTGCCCCAGCCAAAAATGATAGCAACAACGCACCGATATATAAAATACTGCGACCGTCTAAATGGGCAATTGCTGCTGAGAATAAGCTGACGTTACCTGTCACATGCGAAACAGATAAATTGGTAAAACCCATTAATGCTGCGGTATTGACGCAGCCTGCACTAAATGCCAGTACAGCGCCGCCCCACAATATCCATTTTGGTAATCTGGTTATCATATTCGTTGCCTAATGGCTTAACACCAAAAAGCTCATATTATAACCAAAAAAGACAGCCAATTGGCCGTCTTCCCTACTACTTAAATGATATAACCGCTCATTACTAATAACTATTTTGTCTCATCAAGCATCATTAACTGCTCACTAATGGCGACGGTATTAAAACCTGCATCCACAAACATAATCTCGCCGGTGATACCAGATGCCCAAGGTGATAATAAAAATAGCGCCGCATTACCGACTTCAGCTTGGGTAATATTACGCTGAAGCGGGGCGATTTTTTCACTGATATCGAGCATTTTACGAAACGATTTGATGCCGCTTGCCGCAAGCGTACGGATAGGACCTGCAGAAATGGCATTGACACGAATACCTTCACCGCCCATCGAAGTGGCAAGGTAGCGCACGCTGGCCTCTAAACTGGCCTTTGCCATGCCCATGACGTTGTAATTTGGCAATACCGAAATACTACCTTCATAAGTCAAGGTCAGCATAGAGCCATGACGCATGGCTAACAGCTCACGTGCTGCTTTTGCTAATGCTACAAAGCTATAGCTTGAGATATCATGGGCAATTTGGCTGCCTTCACGAGTCGTAGCATTGACAAAATCACCATCCAACTGATCCATCGGTGCAAAGCCAATCGCGTGTACCACGCCATCAATACCATCGCCCCAATGCGCTGTCACTTGCTCAAAGCATGCGGCAATCGACTCATCCGATGCCACGTCACACTCAAGTACCAAATCAGCTTCAAAGGCTTCTGCTGCCATATCGACACGTTTTTTAATTTTATCATTTGGATAAGTAAGAATTAACGACGCGCCTTCACGGTGCAGCGCTTCAGCGATTGCCCAAGCGATAGAAAGTTTGCTTGCGATGCCGGTGACGACAAAGCGTTGTCCTTGTAGTAGCATAATATTTCCCTGTAAATCGATTTAAATGATAGATTATTTTTAATAACTCGCTCACAAATAGCGAGTAAAAGTACAAATTAAAAGATGACTCATTATACACGAATTGATTTAAGTAAACACTCGTATACTATATTTACTTACACGGTATGAACGCCTAATCTCTTGTAATAGTAACATCTAATACTGATTAAACAATTATCCACTGACCACAGCAGTATGAAGTTGAGGGGATTTCAAGTATAATCACAACCCTTCCCAGCTTGCACAATTTTTATAAAAATCCTTTACAACCGTTGTTTGTAACTGTTGTTAATTAGGGATTTAGCGTTAAGCTACACCCACATTTTGGATGGCTGCCAAACTTATGAGCAATACCCCAACAATAGCAACAGATTTTCAAGAAAGTGTTGAATCCTATCGTCAGCTAATAACTTCAACTGGCGAAGACTTAGAGCGTCCTGGCTTACAAGATACCCCAATACGCGCTGCAAAAGCGTTTGCGCATTTAACTAAGGGTTATCATCAAAGCTTGGATGAAGTGGTCAATGGCGCAGTATTTCCATCGACCAATCGTGAATTGGTCTTAGTGCAAAACATTGAATTTTATTCATTGTGTGAGCATCATATGTTGCCATTTCATGGCGTCGCGCACATCGGCTATTTACCAAACGGTCAAGTATTAGGATTGTCAAAATTTGCTCGTATCGTTGATATGTTTGCTCGTCGCCTGCAAATTCAAGAGAATTTGAGCGAACAAGTGGCACAAACGATTATGGATGTGACAGGTTGCCGCGGTGTAGCAGTAGTCATGGACGCCGCGCACATGTGCATGATGATGCGCGGTGTCAACAAACAGCATTCGACCACGCGCAGCACAGCGATGCTTGGCGAGTATGTACACGACAATCAAGCACGTAATGAATTTTTAGATGCGGTGCCTAAGCGTAAACCTGCGTTCTAAGTATCTATTAAGATAAAACCAGCGATAGATATAAAAAGTAAAGAAAAAGAGCACATTGCGATATCAGCAATGTGCTCTTTTTTATTTTTAGAGGGTGTTATTTAGAGACTATTAAATTAGAGCTATTAAGCAACTTTATCAGTTTTTGAATCTTGACTGGCATGCTCATCACTGGCTTGCTTAATCTTAGTTAAAATAGCCTTGATTTCAGAAGCGGATAGATAAGTCGGTACCGCATAAGTATCGCTGACTTCTTTTGCAGCAGCTTTGGCGATGTTACTAAAATCACTACTCTGCATATCCTTAACAGTTGGATCGATATTTAACGTTGCAATCAGTTCGCGCACTTGCGCGATGAGATGGTCGGCAATCTCAGCATCGCTCTTGCCAGCTTGACCCGATTTGACCATACCGGTCTTGCGAGCCAGCTCTGCCAATCTTTTCTTGCTGCCTTTACGATTGACGTCAAGCACATACGGCAACACGATGGCATTGGCGCGACCATGAGGGATACTATAATGCGCCCCCAACTGGTGAGCGATAGCATGGACGTAACCTAGACCGGCTTTATTAAAAGCGATACCGCCGTAATGAGCGGCAATACCCATCTCTTCACGGGCTTTAAGGTTGCCACCATCTTTATAAACCAGCGGTAGGTTTTGCATCACAGATTTGACCGCAGAAGCGGCATAGTAATCCGTCTCAACGCTGGCATTGGCACTCATCCAAGCCTCTAAGGCATGTGTCAACACATCGATACCCGTATCGGCTGTGATATGCGCAGGCATACCTTTCATGATAACAGGGTCAATAGCCGCTGCTAATGGCACCATTCTTGGGTCGATAGACAGGGCTTTTTGATGGGTTTTATCATCTGACACCACCGCACCAAGGGTCGCTTCTGAGCCCGTGCCCGCTGTGGTAGGAATACAATAAAGCGGAACCGAAGGCTTTCTAGCTTTCAAGATACCGATAAGCTGTTTTGGCTTGCAGTTATTGCCTTGTGACATGGCAATCATCTTAGCTGCATCAATAACTGAGCCGCCACCGATGGCAATAATTGAGTCGCATTTAGCGTCGACAGACTTACGTAGTCCTTCTTCGACAACCTTAAAAGTAGGGTCTGGAGTAATGCCATCGTATACTTTATAGCTGATATTTTTGCTATCTAGATAATCCGTGACTTTGGCAGGGATACCAAGTTTGTTTAATACCGCGTCAGTAACGATAAAAACATTGGTATTGCCTTCATTGATGACCATGTCGCACAAATCTTCACACGAGGTCTCACCGACGAATAACATCGGTCTTCTGATAGGCACAACGTAAGCGAAAGCTTTTAATACTTTGGCACGCGTCTTGGCAACCGCCAAATAGCCAGCATGCTGTAAGCCCGTGCTATTGACCAGTTTAGAAATAGTATTTTGTTTTTTCATGGGTACAAAAATCCTTTTTAATGATGCTAATACTAGCAATAACGACAACTTAAAGCAGTGATTCATCACCGCTGTCAAAATAAAAATGCTGTCAAAATAATGGTACTTTTAATGAAAGTACTGTGTCAGCGTCTACCTACAGTAAACTACTGTCTAAACTTATTGTACCACCGCCATTTTTAGGATGTCGTGATTATTATGAACTGCTATGTTCTGATTATTTAGCGCCTCATTCTTGCTTATGTGCTGCTTATATTTTTACTTATTAAGCAGTCAATCGATAGTCACTATAAACTTGGTTGTAACACCTTAATCCGCTTCTTAGACCAGCCACTGCTTATTATCTTGGTTAAAATACCAAATCATCACCACAGGTGCCAAGATACTGAGCCAAATACCGTAAGTAATCGGCAATCCTTGTACGACCGCCATATAACTCAGTCCAATGATTATCAAAGCAATGAGCATGGCGATGACATTATGACTCGATTTACGGCACATTAATTCGCGCAGTATGGTGAGCGTTAATAAAAACACACTCAGCATAGCCATCAACATGCCCATTGCATAAGGCTGGGAGATAATTTGATAGCCCGGAGCGCTGGTATCAGCGGCAGCAGATTCTGTGACCAAATTTAGCATACTGCCTAGACCGGCGATTGAAGCAAAGATAAAAAAATGACCATAGCCAAATAAAAACAAGTCATGCCGTCGGCGCTCTTTATTCAAAATGGTATCGAATGGCACGATAAAATATAACCACCATAAAGAAAAAACCAAAGCAACCAAACTTGAACCTAAGAAAATAATGGAGCTGGCGGCTGAAGCAGAATTGACCAGAAAATACTGAATACTGTTACTGACGCCGACCACACCCTCACCCAATACAATGATGGTTAATAGCCCGTAACGCTCCGCAATATGCGCTGGATGCCAATTATTAAACTGCTCTGAGCGCGCCCACACAGGCATGAGGAGCTCTGCTGCGATAAACAAGAACAAAGCGGGCGTTTGTAGCGATGCGGGTAAAAACAGCCAGCTTATCCACAAGGCTTGCAAGGTTAACAAACCGACCATACTGCGTCCAGCAACTTTTTGGTGACCCGGTACTTGTCGATAGACGCGCCACCACTGACTACAACTCGCCAGCCGCATAATGGCATAACCAGTGACACCAATCCATGTCAGTCCTTGCTCATAAAACTGATGAATATTAGCCGCTATCATCAGTGAGCCAAACATCTGAAACATCACCGATAAGCGATAAAACCAATCGTCAGGGTCATATCCTGACGCAAACCACGTAAAGCTGGTCCAAGCATTCCATAGGATAAAGAATGCCAAGATAAAGGTTAAAAACCCTGAAAGATCATGCTCACTCAAGCGATTATAAAAACCATTGGCAGCGGCGGCGACAGCAATGACATAAACCAAGTCAAACAACAGCTCAAGCGTGGTTGAGGGACGATTTGGCTCGCTAGTATCTCGCGCTTGGATGGGTTCTATCTTAAGCCTACTTATCATGTAGTGAGTTCCGATGTCTCTAAATTCATATAGTTATTTGGTCTTAGCTGCTTAGTCTATAGCACACTTGCCTGCAACAACTGCTGCGCATACGGATGCTGCGGATTATTAAACACATCTTCACTACGACCAGACTCAATACATCTACCTTCCTTTAATACCATAATATGCTGACATAAGGCACGCACTACTTTTAAGTCATGACTGATAAACACGTAGCTGATTTGCAATTTTTCCTGAATCTCACGTAGCAAGTTGACCACAGTGACCTGCGTGGTGCTATCAAGTGCAGACGTTGGCTCGTCCAATATTAATAAACTTGGCTGCATAATGAGTGCACGGGCAAGGGCTACGCGCTGGCGTTGACCACCTGATAGCTCATGCGGATAACGCTGCGCAAACTCAGCTGGCAGATACACAGTAGCCAAACTATCCATCACCGCCTGCTGGCGTTCTGCTTTGTTGACACCTTGAACCAGCAATCCTTCTTCGACGATTTGCATGACCGTCATGCGTGGATTAATACTGGCAAAAGGGTCTTGAAACACCATTTGAATCTGTGAGCGAAACTGACGTAGCTCACGTTTGGACAATGCCGTAATATCTTGTCCATTGACCATTATTTGTCTACTAACATGGGCTTGATTACTAAGTAATTGACTTAACGCCAGCGCAATGGTGGTTTTACCAGAGCCTGATTCACCAACGATACCTAACGCCTGCCCTTTTTGCAGGCTCATATCAACGTCTTTTACGGCATCAAACCAACGTTTGGTTACGCTAAACACGCTTTTTTCAAGCGGAAATTGTACTTGTAAGTTGCTGACTTGCAATACGGTTAATAACTGACTTTCATCATTTAATAAACTTAGCGCTTGTCCAAAATCTTGCTTGATAAGCGAGCGGGTATATTCAGCTTTAGGCTGACTAAATACCATTGCGGTTTGCCCTTGCTCAATCGTCTGCCCTTGGCGCATAACGATGACGTCATCGCTGTAGCGTCTGACTAGATTGAGATCATGGCTGATGAGTATCATTGCCATATTGTGCTGACGCTTAAGATCATCCAGCAGCTCAAGGATTTCATGTTGTAAAGTCACATCAAGCGCGGTGGTTGGTTCATCAGCGATTAAGATATCAGGCTGCTGCGCCAATGCCATCGCAATCATCACCCGCTGACGCTGACCACCTGATAGCTCATGCGGATAGCGATTCAGTTTATCAACAGGCTTAGTGATATTGACATCGTCTAGCAAGGCAATACTTTTTTCGCGCCATTGTTTTTTGGCTACGCCGCTGAGATGCAATGATTCAGCAATTTGTTTGCCGACTGTATGCAATGGGTTGAGCGCGGTCATTGGTTCTTGAAACACCATACCGATACGCTGCCCGCGAATAGAGCGCAGCGCTGCATTACGTATCTTATTATTCGCTATCGGTAGTGTCACCATTCCTGTTACATCTGCTAATTGCACCTCACCGGTCACGGTCAAATTATCTGGTAGCAAACCCAATAGTGCAAGACTGGCAATCGACTTACCAGAGCCTGACTCACCTACTATAGCTAACGTCTGCCCTTGCCTCAGCTCATACGATAACTTATCTACCAGAGCAACACCTGCATGAGTTATGATGCTAAGTTTATCTACGGTCAGCATTAACTTATTTTGGCTATTGCTATGATTATCATTTAAATAGGCATTTTTCTCAGTAGCACTTCGCTCAGTAGTAGTCGTCATATTAGCGTTTATAATCTTATCAGTTGTCATATCAGGAGCGCCTCGGATCAAAGGCATCACGCAGCGCTTCGCCAACGAAGATAAGCAATGACAAAATAAAGGTTAAGCTAAAAAATCCCGATAACGCCAACCAAGGGGCATCGAGATTATTTTTCCCTTGGACCATTAGCTCACCAAGTGACGGTGACCCAGGTGGCAGACCATATCCTAAAAAGTCCAGCGCGGTCAAAGCAATAATATTAGCCGTTAAAATAAACGGCAGCTGTGACAAGCTTGATGCCAATGCATTGGGCAAAATATGTCTTAGCATGATTTGGCTATCCGATACCCCAAGATTACGCGCGGCACGAACATAATCAAAATTACGCGCTCGCAAAAACTCTGCCCGTACCAAACCGACTAGTCCCATCCAACCAAATAACAGCATCATGGCAAACAGCATAAAGATACTGGGGCTAAACAAGCTGACCAAGATAATGATCATAAACAGCTGCGGCATCCCGCCCCATACTTCCATAAAGCGCTGCCCTGCTAAATCTACCCAACCACCATAATAACCTTGTATCGCACCGACGATGATGCCAATTAATGCACCCGCGAGTGTCAGTGCCAAACCGAACAACAACGATACCCGCAACCCATAAAGTATCCGCGCCAGCACATCACGACCTAAATCATCTGTCCCAAGCCAATTTTGGCTGTTGGGCGCGGCTGGATATGGAATACCTAGCTCAACGTTAGGTGTCTGGTCGGCAAAGGATATGAGCGGCATGATATAAAAACCCTGCTCATCAATCAGCGTTTGTACCGCAGGGTCTTTATAATTGGTTTCAGTCTCAAACACCCCACCAAAAGTCGTCTCAGGATAGGCTTTTAGGACTGGGAAGTAATAGTCACCCTGATACTGCACCAATAGCGGCTTGTCATTGGCAATCACATTGGCTGCCATACAGATGACAAATATCAGCGCAAAAATAAACAGCGATATGACACCAAGACGATTATGGCGAAAACGGTTTAGGCGTGCTTGCCAAATAGGATTTAGGCGACGTTTTTTTTCTATAGGAATCGAAGAGCCGCTTGAGGGCACTGAAGATAATGGATGACTTGACATTAGCGCCCCTCAAAGTCGATACGGGGATCAATTAAGTGATAACTTAAATCACTGATTAACTGTAATAACAGCCCCACTAAGGTAAAGATAAACAGCGTGCCGAATATCACTGGATAATCACGCTGCTGAATGGCTTCAAAACCCAACAATCCCAAACCATCAAGCTTAAAGATAATTTCAATGAGAAAATTACCGGCAAAGAAAATCCCAACGATGGCCGCTGGGATACCCGCAATAATAATCAACATCGCATTACGAAACACATGACCGTACAGAACTTGACGTTCACCCAACCCTTTTGCTCGCGCAGTAAGCACATATTGCTTACCCAGCTCTTCCAAAAAACTAAACTTGGTCAAATAGGTCAAGCCAGCAAAACCACCTACCGTACTTGCTAGCAGAGGCAGCGCTAAATGCCAAAAATAATCTTTAATTTTACCAAGTGCGCTTAATTGATCAAAATTCTCGGAAGTTAATCCTTGCAGTGGAAAAATATTCCAATAGCTGCCACCGGCAAAGAACACCAAGAGTATGACGGCAAATACAAAGACGGGAATCGCATGACCGATAGCCAGTAGCATGGCAGTAACTTTATCTATACCTGAGCCATGATGCATGGCTTTATAGACGCCCAGTGGAATGGCTATCATATAAATCAGCAAGGTGCTCCAGAGCCCAAGCGAGATGGATACTGGCAGTTTTTCTATAATCAAATCGGTTACCGACTGCCCTTTAAAAAACGACTCACCAAAATCCAGTTTGGCATAGTTCTTTAGCATCAGCCAAAAGCGCTCAGGTGCTGACTTATCAAAGCCATATTGCGCATTTATCGCCGCCACCATCTCCTCTGATAAACCACGTGTCCCTTGGTAAGTGCTATTGTTGCCACCGGCACTACCCGCACCGATATTACCACTGAGCGCACTGTCTTTTGCGCTTTGCTCAATAAGTGCCAGTTGCTGCTCAACAGGGCCGCCCGGCGCAGCTTGGACAATGACAAAGTTCGCCAGTAATATCAAAAATAGCGTCGGTAATATCAGTAGTAACCTTTTTAAGATATAACGACCCATAACGGCGGCTTCCTAAAATAAAGAAATATGATAACTTAACATTTAGAAATTGTTTTTTAGCTCACGTAACGCGGCAAATACTGTCAAAGACTTATCATCATCAATAGTGACTTTAGACTTCACCCCTGCTATCACACTCGGCTCTTGCGTACGCAAAAACACATTGATTGCGCGCTCATGCTCTAATGTCACAGGCAATGTCGGAATGCCTTGGGCGGTTTTTTCTTCTGCTTGCGCAAGCGCTTGCTGCATCGCTTCACTCGCAGGTTCAATAGATAAACCAAAGCGTAGGTTGCTGGCAGTATATTCATGGGCAGGGTACAGCAGCGTCTCAGCTGGCAAGCCATTTAAACGCTTAAAGCTCTCATGCAATTGCTCAATCGTGCCGGTAAACACACGTCCGCAACCGGCACTAAATAAGGTATCACCGCAGAAACAATGCTTCTGTCCATCGATATCTAAAATATAAGCCACGTGGCTTGCGGTATGGCCTGAGACATCCCATACTTGTGCGGCGCAGCCCCAAGCACTGACCGTACTACCGTCTTTGATAGTCTGGTCTTCATCGACATTATGCTCTGTATGCGCAACCAGATGCGTCATCGGATAAGATTCTTGCAGCTCAGCGACGCCACCGATATGATCATGGTGATGATGCGTGGTCCAGATAGACGTCAGCTCTAAGCCGCTTTCTGCTAAATAAGCGATAACTGGCTCGGCTTGACCCGGATCAATGACAATCGCCTGTTTATTGCTATCATTAATTAATGTCCAAATATAATTGTCATTAAATGCTTTAATGGGGTGAATACGAATACTCATGTAAAGTCCTTAGCAGTGATTGTCTTTATTGCGAATGTCTTGTATGTAATTTTTAAACCAACTAAAAAATTATGCAGAGTCATTGCATTTATTGGCTTAAGCCATTTTTATAAATTATTGTTTCGAGCTGTTTTTTAAAACTATTGCTTCTAACGATCGTTTGGAGCCATTATCTTAAACTATTGCTTCAAATATTGATTAACACGGGCTTCCGCTGCTTTATCTGTCCACCAATAATCGATACCGATAGCATTGGTCGGCAGTTTTGCAGTATGCCGATATTGATTCCAGTAGGCAACATTGGTGCTAGATTTGCCGTATAAAGGTACTAAATAATGACCTGCCCGTAGCAGGCGATCAAGTACGTGAGTATATAAGACAATCTCATCGCGACTTTTAGCGTCGCCCAATTTTTTAATAACACTGTCAATCGCAGGGTTTTTAATACCGATGGTATTAGCGTTGCCCGCTTCATCAGCGGCGGTGCTACCCCAAAAACCCACTTGCTCAGCGCCAGGCGATAGACTTTGGGCGAAGACATCGACGACCATATCATAGTCAAAACGGCGCATGCGCTCGTAATATTGTGGCCCATCGACTTGACGTAAGGTCGCATCAAAGCCCAAACGCTTTAGATTACGAATATAAGGCAACAATACACGCCCCATGGTCTCGCCTGTCATCAAAATCTCAATTTGAGCAAGCTTGCCGTTTGGCTGATACAACTTCATATCTTGATAATAAAAACCCGCATCTAGCAATAGCTGACGCGCCTTTAACAACCTGTCACGATTAAAGCCGCTACCGTCACTGGTTGGTAATTGCCATTCCGTCAATACTGCTTGGCGCTGAATCGGTTCAAGCTTGGTTAGCAATGGACTTAACACCTGCATCTCAGCCGCAGATGGTGTACCAGTAGCAGCAAGCTCGGAACCATGAAAGAAGCTTTGCAAACGCTCATACTGGTCATGGAATAAGGTTTTATTCATCCATTCAAAATCGTAAGCCGCCGTCAAGGCTTGGCGGACACGAATGTCTTGAAAAATTGGCCGGCGCATATTCATCACCAAACCTTGCATCGGTACTGGATTTTCGCTGTTTATGGTTTCTTTATTAATCAGACCTGCTTTGACGGCGGGGAAATTGTAACCTGTTGCCCAATTAGAGGCTTTATTCTCCGGGCGGAAACGATATTGCCCAGATTTAAAACCCTCAAAAGCAATCTCATCACTTTGATAATAGACAAACTTAATCATATCAAAGTTATAACGACCGCGATTGACCATCAAATCACGACCCCAATAATTGGGATCACGCACATAGCTGACCGCACGCCCTGCATCAATGCGCCCAAGTTTATAAGGACCGCTGCCCATGAGCGGCGTCAAGGTTATTTTCTCAAAATCTGTATCAATCGATGACTTAGCAAAAATAGGAAACTGCCCAACCGTTAATAAAATCTCTTTATTGTCATCAGATTTAAAGACAAACTTTACTCGCTGCTTATCGATAATCTCAATGTCTTTGATATCACCCAAATAACTGCGGATATACATCGGCCCTTTATTCAATATCGCCTCATAAGTGGCTTTGACATCACTACTGGTAACCGGTGTCCCGTCCCAAAAGCGCGCGGCAGGATTAATATGGTAAATAATCCAACTGGTATCATCGGGATCATACGTGACTTTATTTGCCAGCTGCGGATACATGGTAAAGGCTTCATTGAGTGAGCCAGTCATCAAGGTATCATACAGATAGTCCGTACCAACCATCGCCACACCTGTGGTCATCCATTTATTGGCCG
Source organism: Janibacter sp. CoH_79_TC_3 (assembly GCF_058197955.1). NCBI lineage: Bacteria > Bacillati > Actinomycetota > Actinomycetes > Micrococcales > Intrasporangiaceae > Janibacter > Janibacter sp. CoH_79_TC_3. The sequence continues at coordinate 244,389 of NZ_JBXWIV010000002.1, forward strand.
CATTAAAGGTGCCGCGTGCATCCAGTGAAAGCGTACCACCTTTGGGCGCCTTTGGATTGGCATAGGGCATGTACGGTACGTCAATATACTCAGTGGTACTATTATGCCCAAGCGCAGTCGTGGTGATTGGCGCCGCGATACTAGCAGGTATCCAGCTGATAGTAATGGCAAGCAAGACGGCTTTTAGCATGGTATTTTTTAGCATCATGACTGTATAACGACCCTCTACTCTAAATCAATGTGGATAAAAAATGCGCGACTGACTGCAAAATATACGATTGACGAAATTTTATCATAACAAACTTAGGTTTTTTAACCTAATGCTTTGCGGTGTTAAGGTTGCTACATAACGCATTATGCCCCTTAAAAAACGCTAATAGACATAAAAAAGACGCAGCTCATAAAGTTGCGTCTTTTGTTTTAAAACTTGTACTGACTTAAGCGTGCTTTTTTTCAAAGGCGATCATAAAGTCAACCAACTGCTGTACCCAATCTAATGACACTGCATTATAAATGCTGGCGCGCATGCCGCCAACATCGCGGTGACCTTTTAGATTCATCAAGCCTGCCGCTTCCGACTCTTCTAAAAACACTTTATCAAGGCTGCTGTCGGCTAACGTAAACGGCACATTCATGATAGAGCGATATTTAGGGTCAACTGGGTTGCTATAAAAACTGCTGTCATCAATCACCTTGTAAAGCAAATCGGCTTTTTGTTGGTTAATTTTGCCGATAGCAGCAACGCCGCCCTGCTCCTCTAACCAATCAAATACCAGCCCTGCTAAATACCAAGAATACGTCGCTGGCGTGTTTGACATTGATTCTTTTTCCGCCTGATGCTCATAATTCATCAGCAGCGGGCACCACTCACTCGCTTTGCCCAATAAGTTTTCACGGATAATCACGATAATCAGACCTGCTGGCCCGATATTTTTTTGCGCACCCGCGTAAATCATGCCAAATTTAGAGACATCAATGGGCTGTGACAAAATGCAAGAAGACATATCGGCGATAATCGGCGCATCGACTTGTGGCGGCTCAAATATCTGCAAACCATGAATGGTTTCGTTGGCGCAGTAGTGGAAATACGCTGCATCTTTACTCAGGTTCCAATCGCTTTGGGCTGGCACGTCGGTAAATTTACTGTCTTTACCCGTTGCGACCACATTAACCTCGCCCAAACCCAGTTTGGCATAGCGCTGTGCTTCTTTAACCGCTTTACCAGACCAGGTACCTGTCGTTAGATAATCTGCGCGGCCACCATTTAATAAGTTTAATGGAATCGCTGAAAACTGTAAGCTGGCACCGCCTTGTAAAAACAGCACTTTATAGTTATCTGGAATGTCCATTAGCGAGCGCAATTTGGCTTCAGCTTTTTCGGTAATCGCGAGGTATTCTTTACTACGGTGACTCACTTCCATGACCGACATACCGCGTCCCTGCCAATCAAGCAATTCTTCTTGAGCGCGTGATAAGACGGCGGTCGGTATGGTGGCAGGTCCTGCTGAAAAATTGGCTACACGGTTAGAAGCGGCTTTAGTGGTCATAATCAATATCCTAAATATGATGAAATCATCGTAGTTATTAAAGGTTAAATGTTGAAGGTGAATTTTATCGTTATTTTTTAATCTCTGTCATAGTAAGTGGCAAGCCTTTAATTCAGCTTTGATAACTGCTCCCAAAGCTGACGTTTAAGGCTACTATCAGTAAGCATGTCATCAAGTGTCGGCACAGTGGTAAAGTTCGGATGCTCAAGGCCGTCAGGCAACGCCGTCAATGCGGCAACTTTTATCTCTTCGCTACGACCAATCTTAAACACATATCCTGCAAGGCTGGCATTGGCAAGCTCTGCTGCATCCATACCTTCACAAATAGGAAATGAGGTCGTCTCACAGGTGATGGATAGCGCTTGGGTGATATTTTGCCAAAGCTTTTGGCTGTCATTGTTGAGTGCTTGGATATCAACCAAAACCACCCAATCGCCGTAGCGGCCACCTTGTAAATCAAATGGTGCAATCTTTTTAAAGCTTTCCTCTTGAAAGCCTTCTTCTTTAAAACTTTCCTCTTCAAAGCTCACAGCATGATTTATATTACTAATAGCAGCTTGCCGAACGACAGTATTTACAAAGGAAGTCGCGGCAGGCTTAGATACATCAGGGGCAGTCGAGTCAAAACTATAGGTAACTGGGCTTTGAGGTTCAGGCTGAATCAAACCTGTCTCATTCGCATCATCGTAATAATGGTTAATAGACTCATCATCTACCATACCTGATATAGCATCAATATTTGAGGATTTAATATTCGAAGATTCAACGCTTGGCTGTTCAGTGGTGGTCGCAGAAGAAGTGCTAGCATTAGCTAAAGTTGGGTTAGCTGTAGTCTGCTCGAGCAGAGCAGGCGCAGAAATATCTGCGATATTCATGGTTTCAGAGCTCGGCTGCACCCACTGATTGATACCCATCATCGCTAAAATCTGGCGCTGCTGCATACGATGCTGCATGACAACTAGCGGGTCTTGGATATCACTCATGCTTATTTACTATCCTACTTATCTAAAATGGATTTACAGGCTGTTACTGTCAAAAAAAACAACGAAGAAAAATAATATCAAAAAACATTTAAAACATATTGCTTCTTGCCAGCAAAACACTTACTTAAATGTAGTCAATTACATTGATTAGAAAAGCTCTCGAACCCCTAACCAATGATTAGCTAGCATGGTCAAACAGTCATATTCATCTTGACTGACTATCGTATCGTGTAACATCACTGTATGCAACGTACTCAGCCATTGCCGGTAAGTATTATAATCATATGAATGATGACCAGTGGCATTACCCGCATTACCTTCCTGTATATAAGCATTATAATCTATTTGACCGCTGCCCTGTTGCCTCTCTTGAGAATTATCCTCACGTTTGGCTTCTGATGCAGCCGACTTACAGACAGGCGCTATAAAAATAGGCACCGCTTCTATCAACGCCAATAATTGGACACTATTTAGATTTTGCGCGGTCAATAATAACCATTGCAAGTTTGCATCACTAACGACTGCTAAATCAATATCAATCAAACGTGCATGACGTCGTAAATCCACAAGATAATGAGCACTGCTAGCACTATTAAAGAGCACTGCACTATGTACTGAGCTATCTAGTGCGGATATTATCTGCCCTTTGGCATCTTTTGATAAGCGATAAGCCAATAAAGTAACCATTGTTCTCGCGGCAACATCAAGACCATCAAATACTTCTCCTGAAGGATCAAGCTGAGCATAAATATCATCCGTACTAGCGTGTAATACTTGCTGCCATAATGTCTGCGCAGGTATATGCGACTGCGATTGTTCATCATTTAATATGGCAGACAATATCGGTAATAATTGCTGCAGCTGTAGCGCTTGCCATAATGCTAAGATTGATGGCAACCGAAAATCGGTATTTCCTGAAAGAGTGAACACTGGTTTATATTCATCAATACAACCATCATCATTAGATAATTTATCAGCAAAGTTTTGGCTTAAATCTGCCGTTAGATAGGTTTTAAAGACTTCAATAATACCTTGCTGATAGCGTATCAGCATCGTACGACATTTTTTTTGCTGCATATAATGTTGATGATATTGATTACTATGATTAGCTTTATACTTTAAGCGTAATTCATTAGTAGCGCTTTCTGACAGATTATATTGTCTCAGTTGCTTTAGCGCCAATGCTAGCAACGCACTGTCTAAACGCCGATCAAGACTTGCCACCGTCTCCAATAATTTGTGATCTAACCTATGTGGTAAAAATGGCGTGTTGCTGCTAATACCAGCGCTATAATTGTTGCTGATTTCAGTAGCAGACGTAACATCCTCATGCAGTCCAAGCCAAATATCGGTTAAATCATAAGTCGCCGTTGTTGACAGCACGTGACCTTGATGACACAGCAGCACTGCTTCAATCAATGCTTGCGCCCCTAACGGATGATAACTGTGATTGATCACATACTGTGGTAACGATACTTTTTCTATATCCTCGATACCAATTAATGTATCTGATGCTAAGTCACTGTCAGGTTTTGCTTGCCATGGCTTTAGCAACTGATGAGTGCCTATCTGCTCTGCTTGTACCTGCAAACGACCATCAATGACCACATCCTGTTCTACAACAAACTCAAGCCCCGCATCGGCTTCCGATTGGTTGTTCATTTCAACTGTAGAAAAGGCAGCGACTTCTTTATTGATAACGTCATTAGAGCAATCGATGATGCTGTTATTAATAGAGGCTGATGGATTGTTAAATATTGACGAGCATTGCGTATTTGTCTCTTGTTTAATCTTGCTTAGGCTATTTGCTGTTACCACGCCCCAATCACCCAATCGCCGCTGTTCATATATCTCTTTAATCTTTTGTTGATTGATGCGTTTTTCTTTAGCAACCTGCACCGCGAAATCATGATAAGCATTGTCGTTAATAGCGCTCATACGCTCAGTCAAGCTTGGATGCGTAGCAAACCACGAGAAGTCACCCAAATCCGCCCCGCTACTGGCAAAAAAGAAATGACTAAGCCCATTGATATCGGCGATACCGGTTAAGCGCGAACCAAGCGAATCTTGATAGATGGCTTTTAAGGTTTCCATGATCGCAGGCGAGCGTGTTAGCTGTACGCTCGTCGCATCAGCGAGTAACTCACGTTCACGATTAAAGCTGTGTTTAATGAGTTGAGCACTGGCCATGCTTGAGAAGCTCAATCCATGTATTAGTAATGTCCAGATACTTCGCGGCGCTTGCCGATCAGTGGCAGCTGTGCTTTGTAGCCACATCGACTGAGGCTTAGCAGATGACTGCTGATTTTTGGATTGATTTTGCCAGTAGGTGACCCACTCATTATGAGTCGTAAAGCTTGCTGTCTGCGCTTCAGTGCTACGGGCATGACTATCAATGGCTCTTTGGGGTAAAGGGTTATTTTGATTGACCGCATTGTCAAAATAATTTTGCTGCTTATTATGACTGCTAGCGCCAAAGTTATTGACGGAATCACTCCAGTCATAAAGTAATTGCAAGCCTGCTAGCACGACCATTAGCTGTAAATTGAAGGTGGCATCGCCATGCAAGATATGACCGTATTCGTGCCCTATCAAGCCATACAACCCCTCATCGGACAGCTTATCAAGCGCGCCTTGAGTGACAACCAATACCATATCTTGACTATGACGGCCGGCAACGAAGCCGTTAATCCCTTGCTCATCAGGCAGAACATACAAAATAGGCATACTCAAACCCGAGGCAATGGCGAGCTGTTGGGCAATCTCATAATAACGGCGATAAACAGGCGGGAAATCACGCTCATCGCGTACCGCGATATGAAGAGCACTAAAACGAACTTTCTGTACAGGCTGATGTTGATGAGCAACCCCTTGACTATGCTGCCAAGCATCTTGGCTATGGTCAATGAATAACCGAACGGCGCCTACGCGCTGAGCAATCGCACGACCACCTGCTACTAAGCGTCTATATTCTAAAAAACTACCAATGACGAAGCTACCGATCGTCCATACAACCACCAGTATTAACACCCAGTAATAAATGCCACCGGTAAACATCTTCAGCAGCAGCGACATAATAGCGAGCGCCACCGCAATATGGGCAAATATAATGAGAAAAAATAGCCCATAGAGCAATAAGCTGCGCCGAGTATGGCTACGCTGTGCACCAAAGAAATCCATCTACTTATCTGACCTAGCGATAGCTAAATGCATATAAAATCAACCCATATTAACGACAGGTGCTTGCGCAATTACCTTTCTGTCTTCAAATACCAATGGGCTGAGTGGTCGAAAGCCAAAGGTACTGCTGACAAGATTATTTGGAAACACCTCGCGGTCATTGTTATAAAACATCACGCTGTCATTATAATGCTGACGTGCAAAGCCAATCCGGTTTTCAGTATTGGTCAACTCATCCATCAACTCTTTAATCATACTATCCGCTTTTAGCTCAGGATACGCTTCCACCACCGCTGAGAATTGACCTAATGCTTTAGATAACATCCCTTCTGCCTTGGCAAACAGCGCCATGTGTTCAAGCGAATCTGGCTGATGCTTGCTAGAATCCTGCAGACTTTGAGCATGATTACGCGCACTAATCACGCGTGTTAGCGTTTCTTCTTCGTGCGCTAAATAACGCTTGGCTGTCTCAACCAAATTTGGAATTAAATCATGACGACGTTTTAGTTGTACATCTATCTGTGCAAAGCCATTTTTTGCTTGGTTGCGGGCACGCACCAGCTTATTAAAAACGGATACCCCAAAGACCACGACCAATACAGCCACTGCAATGAACAGCCAAACAAACATTTTCATAAACAGATCCCAAAACGTTTCGTATTAATAATTGATATTATTGTTAATAAAGGTTACTACATTGTATTTTAACCCATATTTATGGCTCAAAGTTTAAAATCGGGCGAATTGGAGGCGAAAAAAAAGCCCTTTACGATGAAGGACTTATTATCAGGTTTGACTCTTTGAGACGATATAGCAGGAGTATCAGCAAATTTTAGGCAAAAAAAAGCGACTCCAAAAGCACATCCTCGGCACACATCATAACTATTACCGTTGCTACCTTCCGGTCCTGGCGGGGTTCATAGAACAATGTTGCGAGGCTACCAATGGAGCCACCAGTTGCAGATTATACAAGAATTTTTTATTATTACAACCCCCATCGTCAAACTGTTTGCTTTAGGCGATAAACAATCTCTCCACTTACTGCGCACAAGTAACGATGTAACCAAATCTAAGCAGCAACTTAAATGACAAAATTCTCACAGCAATTGGTTTATTTTTTGCTATTTTAGTCAGGGTATATTGAATAAAAACCAATACAAAAAACCCTCATATAAAAGTGAGTTTTATAACCATACACCTCGCACAAATATGATTACCACTTATTAGGAGATAGCTATGAGAAATACTTGGATGAACAAAGCAGTACTTGCTACAGGCACCGCTGCCTTATTAACAGCGATGATGGGTAGCGCCCATGCAGAACCCACAGGCTACGATCAGCTGACTTTTCAGACAGAAGTCAAAGAAGAAATTCAGAATGACGAAGTTCGCGCCAGTATGTATAAAAAAGCGCAGGCATCAGATGCTAAAACGCTAGCGACCACGCTTAATACCTCTATCAATAACGCCATGAAAATCGCCAAACGCTATCCTAGCGTGACAGTCAGTACCGGTCAGCAGCGCACCTACCCGCGCTACGATAAAAATGACAAAATCATTGGTTGGACTGGACAAGCCAGCATCGACTTAAAGAGCACCGACTTTGCGGCGACCAGCCAGCTGATTGCAGACTTACAACAAACCTTAGTCATGGAAAATCTAAACTTTGGGGTTTCAGATGCTAAAAAAGATGCGCTAGAGCAAAAGCTTATGACCGATGCTTCACGCGCCTTTCAACAGCAGGCCAAAAACCTGACTCGTGCATGGGATGCACGCAGCTATCGTGTCGTCACTGTCAATCTAAATACCGGCAGCAACTATCCGCGCCCTATGTATAGCGCGATGAACATGAAAGCTGAATCTGTAAGTGATTCAGTACCAAGCCAAAGCTTTGAGTCTGGCAATAGCACCATTTCAGTGACTGCTAATGGCACGATTGAATTAACAAAATAAATGGATATTTAATGGATTAAGCAATAGATATTATTGCTAACTTCTATAGATAAGGGCAATCACTGCTTTCAGTGATTGCCCTTATTTTATGTCTATGAATTATTATTAATGTATTACCGCTAACCTTTTATTATTAATATTTAACAAAGTGACCCAAAGTTATTTTTTTACCGGTTCTTCAAGTGTCATGGGTTTATCAACTACTGGCTTAGTAAATGACAACATATTCGGTTGTTTGCCATCTTGACGCATTTTTAATAGTACTTTTTGATTCCAAGGCAGGCGCTGATAAGCCAATAATTGCTCTGCTATTTTTTTCTTATTTTGCAAGGTTTGCGTATTTTGGATGACATAGACGGTACGCTCTACCTGTTTTGCTACCTGACCCTTTTTATTTTTTAGCACAGCTTTTACGCTATGCGTACCCGGCAAAATATCAACGGTTGCAATCGAAGCGCTTAAACCTTGCGCCACCTCGTTACCATCTAAGTAAATGCTGACACTATCGCCTGCTTGTAGTGCCGGTTTTACTAGCACCTTTACCTCAATACTTTGTACGGGACGACGATACGCCCGCTCTTCGCTAGGCTCTGTCATCGTCAGCTGATAATTAATGGGCGCTTTATTAGCGGTTGAATCACTGTTAGGAGTGGTGCTAGCCGCAGCAGGCGCTTGGATGGTACTGACAGGCTGATTATTCGTATTACTTGTTTGACTAGAACTATTTGCAGCCACACTATCATTAGCAGTCATCACACTGGTCTGGCTAATTTGCTTGCCTGCTTGCTGCTCATAGTTCTGCGGTCGGTCGGTAAAGGTCACTTGACCAGTCTTCTCATCGACAACCTTGTAAATAGCGGCGGCATTTGCCATCGGTGCGTAGACACTGGCTGTGCAAATGACTAGCCCTGTCAGCAAACTTAGCGGTAACCTTTTATTGAAAATAGTTCTTTTTAATGATGCAATCATAGTCAGTTAGCCTAGTAGATATTTATTATTAATATATAGATGAAACCATTATGCGATATTTTTAACATTAAATCAGCAATGACTTCATACTAAGTTGACCAATTAAACTCGCACTTTGATTGAACAAAAAAAACCAGCTAAGAATTACTTAACTGGTTTTTTGTTTATCGAGAATTTAGCGTGTGAACTATAGATTAGCAGCTATAGTACAAGTCAAACTCAACAGGATGTACAGTAATGTTGACACGCTGCACTTCTTCTTGCTTCAGCGCAATGTAAGCTTCTAACATCTCTTTAGTGAATACGTCACCTTTTAATAAGAACTCATGATCATCTTTTAACGCCTGTAGCGCCACTTCTAAGTTTTCAGCAACCGTTGGAATGAGTGCTTCTTCTTCTGGTGGCAAGTCATACAAGTTTTTATCAGCGGCTTCGCCTGGATGCATCTTGTTTTGAATACCGTCAAGACCTGCCATGAGCAACGCCGCAAACGCTAGGTATGGGTTGGCTGCTGGATCAGGGAAACGTGCTTCAACACGTACCGCTTTTGGGCTACTAACGTGCGGAATACGGATAGAGGCTGAACGATTAGACGCTGAATACGCAAGCTTGATAGGCGCTTCATAATGTGGCACTAGGCGCTTATAGCTGTTGGTCGATGGGTTGGTAATCGCATTTAATGCACGCGCATGTTTGATAACACCGCCGATAAAGTATAGCGCGGTTTCTGAAAGACCAGCATATTCATCACCTGAGAAAGTATTGACGCCGTCTTTTGAGATAGAAATATGCACGTGCATGCCAGAACCATTATCACCAACGATAGGTTTTGGCATAAAGGTTGCGGTTTTACCAAACTGATGAGCAACATTATGGACAGCATATTTTAGCTTTTGTACTTCATCCGCCTTACGAACTAACGTATTAAAAGCAACGCCAATCTCTAGCTGGCAAGGAGTGACTTCATGATGATGCACCTCAATGCAACCTTCGCCAATCATATCTTCGATACGATCGCACATCACCGCACGCATATCTTGTGAGCTATCAACCGGCGGTACTGGTACATAGCCACCCTTAACGCGCGGGCGATGGCCCATGTTGCCCCACTCATAGTCTTTATTGGTCGACCAAGCGGCTTCTTCAGCGACGATTTCATGGCTGACGCCAGACATGTTGACCGACCATTTCACTTCATCAAATACAAAAAACTCAGGCTCAGGACCAAAAAAAGCCGTGTCGCCAATGCCAGTCGATTTTAAATACTCTTCAGCACGGCGAGCGATAGAGCGTGGGTCACGATCATAGCCTTGTAGCGTTGATGGCTCGATAATGTCACAGGTCACAACCACGGTAACTGCGTCAAAAAACGGGTCGATAAAGGCGGTTTCTGGATCAGGGCGCAAAATCATATCGGAGGCTTCGATACCTTTCCAGCCAGCAATCGATGAACCGTCAAACATTTTACCATCTTCCATGACTTCTTCATCAACGCTGTGCGCCGGAAAAGTCATGTGATGCTCTTTACCGCGGGTATCGGTGAAACGAAAATCAACCCATTTGGCATTGGATGATTCAATAAGTTCAAGTAGTTTATTCGACATGGATAGTTTCCTTTATGGTTATCATGGTACTGAAATTAAAACTCAGGATTAAAATATTAGATTCTAGAAAATCGGTGTTATCAGCGTTATTTACTCAGTATGGCTCTTTACTCTTAACGGTAATTTTCTTAACCGAATACAAGCAGAAGCTATTTTAGCAACATCTGACTCATAATGCTGAACTCTTCAAATGCATATTAATAAATAACGCTACATTACTTCGTAGGGCATTGTCTCTAACGTTAGTTACTTATACTGATTATGGGTGCAACTGCTATGCCAATGCTTAGTACAGCTATAAAACCTCCAATATAATACAAAGCCATACATTATTATTTTTACAGTAAATACAATTACTTAGCAATCATACATTTCTATATTAACAAGTAATTTGTATAGCAATTATTATATCTAGCTATCCACTGCAGTCATTCATTATCACAGATAACGCCCTATAAAAGCGCAATAATTAGAAAGCACCACCTAGAAAACGCACTTTTATAGTGCATTTACCACCCATCAGCGTGCGGCGTCGCTCCATTTGATAGATAGCAAAATAGTGTTAAGATAACGACGCTCAAAATAACATCGCGAAGAATATCTAAGCACCATAAGATTTAGCACCATAAGATTTAGCACCATAAAGGTGGTTTAGCATCATAAATGGCAATAAATAGATCACCATAACTAAGCGAAAAGCGGTAAAGTATCCGCAAATCAAAGAGTTGAAGACACTAAGTGGAACATATTAAGTTGAACATATAATGATTTTGATGATCGATAATTACGACAGCTTTACCTACAATATTGTACAGTACTTCGGCGAATTGCAGCAGGACATCAGGGTTTGGCGTAATGATGAGATCAGCATTGATGAGATTAAAGCACTTGCCCCTGCTATGATTGTTATCGGCCCAGGACCTTGCGACCCTGACAGTGCCGGTATCTCATTAGAAGTGATTGATACTTTTAAAGGTATTATCCCGATATTAGGTATTTGCTTGGGCCATCAGGCAATCGGCCAAGCGTTTGGCGGCAAAGTTGTGAAAGCAAGCGAGGTGATGCACGGGCGTTTATCCGCTATTTATCATCATGGACAAGGCGCGTTTGTCAATTTGCTCAATCCAGCCCAGTTTACCCGTTATCACTCGCTGGTGATTGATCAAGCAACCTTACCAGAATGCTTTGAAATCAGTGCTTGGACACAAAATGCGGATGGCAGCATCGAAGCCATCATGGGCATTCGTCACCGTGAGTTTGCGATTGAAGGCGTTCAGTTTCATCCTGAATCGATTTTAAGCGAAGCAGGTTATCAACTGCTGAATAACTTTTTGCAAGCGCATCATTTATCAGTAATAGGTCCAGATGAGCTCCCACAAGTAGGATAGCTGTTTTAAACAACGCGCTTTATTTAACCTAATCAATTTATACGATAATTATAAAAGATAATAATAAGTGAGAATATTATGACCTCTGCCTCTATGCAGGATGAAAAATCAATGATGGAACAAATTAATAAGAGTAAGCAAATTAGCCAAACCCAGCAAGCTGTTGAGGATATCAATCAGCTGTCAGATGAAAATATTCATAAGCTCCTGACCACCGCTTTAGGCAGAATTTTTCAGCATATTGATTTAACTTTTGATGAGATGTATCAAGTGATGCTCATCATTATGCAAGGCAGATGTAGCGATGCCATGATGGGAGCGATTTTGACCGGTCTGCGTATGAAAGGCGAATCAATCGATGAGATTACGGCCTCAGCGAGTGCCATGCGTGCTTTAGCCGCTAATATCAACCCAAAAGACTGTCGTTATATGGTTGATATCGTCGGTACTGGCGGCGATGGTGCCAATTTATTTAATGTGTCTACAGCAGCAGCATTGGTAGCAGCCGCAGCGGGTGCCCAAGTTGCTAAGCATGGTAACCGCGGCGTTTCGACCAAATCTGGTAGCTCGGATTTACTTGAGCAAGCAGGTATTAGCCTATCCTTAACACCCGAACAAGCGCAGCAGTGTATTGAAAATCAAGGTATTGGTTTCTTATTTGCACCCAACCATCATAGTGCGATGCGCTACGCCAACCCGGTACGCCGTGAGCTAAAAGCACGGACGATTTTTAATATTTTAGGTCCACTGACCAACCCTGCTGGTACGCCAAATCTTGTCATCGGCGTCTTTACCGCGCAGTTATGTGAACCTTTGGCAAAAGTGATGAAAAATCTGGGCGCGCGCCATGTGATGGTGGTCGGTGCAAAAGATGGTTTGGATGAAATCAGTCTTGCGACCTCGACCACGGTAGCTGAGTTAAAAGATGGTGAAATCTCTGTTTATGAGATGATGCCAGAAGATGCTGGCGTTGAATCACAAACTCTTATCGGGCTTGATGTAGATTCTCCAGAACAAAGCTTGGCTCTTATTCGTGCCGCTTTATCAGGCACGGACACTAATGACCGCGCTGTCCTAAAAGCCCGTGATATGATTGCGTTAAATGCTGGTGCGGCAATATATACTGCGGGTCTTGCGAGCAACTATCCAAATGGCGTGAGCCGCGCACAAAAAGTCATTCAAAATGGAGACGCTTTAATTAAGCTTGATGACTTGGCCAAATATACACAGCAATTAGCCACTGAAGCTTGATAAAATTAGATTTAAAAAAATACTTTACGCATAATCCTGTTAATCGCAACTATTTATGCAGCTTTAATTTATTTGCTTAATTGTTTCCCTAATTTTTTTACCAAATAACGGAAGATAGCCATGACCGCCAATCTAAAATCAGATACTTCTATTCCTTCAGTGTTGCAGCGTATTGTCGCTACTAAACATGAGGAAGTGGTCGCTGCTTGTGCGGCAGTATCACTTGAGGTATTAAAAGCGCAAGTTGCCGCTGATACACAGTCCCGTCGCGGTTTTGCTAATGCTTTGCGCAGCGCTGATATTGGTATCATTGCTGAGATTAAAAAAGCTTCACCTTCTAAAGGTGTTATCAATCATAACTTTGCGCCAGCGCTGTTTGCTAAGCAATATGAGCAAGCCGGTGCCAGTTGTCTGTCGGTGCTCACCGACCGTGATTATTTCCAAGGTGATGACAGCTACTTAATCCAAGCACGCGAATCCTGCAGCTTGCCGATATTACGCAAAGATTTTATGGTCGATGTATATCAGATTTACCAATCTTACTTGATGGGTGCCGATTGCATCTTACTAATTATGGCCTGTCTTGATGACGACCAAGTGCAAGCACTGCATGCACTGAGCATCGAGCTTGGTATGGATGTGTTGATTGAAGTTCATACCAAGTCTGAGCTTGAGCGCGCATTACAACTGCCCCGCTCAGCACACAACATCTATGGCATCAATAATCGCGACTTAAATACCTTTAACGTCGATTTGCAAACCACGCTTGAGCTAAAAAATATATTAATCGATGCCTTAGCAGCTGATGTTGATAGCAGCACGCTGTTACCAAAGACGTCGCCGCTTATCGTCACCGAAAGTGGTATCCATAGCAGTGATGATATTCGTTTGATGCTCAATAACGATATTCAGCACTTTTTAATCGGTGAGCAATTTATGAAAACTGAACATCCCGGGCAAGCATTACAATCCTTACTTGCGAGCGTCGCAGCACAGGCGTAAAGTAATTAAAAAAGTAACTGAAAAATCTTAATTTAAGATTAGATAGCTTTAAGATATCTAATAAATACCTCATTCACTCACCAACGATACGTTAACTATTATGTCAAACTCTCTGTTTTCAAAAGAAATGCAAGACCAACTAAAAGAGCTTAAAGGGCAACTGAGTAAAGGTCATGATACCAACTCAGCAGATGGCGACAATGAAAAGCCAACCGAACCTGTCTCACTGTTGACGCAAAAACAAGTTAAAAAAACGGTCAAGCAATTAGATAGCGAACATATCGATGACGATAAAGTGCTATTTATGCAAGCGATGCATGGCGTCAATCAATTAGAAGATAAAAATGTACGCTCGCCTGCCAATGCCTCAAAAGCTGGCAAACTTGACGCCGCAACGTTATCAAAACGTGCCGCAGCTCAAGGTAGTGAAGCAAGTGACTTGGGCGCAGGCCTGTCAGATATGCAAGCATTACTCAATCCGGTCGCTGCTGAAGCCTATTTGTCTTATAAGCAGCCAACCTTGCAAAATAAAATCTTTGATCAACTCAAAAAAGGCAAGCTACGTTGGTATGACGCGGTAGATATTCATGGCTGCACCATTGAAGAAGCACGCGTGGCGATGACCCAACTACTAAGCCAAGCGAAACAAAACAATGAGACCATGGTAAAAATCGTCCATGGTAAAGGCAGTGAAGCTATTTTAAAAACTTGCGTCAATGGTTGGTTGCGTCAACTACCAGAAGTATTGGCATTTTGCTCTGCCCCGCCTAAAGATGGTGGTAATGGCGCAGTATTAGTCTTACTTAAGAAGCCTAAAAATGATGGCGAGTAGTTTTTAGTTTTAGCTTAGTATCGAAATAAAAAGGACTGCAAGTGGCAGTCCTTTTCTATATCCATCAATCGTAGCTTTCTTTGATAAAATCTTTAATGAAAAACTTTAACATCCTTTTTTAATAATAGGCTTTAAGAGCCAATTTTAATGATAAGTGCTAATAGCCTGCTCTAAACAAACATCTCTATTACTTTTATAACAATACTTTCTCATCGTTTAAGTGATTCTATTATGACCATACAAACCATTGAAAACGTTAAAGAATTATCAGCGCATATCACTGCTTTGATTATTATCGAACCAAGATTTTCGCCTGTTTATGAGCAAGTCGGCCTGCCTGACTTGCTCATAATGCTGGCGGATTCACACAGATAATGAGAGCGATAGTTGGGCAACAGTTGTCTGTAGCGGCGGCAGCCAGTATTTGGCAACGTTTGGTAGATAGAGGTTTGACGACGCCGGCAGCGATTCATGCCGCGACAGACGAGGACTTGCGAGCGCAAGGACTCTCTAAGCAGAAAATTCGTTATACGCGCTCTTTGGTCGAGCACGATATAGATTTTGCCGCGTTAGAAACCCTAACCGATGAGGAAGTTATCAAAACCTTGACTGCCGTTATCGGTATTGGGCGCTGGACGGCTGAGATGTATCTGCTGTTTTCATTAAAACGCGCCGATGTGCTGGCAGTCGATGATTTAGCGATTAAAGTCGCAGCGATGGATTTATTAGGGTTAGCGGAACGCCCAACGCCAAAACAATTAAAAAACCTAACCCAAGATTGGTCACCGCATCGTAGCGCTGCCAGCTTATTGCTATGGCAATACTATGGTTTCTTACGTCAAAAAACCGCTATGCCTTTATAAGTAATGCTTTTATAAGCCGTATTTTTATAAACCATACTTTGATAACCACCTAATTCATAAAATATCTAATAAATTTCAAGCAAAACTGCCCCATAAAATACTAAGGCTGATTCCAAATAGAAAAACCAAATTTTCTTTTGGCACGTTTAAACTTATTTTTTACCAATGCTTTTCTCTTACGGATTCGCTCTCTATCGATACTAAATTTCTCATCTGCAACTTTTTCATTCTCGGCTTTGCCATTTTCCTGAATTGCAGCAGCTTTATCGTACTTGGTTTTGTCCGCCTCTTTGCTTAAATCAATCCCATTCTGCTCATCACTATTAGGATTGATATTATCATTGTTGCTATCAGTGCTTAAATTACCTTCTGCTGGCTCAGTACCATTATTATTAGCATCATCAATGTCATCAATGTCATTTTGCATTTGAGGCTCAAGCTCAGCTTGATTGACAATCAGTTGCTGCGTCGGTAGCGCATGCTCAACATCGTATTTTTTGACAAGGGTTAGAACATCAACCAACAAGCTATCTTGTTTGCCATAAAACTCTATCGAATCGACAGCATTAATATAAGCGCGTAGTTGGATAACGTAGCAGTCTTGACGCAACTCCAAAATATTGGCCTGATTCCACTCTTGATTGGTCAGTTCGTGATCGTCCAAAAATTGATCTAATTTCTTGACCATGTTAAAGACAACATCAATATCAGCATTGCGCTTGATATATAAGTTATGTAAAAAATGAAACATATCACGTGAAGTATAATTCTCGATTTGCATCGATGAGAAGTCACTATTAGGCACAGTGACAATCGTACGGTTCAGCGTACGCACCCGTGATGAGCGAATACCGATATCAATAACCGTACCCGATTGAGAGCCGAAACTACAGTAGTCACCGATGCGTACCGGCGAATCTGCCACCACCACCACACTACCGACCAAGTTTTCAATCGTCTTTTGTGCACCCAGTGCCAAGGCTAAACCACCGACCCCAAGTGCGGCAATACCTGTGGTCAAATCAAAGCCTAAATTACCGAAGATGACAATAACGGCAAATATCAATAACAGCGCTTTAACTACCTTACGCATTAGACCCAAGATAGAGACACGCTCAGTATAGTTTTTCTTATAACTTAAATTGACCGCACGCGTGAATATCGAGTCGATGACGCGCAATAATAGCCACGTCGTCGCCACCCAAGAGGCAATATCGCTAAAGCGTTTAATCGGCTCACGCAATGTCACTGATATGCCAGCATAAACCATCACCTCGGACAATATCAGTGCCATGATGACGACGGTCATTGGCAATATGACATTATCAGGTAGAGGTAACGTCTCACTTCGAACGCGAGGATAAAGCAGTTTTAATAGATGATATAGCAGCCAAACCAGAATGTAAGTGAGGATAAAACTACTGACAATAATGGCTAATGCCGCAAATATATCGGAAATTTGATAGCCAAATAGCTTTTTACCATCTAATGAGTCAATGGTGTAGCGCGAAACCAGCGTCGGCTGGTAATTTTCTATCACTTCTGGTATTGAGCTGAGTGTATCGTTTGAGAACTGCCAATACTGCTCGCCTTGTTTAGATACAACTCTTTCGAGCAGCAGCGGCACGCTTTTATCACCGATATTAATCACGCCTACGTTTTCTTGGCTTGGCGGTAGCTGATCGCTTAAATTACCCTCAGGCGTATTATTAATTTGCAAATCAGGCTGAAAACGTCCGCCAGCATCTAGTGCTTGCTTAAACTGGCGCACAATAGTGGTTGGATTATCAGACTTGGATAAATTTAAATAATTACTTGCTAGCAAATAGTCATTATCACCCAATGCTTTAATGAAGCCTTGCACTGTATGGCGCGGCGTGTCACGTCCGAAAGAATCTGGTGTCGATGCATTTACCGCCTCTTCAGTTTGACCACCTACACCTAGTATGCTAGCTTCGGCAGCAACTGCACTATGTGAAAAAACCACGCTTAATACGCTCAATATCATCGCGAACAAAAACACCATTATCATAAGTGGTGTTTTTGTTTTTATAGATGAAAATAATGAAGGTGGCGCAGTACGAGCACTCAGATGACGCTGAATAGACAAAACAAACCTCTTAGCTTTATGAATGGCAGCACAGAAAATAAATGAAATTTGCCACTATAATAGCAATTATTAATCACAGCAATGCGTTTGATTGCATGTTTTTATTGCTGCTTACCGTAGTGCCTGCTTTTAATGCAGTTGATGACCATATGAAAGACTAAAAAATACTAGGAATGGCTAAGCAACTCAAAGAAACCCTCATTCATCATGAGCGCCACTCAGCGTATGCTGAATAAATATTAGGACAAAGTGGTTTATAAGTTTGCTAATTTTATAGATAATAAGCTTATGTAATATTCGTATTACTTTTTGTAACTTTTTACTTTTAGACTCTCGCTTCTGTAACTTTTTACTTCGTTCGATTTGTCATTAAACTTTGGAATTAAATATGGCTTTACCACGTTCATCTTCGACCACCTATCTGCGATTATGTATCTTAAGTGCTTTAGGCGTATTTGCTATGAGTGCCACAGCAGCGACTGTTGATATTAGCGTTATCAATGATAGCGAGCTGCCACAAGTTGAGCTTGATAAAATCGTCGTGACAGCGACGCGTACGCCGACTAAAACCAGTAATGTGATTGCCCAAACGCGGGTTATTGATAGTGAAGAGCTACAACGTTATCAAGGTCAGACAGTTACTGATGTATTAAAAAACCAGCCTGGTATTAATATTACGCAAAGTGGCGGTATGGGTACAGCCAGTAATTTTTATATGCGTGGCTTTGATAGCAAGCAAGTCTTGGTAATTATCGATGGGATACGCTATGGTTCTATCTCTTTAGGTAGCCCCTCTCTAAATTTATTATCAGCAGATCAACTTGATCGCATCGAAATTTTATACGGCGCTTCAGGTTCTAGTATTTATGGTTCTGACGCCATGGGCGGTGTCATTCAAATCTTTACTAAGGGCAATAGCGTTGATAAATCCAATGTTTCTACTAGCGTTGGTTATGGTAGTAACAATCACTACCAAGTAGGCGTAACAGGTCAGCTTAAAAATGACACTTCATCATTGAGCTTAGGTGTCAGTCGCAACGAAACAGACGGCTTTAACGTGATAGCCAACCCCGAGTCTTATGATTATAACGCGGACGATGATGGCTTTAAATCTACCAACGCCAGTTTGGCATTGCAGCATAAGCTTTCAGATTCGCTAAGCGCGGGTCTGAGTGCATTGTATACTGACTCTACCACTGATATTGACTCGGCAGGAAACGCTTTTCCGAATGCCTATTCAGATCAAAAAAATGGCAGTGCAAATGCTTATCTTCAATATAAAACGCCTTTGACGCTCAGTAAACTTAGTTACGGTCAAAGTATCGATAAATCGACTTCTCATGACGCCAACTCTATCAATTATCAAGAAGGCAGTCAGTTCGATACCACACAAGAGCAGGCACGCTTAGAGACCAGCATTAACGCGCAACCTGGTACCGTTATCATCGGGGCAGAATGGTTGTCACAAAAATTAGACGCATCAGATGTTTTAGATTTTTCAGGTTATCCTAATCCTGCTGTGCAAACCCCTTATGACCCTGACGACAGAACGGTCAAAAGTGCCTTCGTTGGTTATCAGTTGGCAGACACTTATTACGACCTGCAAGCCAACTACCGTGTAGATGACAACTCGCAATATGGTAATGAAAGCACCTACAACTTAGGAGCGGCTATACGTCCGTTAGCCGGCATGCGAATCGGTGCCAACTATGCGACCGGATTTCGTGCACCGACCTTTAATGACTTATACTTCCCAGGGTATGAAAATCCGAACCTAAAACCTGAAAGAACGAAAAATACTGAAGTATTCGTTGAATATGCTAATGACGCTCAGACCTCAAGATTGACAGGCTATTACACAGATGCAGAAGACTTGATTGCAAACGGTAGCAACATCAATGAAGCAAAAATCAAAGGGTTGAGTTTGACCTCAGATTGGAATATGAATGCCTTTATCTTTGGTTTGGGTTATGACTATCTAGATGCGAAAAACAAAACCGCAAACAGTGCCAACTATGATCAACAACTTGCCTACCGTCCTAAAAATAGCGGTTTGATTTATATCGGTTATCAGCAGCCTATGTTCGATGTTCGCCTCGAAGCCAAACATACGGATGATAGAGTCACAGCCGAAAACAATAAACTTGATAGTTACACGTTGCTTAATTTGAGTGGCGCTGTTTATATTAATCCTAATCTTCGCGCCAACTTGCGGGTAGATAATATCACTGATGAAGACTATACGCTTTCAAGCCAATTTGGTAACGTCTATGCCACTGAAGGTACCAGTTATTTCACCTCACTTACCTATAACTGGTTTTAAGCTTATTGGGTAAAAGTCAGAACTTATATATAAATAATCAAGGCTATCTATCGATGGCCTTTTTTTATGACTCAAGCACTTACCATTTATATTAGCCAATAGGTGACAAATTAACCGCTATCTATTACAATAATCACCCTCCGAGAGGTGTTGCACCATATGAATTGATACTTACGTTTGTGCTCTATAAACAAAATAAGCTGATTAATTCCTCATGTTAGGCTCGGTAAACTGTCTGATACTGGTCACTCTAGTCTTTGACAGCATAACAACGGCACCTGCGCTATTATTCTTTTTATCATACCTTAACCACTGATAGGAGCATATTATGGACGCAGTGTCTAACACCCCATCTGCCCATACGATCGACCCCTCTTTCACTGACTATAAAGTCGCCGACATCAGCCTAGCTGACTATGGTCGCCGTGAAATCACCCTTGCTGAAGCTGAAATGCCTGCCCTCATGGGTTTGCGTCGTCGCTACGAAGCGGATCAACCGCTTAAAGGCGCAAAAATCGCTGGCTGTATCCACATGACCATCCAGACTGCTGTACTTATCGAGACACTCGTCGCGCTAGGTGCTGAAGTACGCTGGACCTCATGTAATATCTTCTCAACTCAAGACCATGCTGCTGCTGCGATTGCTGCTGCTGGCATCTCTGTATATGCTTGGAAAGGCGAAACCGAAGAAGAGTACGAGTGGTGCTTGCGTCAACAAATCCACGTTGGCGGCGAAGAGTCAGGTCAGCTTTGGGATGCCAACTTAATCTTGGATGACGGCGGCGATTTGACCGCTTTGATTCATAATGATTATGCAGAGCTACTTGATAACATCCATGGTATTTCAGAAGAGACTACTACAGGCGTCCATCGTCTGGTTGAAATGCTCAATAAAGGCACGCTAAAAGTACCGGCTATCAACGTTAACGATGCTGTTACTAAGTCTAAAAACGACAATAAATACGGCTGCCGTCATAGCTTAAACGACGCTATTAAACGTGCAACTGACATGTTCCTTGCTGGTCGTCGCGCTTTAGTAATCGGTTATGGCGATGTAGGTAAAGGCTCTACGCAAAGCTTACGTCAAGAAGGCATGATTGTCCGTGTCTCAGAAGTTGATCCTATCTGTGCTATGCAGGCCTGTATGGACGGCTTTGAAGTATTATCACCTTACATCAATGGCGATAACACTGGCGGCGCAGAAAACATCAATACCCGTCTGCTTGAAGATACAGACATGATTGTCACGACTACCGGCAACTATCATGTTTGTGATAAACATATGCTAGCTGCGCTAAAACCTGGCGCGGTCGTCTGTAACATCGGTCACTTTGACACTGAAATTGATACGCAGTTTATGCGTGACAACTGGCGCTGGGTTGAGATTAAGCCACAAGTGCATCAAATTTTCCGCTCAGATGATGAAAACGATTATCTGATTTTGCTTGCTGAAGGTCGCTTAGTAAACTTAGGTAACGCCACTGGTCACCCATCACGCGTGATGGACGGCTCATTTGCCAACCAAGTATTGGCGCAAATGTATCTGTTTGAAGAAAAATTCGCTGACTTGCCAGCTGATACGCGTGCTGATAACTTATACGTTAAAGTATTACCAAAGAAACTAGACGAAGAAGTCGCTGCTGCGATGGTTGCAGGCTTTAACGGTACCTTGACGAAGCTGACTGAAAAACAAGCTGAGTATTTGGGTGTGCCTGTCGAAGGTCCGTTCAAGCCTGACGCTTATAAATACTAAAAGGAGCCAGACTGTGACTAAGCCTGCTATCTCCTTTGAGTTTTTCCCCGCCAAAACCGAACAAGGACACGAAAAGCTACTCAGCACCTATGATGAGCTGAACAAGCTGTCACCTGCGTACTTTTCAGTGACCTATGGTGCTGGGGGTTCAACCCGTAGTCGCACTTTAGATATCGTTCAAGCCCTGTGCGCGCGCGGTAACACGGATATTGCGCCGCATATGTCTTGTATCGGCGATGATAAAAGTGAAATTGCTGAATTGCTCGATCTTTATAAGAGTTTGGGCATCAAGCGCTTGGTCGCGCTACGTGGTGACTTGCCATCGGGGCAAGTGGGCATGGGGGAACTGCCGTTTGCGTTAGACTTGGTTAAGTTTATTCGCGAATATTCAGGTGATCACTTCCGTATTGAGGTCGCAGCCTATCCTGAAATGCATCCACAAGCGCGTAGCTTTGAGCTTGATGTTGAGAATTTGGTCAATAAATACAAAGCTGGTGCCAACGCATCAATTACCCAGTTTTTCTATAATGCTGATAGCTATTTATATCTGCGTGATAGCTTAGAAAAACGCGGCATTGATACGGTTGCACAGCCATTGGTCGCTGGCATTATGCCGATTACCAACTCAAGCAATTTAGTACGCTTTGCCGATAGCTGTGGCGCTGATATTCCACGTTATGTGCGTAAGCGCTTGGCTGACTTTGGCGATGACCGTACTGCTATTCGCGAGTTCGGCTTTGATGTCGTTTATCGTTTATGTGAGCGATTGATTGCCGAGGGCGTCCCTGCCATGCATTTTTATAGCATGAATAAGGTTGAGCCAAACAAGCGCTTAGTCGAAGCGTTAGGTTTGATTGCTTAAATATTTATTGAATGTATTGCTTAATGACTGGCGTTCTTAGGAGCGCCAGTCTTTTTGCTATGGGAATTGCACTTATGCAAATTCTACTAAAGATAATCCCTTTACCCACTCAAATGATATTCTGCTAATATATTTCAAAACAATATGATTAAATTATAGGAATAAGTAACTTTGCGACGTTTCTTTTATGCCACCAGTAGTAACAGCAGTGATAAAAACACCCCAACCTACCCGCAACTTAGTACCTTAACTATCGGTGCTAACGTCGAGTTGACCGAAAACATCGTCAATCATTGGTGCCGTGTATTGCGCGCTAATATCGGCGATAAAGGCATTTTATTTGACGGTTTTGGCGGTGAATATCAGGTACAGCTAAATACCATCAGCAAAAAATACGCCTCTGCAACGTTATTGGCGCACGTAAAAACTGACCGCAATGCCGCTATATTGACGAAAATTGGGCTAGTGATGAGTCGCGGTGAACGTATGGATTATGCCATTCAAAAATCTACTGAGCTTGGCGTTACCGCTATTCAGTTGCTTAGTAGCCATCATGGCGAGGTCAACCTAAAACCTGCGCAAGTAGAGAAAAAACTGGCACATTGGCAGCAAGTTGCCATCGCTGCCTGTGAGCAATGCGGACTTAATCGCCCGCCGCTTATTCTCGCGCCATTATCGATTGATGACTGGCTATTAAATATAGCAACTATCGAAAAAGCAATGGTAGTTAGCTCTATAGTAACTGAGCTAAGTAAAGATGCTTATTACCAAGTATTACAGCAACCAGCAGATTTACGTCTGCAACTTAGCGTGCCAGCAGCAGGACAACCCCTGATGCCTGAGGCGCTACCCATCATTTTAAAACAACATGCGCCTTACATCGAATTATTAATCGGACCTGAGGGCGGGCTAAGCGCTGATGAATGCGCCAAAGCCGCTGACATCGGTTTTGAACCTTGGCAAATTGGCTCAAGGATTTTACGTACCGAAACCGCGCCTGTCGTTGCCTTAGCGACATTGGCAACCCTGCATGCTTTAAGTCTTTAGGCATCAAATTGCCACTGTCACAGCACCGTTTATTATTCAATTTGATGTTATGAGTCCCATTATGACCGATTTTATCCCTATGCCAATATCAGATAAACAGCAATTATTGGTCAAACTATGCGAGCAATTTGAAGACGCCATATTCATATTGGACGAAAAATTGCGCTATCTGTCCGTCAATGCGAATTATGAGCTGATGCTTGGCTATACGGGAAAATTTTTGCTTGGACGTCCGCTTGGCATATATGCTGCTGAATTTTTGTCAGAAGACGAACAAGCGGTGCTGAGAAACCTCATTAACAGTTTAGACAGTACAGGATTTTGTGAAATGGATTTTTCGATGGCAAACCGTTATGGACAAATCCTCGACTGCCATATCACCTATCGCAAAATCTATTTAGAAAAAACCCCTTATTACGTCGGTACCATTCGTAATATGGCGACGCTGGTTAAAAACAGAAGAAAGGTCGTGCACCTACTGAATTATGACCAACTTACGGGACTGCCGAACCGTAAAGTATTTTTAAGTCAAACCAGTGAATTGTTATTAGAGAGCTATCAAGAAGTGGTGGTTGTACGTTTTAACATTGACCGTTATCGCAACCTTGCCAGCTTATTGGGACCGGATTCTATCAATACCTTGGTAGAGAATTTTGTCTTACGTATTGCCGAGTTAGAGCTGGATGATTTACGCTGTTTTTCTCATTTTGGTGGTGATGACTTCGCTCTATTGTTTGAATGCAATGATGCCAACATGGTGCGCCATCAGTTAGACAGTCTCATGCAAATGTGCGAGCGCCCTTTTTTCTTAAATGACAGTACCAAGACAGAAACACAAGTCTATTGCCATATCTCTGTTGGGGTCAGCTATTTTCCTGAAAACGGTAATGAGTTTATCGGCTTGCTCACCAAAGCAGAAAAAGCGTTGAATTATGTCAAACAGCAGGGCGGCGATGATGTGTGTTGGTATCATAAAGCCATTAATGAGATGAATGCGCACAATATACAGTTGGAATCAGAGCTGAGAGCTGCCACTAATGAAGGGCAATTTGTACCCTATTACCAACCCAAATTCGCCTTAGATACGGGCGTGATCAGCGGTTTTGAGGCTTTGGTGCGCTGGCAACACCCTACCCGCGGTTTACTAAGACCCGCGGAGTTTATGGATGCGGTCATTTCTCATAAACTGTCGTTTGAGCTATTTTCACAAATGGGTTCTCAAATCGCCAAGCAATTAGCCGCTTGGCAAGCTTTGGACTTGCATCAGCACATCTGTATCAATGCCGATGCGGCTGAATTTAGCCATCCTGATTTTTTTGATTTGGTCAGCGACTTATTAGTAAGCCATAAACTTGCCGCTCACCAGCTGCACATTGAAGTGACCGAATCCTCACTGATACAGCGCCATGCCGATGTCAAAAAGCAACTGGACTTACTTAAAGAGCTCGGAATATGTCTTGCCCTTGATGACTTTGGTACCGGTTATGCTTCGTTAAGCTACTTACAAGAATATCCGTTTGACTTTATTAAAATTGACAAAAGTTTTATCTCCAAAATTACAGACGACTGTACACAGCGCGCGATTGTTAAAGCGATTTTGGATTTAGCGGAGGCGCTTGATATGCAGGTTATCGCTGAAGGCATCGAAAACGAGCAACAACGCGATTTACTGCTCAGCATGGGTTGTCAGTACGGTCAAGGCTATTGGTTTGGTAAGCCAATGACGGCTGATGAGGCAACTAAGATGCTAACGCAGCAACATTTGTCTAAAAACAAGCTTTCTTAATACACTGCTATAAAAGCATATTGATTGAGTATTCCTACAATTATTGTTAAGTTTTTTACTCTGTAGGGTCGATGATATATAGGATGCAAGACAGGTTGGTGACTTATCAGTATTGTCACCAAACTTGTATATTTACCAGTGAACGCCTATCTTTTACCAAGAATTTACGAATACGGTCATAATTCTTTTTACTCTTCTCACTCTATTTCATATAACCGGTGTTGTTGTCTGCTATTGAAACAGACAATCCTCATACTAGTAACACTCGAGCGACTCAGATTTCAATGATGAAAATCAATGATAGTCGCCGTATTACTGCCGGTCGCACCCTAAAAAAGGACAGGAAGTTATGCAATATAAAGCACCCCTACGTGATATCCAATTCGTGATGCATGAGTTACTTGACAGCGAAAGCCACTACAAAACCCTGCCGGCATTCCAAGAAGCCGATCGCGAGTTGATGGATAGCCTGTTTGAGATGGCGGCAAGCTTTGCTGAAAATGAGCTGTCACCATTAAACCAAAGCGGTGATACTGAGGGCTGTAAATTTGATAATGGTCAAGTGACCACGCCAAAGGGCTTTAAAGAAGCGTATAAAGCGTATTGTGAGCTTGGCTTCCCAGCATTGTCTGCTGAAGAAGCATTCGGTGGTCAAAACATGCCGTTTTCACTATCAACGGTCATTAATGAGATGGTTGGTACGGCTAACTGGTCATTTTCTATGTACCCTGGCCTATCGCATGGCGCTATCCAAACCATCGAACACCATGGTACAGACGAGCAGAAGCAAACTTACCTAGAAAAAATGGTCAGCGGTGAATGGTCAGGAACTATGTGCTTAACTGAAGCCCATGCCGGTTCTGACTTGGGTATTATTCGTACTAAAGCTGAGCCAAAGGAAGATGGCAGCTATAGCATTACCGGTCAAAAAATCTTTATTTCAGCCGGTGAGCACGACCTAACTGACAATATCATTCATATCGTCTTGGCTCGTCTACCAGGCGCGCCTGCTGGCACCAAAGGCATCTCACTGTTTATCGTTCCCAAAGTAACGGTCAACGAAGATGGTAGCCTAGGTGAAAACAATAACGTCGTTTGTGGCTCTATCGAACACAAAATGGGTATCAAAGCATCAGCAACTTGTGTGATGAACTTTGATGGCGCAACGGGTTATCTGATTGGCCCTGAAAACCGTGGTTTACAGTGCATGTTTACCTTTATGAACGTGGCGCGTATTGGTACCGCAGTTCAAGGTTTAACC
The DNA here is from genome assembly GCF_058197955.1 of Janibacter sp. CoH_79_TC_3. NCBI lineage: Bacteria > Bacillati > Actinomycetota > Actinomycetes > Micrococcales > Intrasporangiaceae > Janibacter > Janibacter sp. CoH_79_TC_3. The sequence continues at coordinate 271,103 of NZ_JBXWIV010000002.1, forward strand.
GCAGCAGAATATGCGTTCCAAGGCTCATTAACTTATGCCAAAGACCGCCTAGCAATGCGTTCATTATCTGGTGTTAAAGCGCCAGAGAAAGTTGCTGACCCTATCATCGTTCATCCAGCCGTTCGTAACATGCTATTGACCGAAAAAGCCTTTGCTGAAGGTGGTCGCGCCTTAGTTTATTACCTCTCACATTTTGCCGATACCGTTGCAAAAGGCGAAGGCGATGCGCTTAAATTTGCTGATCAAATGCTGTCACTATTGACACCGATTGCTAAAGCGTTCTTGACTGAAACTGGTCTAGAAGCGGCCAATCATGGCGTACAGGTTTATGGTGGTCATGGCTTTATCAGCGAATGGGGTATGGAGCAAAATGTGCGTGATACGCGCATTGCTTGCTTATACGAAGGTACCACTGAAATTCAAGCACTTGATTTATTAGGTCGTAAAGTCTTAGGCTCACAAGGCAAGCTGCTTGCAAACTTTGTAAAAATCATCCAAACATTCTGCGAAGAAAACCAAGACAATGATGCAATGGGTCAGTTTATTCGCCCACTTGCCAAACACCTTAAAGAATGGAGTGATTTGACTGCACGCATCGGCATGCAAGCCACTGAAAACCCAGATGCAGTTGGCGGCGCTGCTGTTGATTATATGTATTTCAGCGGTTATGTGACGCTAGCCTACTTATGGGCACGTATGGCATTAGTAGCACAAACTGAACTTGCTAATGGCACTAGCGAACAAGCCTTCTATGATGCCAAAGTAAAAACCGCTCAGTTCTACTTTGCTAAGTTACTGCCACGCACCACTACTCATGTACAGCGTATCGCTACTGGTGTTGAGCCGTATATGACGATGGACGTTGATCAGTTTGCATTTTAATTTATAAAAATTTGAAATGTTTATAATGTAGTATGGATTTTAACGCGCAGTTCTTATCGGCAACATACTTAGGTGTGTTGCCGATTTTCTTAATACAAATTTAGGGAATGACGCTGCCAAGACAACAGCTTTGCTAAATAATCACTATTTTTGGTGTACGCATAATTCACGAACAAATACACCTCTCGATACGCTAATTTGCTAAACTTTAGCTATCTATGGTTAAGCTACGCTCAAAAGCACAACTGAATGCTTTCGCCCTACTTACTTTTATTCATTTAAACCAAAGGAATGTTTATGGCTGTTTATAATGCCCCTCTTAACGACATGCGCTTTATTTTAACTGACGTCTTTAAAGCCCATGAATTTTGGCAAAACAACGAAAACCTTGCTCATGTTGACATGGAAACCGTCGATATGATTTTGGAAGAAATGGCAAAACTGTCAAAAAACGTGTTATTACCTATCAACCGTAGCGGTGATGAAGAAGGCGCAACCTTTGAAGGTAATGGCGTTGTAACCACCCCTACTGGCTTCAAAGACGCTTATAAGCAGTACGCAGAATCAGGCTGGGTTGGTTTAAGCGGTAACTCCGAATACGGCGGTCAAGGTTTTCCAAAAATGGTTACCATGCTGACTGAAGAGATGGTATTCACAGCCAACCAATCTTTTGCTTTATATCCAAATCTAACCGTTGGCGCGACACTTTGCATAAATGCAGCGGCTTCTGAAGAGCAAAAGCAAACCTACCTAGAAAAAATGTACAACGGTGAATGGGCAGGTACCATGTGCTTGACAGAGCCACATGCCGGTACTGACTTGGGTATTATCAAAACCAAAGCCGTGCCTAACGATGATGATAGCTACAATATCTCTGGTACCAAAATCTTTATCACTGGCGGTGAGCATGACCTAACTGAAAATATCATCCATTTAGTATTAGCAAAAACGCCGAATGCACCAGAAGGCTCAAAAGGTATTTCACTGTTTGTGGTACCAAAATTCTTGGTCAATGAAGATGGTAGCTTAGGCGAGCGCAACACCTTGGCGGCTGGCTCTATCGAGCACAAAATGGGCATCAAAGCCTCAGCCACTTGTGTGATGAACTTTGACAACGCCAAAGGCTGGATGGTTGGCGCAGAAAACACCGGTCTGTCTTCAATGTTCATTATGATGAACTATGAGCGTGTGACCATGGGTCTGCAAGGCCTTGGTGGTTCTGAGCTTGCTTATCAAAACGCAGCGCTATATGCCAATGACCGTGGTCAAGGTCGTAGCGATACCCAAATTCAAAGCCCAGAAAAACCTGCCGATGCGATCATTCATCATGCCGACGTACGCCGCATGCTGTTAAATGCAAAAGCCAACACCGAAGCGTCACGTTGTTTTGCGATGTACGTGGCCAAAAATCTTGATCAGGAGAAATTTAGTACTGATCCAGAGGCCGCTCAAGCAGCCGCTGCGCGCGTTGCCCTATTGACGCCAGTTGCTAAAGCTTTCTTAACAGACAAAGCGCTAGAAGCAACTATTGATTGCCAGCAAGTATTTGGCGGTCACGGCTATATCCGCGAATGGGGTATGGAGCAAATCGTCCGTGATACCCGTATTGCACAGATTTATGAAGGCACCAATGGTATTCAAGCGCTTGACCTACTAGGTCGTAAAGTGGCGAAAAATAACGGCAAATATGTCACCCATTTCTTAGGTGAGATTCGTGATTTTGTCAATAATATGCAAGCAGATCATGGTATCAAGCAAGCAACGCTAGAGGCGGCCGATACGATTGAAGATCTAACCACTGCTGTGCTTGCCAATATTAGCTCACGTAAGAGTGAGATTAATGGCTGCGCCGTTGATTACATGCATGCCTTTGGTTACCTTGCCTACTCGTACATGTTTGCACTAATGGTCGAAGCCGCTAACGGTAAAGAAGGTGAATTCTATACCAACAAAGCCAAGCTTGCCGATTATTTCGTTGGTCGTATCTTGCCACGTATCGATGCTCATGCGCAGATGGTTAAGGCCGGTAGCGATCCAATGATGAACTTTGATCTTAGTTACTTTGATGTACCTGCTAGCTAATTGTTTACTTTTATAATAAAGTAAGCCGTACCGCACTACGATAAAAGGGACAGTAACGTTACTGTCCCTTTTTTTGCCAAAAATATTGTCGCATTAATTAAAGCAACTGAAGTGATCAAAACTAGAATTAAAATAACAATCAACAGAATGAGCGGCACAATCAGCACAGCAGCACAATAACTGCTAACAAAATAGTTAACCGCCCATGCATCGTTACGATTAAAATAACGCATAGTGATGCGCATTAAAATTAATAAAAATATTTTTAATTGTTACATTAACAGTTCCCAAATTAATGAGCTGAAAATTAGCAATCAACACTTTCATTCATTGCCACATTGATAACGACAATAGTTAATAGCCACTAAAAAAAATATATCCTTGCCCATATTGAATAATAACAATGATTGAAATAACCACCATAAGGGATGCGATGTGTCAGAAATAAAACACATTTTACAACAGATTACTGCCTTAAGTGATGTGCCAGATCCTGCGGTACTCAAGCGCTTAATCGATGAGCTACGCGTCAGTGATAGAGAGCCCACATTAGCCAATCAAAACATTCAAGAGCTGATTGATATTTTACGTCAACATCCAGAATATGCCGACGGACTATCCAGCTTTGTCTTAAAACTTATTATTGAATATCGCCAAATCGCTTTATATACCGATACTGGCATCATGTCGGATCAGGGCTTTTTTAATAGTCTGCGCCGCCTTATCGGTCATCGTTTTTTACCACTGTTGCCACAAGAAGATTCGGTCGTAGAATTGGTCGGTTATCTATTTGATAAACGTTCTGATGAGCGTTGGCTCGCCCTTATTGAAAAAGACGAATGGGATGAATTAGTTGGCCTCCTCAAGGTTAATGAGCAGCATTTAAACTTGGTGGCGACGGCAAAAAACAGTATTTTGAACGCCATTATCATTTTATCGTATCGTATTAGCGGCATTGGCTTGCATCCAGATTTGATGGAATTTTATCCGCAAATGCTCAATTATTCAGCGTCATTTGTGGCACAAAATCAAGAAGCGGTCTTATATGTCAATCAGTACCGAGAAGCGCATGAGCTTGATACTTTAACCGACATCATCCCTGAAAAAGCGGTAGACCCTGCGCCGTTGTTGGTTATGATTGAGCAATGCGAAGATATCGTTGCCACTATCCGTAAGCGTATTTATAAAACCGGTATCTCTATTCGCTTAACCAACATGATGCTGCGTTTGGATCAAAGTCTGCAGCGGATGCGTATCTTAACCGAGCTGGTAGCAGACAATTATGATAAGCGCGATCAAGCCATTATTGAGCTCATTCAAGCGCTGATTACCACCGCCAGTCGCCGCTATAGTATTGGTTATTTGATTGATAATAATACCAAGCTGCTGTCACGCAAAGTTACCGAAAACGCCAGCCGCGTCGGTGAGCATTATATTAGTACCGATAAAACCGGTTATCAGAAGATGTTTAAAAAAGCCTCTATCGGTGGCTTTATCATTGCTTTTATGGCGACCACTAAGATATTGGCCTACCATCTGGCGCTTGCACCGATGGGACGCGCCTTTATTAACAGCATGATTTATGGTTTGGGTTTCGTTTTTATTCATATCGTCCACGGTACGGTCGCCACCAAACAGCCGGCTATGACGGCAGCGGCAATCGCCTCTACCATATCTGACGGTTCAGGCAAAAAATCGCACCAGTTAAATAAGTTATCAGAATTGGTGGTCGACATTTTACGTACTCAATTTGTCGCGATTATGGGTAACGTCATGGTAGCAATACCAGTTGCCCTGATTATCTCGTTTGCGTGGTTACAATATACCGGCGCACCGATGATCAATACCGACAAGGCTGCGCACTTATTGCATGATCTTGACCCATTTCACTCCTTGGCGCTTCCCCATGCGGCTATCGCTGGCGTGTATTTATTTTTATCCGGTCTGATCGCTGGTTACTATGATAATCTGGCGGTTTACAATCAAATCGGCGCCCGTATTCAGCGTCACCGCCTTCTACAATACTTATTACCCAAAGCATGGTTACAGCGTTTAGGCGGCTTTATAGAAGCAAACCTCGGCGCCATTATGGGTAACTTTTTATTCGGGGTATTCTTAGGCAGTACCGCTACTATCGGTTTCTTATTTGGCTTGCCGATTGATATTCGCCATATTGCCTTTGCCTCAGCAAATCTGGCGCATGGACTGTTTAATATTTCTGCCAACCAATGGGATTGGCAGATTGTATTTATCTCCATCTTGGGCGTTGCTCTTATCGGTATGGTCAACTTAATGGTAAGCTTTTCGCTGGCATTATTTGTGGCACTACGCTCTAAAGAAGTCAAATTCATGGATTGGAGCCGTTTAACCAAGCAGCTTTTTAGTCACCTGCTTACCCATCCTTCTGACTTTATCTGGCCCCGTGATAAACCCATGAAGTACGCTCGCATTGACAGTCAAGGGCACATGATTTTTGATGATACGAGTACTCATAAAGGTGGACAAACCATACCCAATAATTATGTCGTGCGCCGTTTGTCTGATGTAAAAATATTGCCTAAATCTAAGCAAAAAAGTATGCAAAATGAGCAGGCTATTACAGACATAGATTATGATAATAATATCTCAAGTAGTGACAATGACGCTGCGCTAAAAAGTCGAGAAACACAGAATACCAGCAAGCAAATGAGCGCTAAAAAAGTCATTGACCTCGATGATGGACTGATAGATGAGGAGCTAAATAGCGTTCCTTACAGCAGTGATATTCAATACGATAAAGCACATAAAGCCTTTAACGAGAATAATGAAGCGACTGGCAATTATGAACATGATGATAGCAATCCTGAAAATAAAGCTGCTGGCGATGCCAAAACGCCACTACCTAAACCAAAAAAACCACCAAACCTACCCAGTTAATGGGGCGGTTTTGGTGGCTTAGGCTTAGCAAACGGTTTAAGTGCAAATTAAGCGTTAAGTTGTTTTTTTACGGTTTTTATCTAAGACAATGGTCTATAAAGCAGCATGACTATTCTTCTGTTGGTGGTATGCAGTGAGCGCTTGAGGTGATGGCTTTGCCATCGCCCAAACGATAAGCCAATAGATAATTACCCCAAACACAGCCACCATCAAGTGCCCGCGCGTAAGGCAAGTCGACCTCAGCTTTAAGCGCGGCCCAATGACCAAATAGAATCTTGCGCGTACGCGGTACTTGCCATTCAAACCAAGGCAAAAAATCTTTTGGCATCGGCTCATCCAACCCTGCGGCAAAACTAAATTCTAGCAACCCATCTTGTTTGCATAAGCGCATACGCGTGAAATAATTGGCAATCGCCCGCATTTTGGTAAAGCCATTAATATCTGTATGCCACTCATCAGCAGTTTTGCTATATAGATTCGGCAATAAACGATCAAGCTGTTTTAAATTACCTTGTAGCTGCGTTTCTAATTGCTGCGCATAGTTTGCGGCTGCCTCGATCGTCCAGTGCGGTGGAATACCAGCATGTACCAATACCGTCTGCTCATCAGGATAAGTCAGTAGCGGTTGATGACGTAACCATTCTAGCAATTCATCACAGTCATCGGCCGCGAAGATAGGCGCTGTTTTATCTTTTTTCTTCAGCGGCGTCGCCCCGCGCCATACAGCAATTAAATTGATATCGTGATTGCCAAGCACCGTCGCCGCAGCCCCTTGTTCACATAGTGCTTTGACATGACGTAAGGTACTTAATGAGTCTTCGCCACGTGCCACCAAGTCGCCTGCGAACCATAGCTTGTCTTGCGCTGGGTCAAAATCCAAGGTTTCCAGTAACTGCAGGTATGCCGCATAGCAACCTTGCAAGTCACCGATGACATACTGATGGCGAAAACTCATAACACCTCTATACTTTTTAGATGATAAATGATGCTTGTATCAAAAAACTAAACCTCTATTTTGCGTGCCTGATTGCTCAAATTGACAAAGTCTTTCACACTTAAAACTTCAGGACGCGCTTGCGGGTCGATAGCGCAAGCCGCAAAGTCGTCTTCGCTTAGCGTTGGCAGTAACGTAGATTTCTTAAAAATAGCGCGTAGGGTCTTACGGCGATGGTTAAAGGTTTCGCGTACTACAAGCGCAAAATACGCTTCATCTTCTGCGACAATTGGCTTGGTGATATGCGGTGTCAGACGAAAGACGGCACTGGTAACTTTTGGTGGCGGATTAAAGGCACCACGCGGTACGGTTAGTAGATAATCGGTATGGCAATGATACTGCATAATGACCGACAGGCGACCGTAGGTTTTGCTACCGACATCTGCGGTGATACGTTCGACCACTTCCTTTTGCAGCATAAAGTGCATGTCTTGAATCACATCGGCATAACTAAGCAAATGAAAGAGTATCGGCGTAGAAATATTATACGGTAGATTACCTACTACGCGTAGCTTGCCACGCTCAGGTCTATACAACTCACGATAATCGACATGCATGGCATTATCTTTGATAATCGTAAAGTTCGGATGACTATTGGCACCGATACGAATGCGTAAACTATCTGCTAAGTCACGATCCAGCTCTACCACAGTCATCGCATCGACTTCTGCCAATAGTGGCTCAGTCAGTGCACCCATGCCCGGTCCAATCTCGATTAAATTGTCATCACGCTCTAGGCGAATGCTCTCAACAATCTCGCGGATAACACTACGGTCATGTAAGAAGTTTTGACCAAAGCGTTTACGCGGTTGGTGTTTGGCAGCTTTTAAGCTGTTGGAAATAGTTTGAGCATCAAACGTAGTCTTGGACATAAAAAAGTCTTAATAGGTAAAAAAAAGGGTCGATAAGTCGATGCCAGTCATATATTGGCTTTATAATGACAAATTATAGCACAGCTCATAATTACACTGTATTCTTGAGACATTTTATTAATAAACTATTCATACCTTAACGCAAGCGACACAGCGTTTTTTCTTGCCCTCAAACCATTTACCATAATCACCGTTATGGGAATAATGGCTGCTATCTAGTGAGGATTTGAATGTTCAGCTGTGTGCTAATGTCATCGGCGCTTTGACTCACTGAAATATTTACAGTGTGAAGGTTTTTAATAAAGCATTACAGTTAAATATATTTAAAGCCCTTTAAACAAGGGGTTTTCTTTCAGTAAATAGTCATTATCACGTAAAGGGATTTTTCCCCAGAAAATTCTCATAATATGAGTAAACCTATCGTAATATTCTGTTAATTCTTCTATATCTATATTTTCTACACTCCAACCATCATATGGGTTTAGAGTTGAAGAAAATGCTGTTTCAATTGATCTTCCTAAATAATAAACATCTGCCATCACCGTCTTGTCTACAGTTTCCTTATTTTCAATGTCTTTAATAATATCTAGTAAAAAGATTTCCAGATCCCAATATTTATCAACGTCCCAAACAAAATCATTCTTTAATGTATTAGTAAAGGATTCGTGACCCCAAAGATACGTTCGTATGTTAGCCTTCATTTCAATGTCCATTTTTTTACAGAACCTGCCATAATTATTGAGAATATAGCTTACAGTTCGCTGTCTGTATAGCGCACTCAACTAACTTAATGATTTCATAACTGCCGAACTGATTGAATCAGTTCGGTCCCCTAGTGAGGACTTGAACCTTTAGATGTAAGCTACTGATATCAATAGTTTGAGTTGTTTAGATAATTGTAGTGTACTTCACGGTGTACTTTCTGAGCAGCTAATGTTGTCAAAATCAAGACAAGGCGGAGTATCTAAATAGTGAAAAGTGTAAAGCACTTAAAAGTGCTGTCTATAATAATTATCCTAATATTCTTAGCAACTTTGCTACCTAAATGTGAAACCAGTAGTAACTATTTTCTAAAAATTTATAAAGAAAAGGTTGAGGACATAAGTGGCAATGAGGAGGGTTGGGCTATAAATATAGAGGGAGATAAATACTATCTTATTACTCATACTGTCTATCAAGAGTATTATTCCATAATCGAAAGTGCCCCTCGAGATTTGCTGAGTTATGAATATTATATGTTGAATGCTAGTACCAACGAGAAGATGTATCCCCATAAAAATATGTATGTGCTGACTAAAGAAGGGTTAAAAAAGACAGATAAAATTCCAGAATTTAATTTAGCAACTAACGCTGTTGAGTATAATAATACTATCTATTATCTGCTTGAAATGCCTGTAGAAGAGTCATTAACGAATTGTATAGTTTATAACATAGATAATGATGTTGCCGAAAAAGGATCATCAGGTATTAATACTACTTATACTTATTTAGCACGTTTTGACAAACCCAACAACCGATTCATTATTGATTCATCAGCGGCCTATTTATTAAGTGACTTTAATAGAAATCAACGAGCTATATGGGCAGAGCAGACAAACAATCCTAACTCTAAACGCAGAGATTATAGGCACTATATTATAGACCATACGAAAAATTTTGACTGTGAACTATAGTTCCCTTGAGGTATACCTCAACGGAACCAGCTATTTCACCCTCTAAACCTATTAACAGACTACTTAAAGCAGACTGCTATAATGGAACCATTTAAAACAGACTGTGTTTGATGATTCATAAATAGCCATTACTCACACTAAAGTTACCCAATACTGCATTACAAATCTCGCTAAGGAACCGACTTATGCAAGAGGTCTATTAATAAGCGATTTATCCGCCATCTCATTAGCCATCAGTAGTGCTTGGTATAAGCTGGTAGCACTTGCACCGCCACATCCTGCCAAATCAAGCGCGGTGCCATGATCGACGGATGTTCGAATATACGGCAACCCCAAGGTAAGATTGACTGTATCACCAAAACCGTGCGATTTGAGCACTGGCAAACCTTGGTCATGATACATCGCAATCACCGCATCGCAATTCGATAAATGCATTGGGGTAAATAACGTATCTGCTGGCATTGCCTCTGATATATCAACGCCCGCATCAATAAACTCACGCAATACGGGATTGATAATCTCAATTTCTTCAACGCCCAAATGCCCGCCCTCGCCTGCATGCGGATTAAGACCGCAGACTAAAATACGTGGCTGCATTAAGCCAAACTTCTCTCGCATATCGTCAATGACAATTTGTACCGTTTGGCGAACGTTATCAGCGGTGATAGCCGCAGGTATGTCTTTTAATGCTAAATGCGTGGTAACAAGCGCTACTTTCATCGCTTGATTGGCAAGCATCATCACGACTTTCTCACAGCCACTTTGCTGCATAAAAAACTCGGTATGACCGCTAAACATGGTGCCATCAAGTAATTTAATATCGGCATCTATCAGTGCAGACTTTTGCAATGGCCCTGTGACGATAGCGGCGACTGTTTTGTTGGTTGCTAATTTATGGGCGATGTCCAACTGTTTGGCAACCATTGCCGAATTGCGAGTATTAATTTGTCCGCAAACGACTGGCTCAGCACAAGGGATATCCAGCAGAATAAAAGCATGATTGTCATTATTATTGTCATCAATAGTTTGTTTCGATATTTGCTCTAAAAAATCATCAGCTGCAATGTCTAAATCAACGGTTTGCCAAAGTGGACGGCTTTGGAGCACGCCTGCTGTCACCAACATATCAGCGCGCTTTTGCATCGCAGCACTATCGGCAGTGACCCAAATTGGGCGTTGAAAACCTTGTAGTTTACCCTCAGCTGCTAATAACAGCACGACATCCATACCAATGCCAGCAGGCTCACCAGTTGTGATTAATAATGGTAATTTTTTTTGCATAGTAAAACATCCTATTATGATATTAAGTATATGATTTTATTTTATTTTTTATTATAAAGAGGAGTAGTTAAGATGCTCTGAAATGTCATACATTTTATCTCATAGCAGATGGCATTTTTATAGATAGTTACTTATAGCAGCCGAAAAAACGGCATAATGTGTTAAACTTTCGCCTTTCATTGTAGCATTTACCAACAAGCGCTGAGACCACGTTTTGGTACTTCTCTCGTAGAGATAGGTCGTGCTTGATTGGCGGTATCACTCCTAAAATAAATACTTACACCAAATATCCATTTATACTGACTTTTGACACATTAGGCACCCATGGCAGACAACGAAAAAACCGACGACTTACTCAATCAGACACCGCCGCACAATATCGATATTGAAAAGGCCTTGCTGGCCTCTTTGATGAGTATAGAAGAGGCGTACGATAAAATTGCAGATATCGTCACCAAAGACGATTTTTATGCGGGGCGACATCAGTATATTTTTGACGCTATTGCGCATTTGGCAGCGGTCAATGAGCCTTATGATACGGTCATGGTGCATGACTGGTTGGAAGCACAAAAACTGCTCAAAGGAGCAGGTGGTGACAGCTACTTAGCTGATATTTTAAGCCAAAGTCCCGCCACCTTGTTTAACCTCACCGCTTATGCCCAACGCGTACGCGAACTCTCGACTTTGCGTCAGCTGATTACCACTGGCAATGACATGCTGACCCTTGCCTATAATCCCAAAGACCAAACGGTCAGCGATATTCTAGATAATGTCGAAGCAAAAATATTTAGTATTAATGAGCAACATAATAAACGCGCAGAACAGCGTGGTCCCGTTGGTATTACCTCAGTATTGACCAATGTCATTGATAAAATTCAAGAGCTAAAATCCAATCCCGATGGCATGATAGGTTTGCAAACCCCATTCGTCGAGCTAAATAATAAGACCCAAGGTTTACAAGCTGGCGATTTAGTTATTGTGGCTGCCCGTCCTTCTATGGGTAAAACCACCTTTGCCATGAACTTAGCAGAAGGTATTTTATTTAATGAAGACTTACCCGTGGTGGTGTTTTCGATGGAGATGCCAGCAGAGTCTATCGTCATGCGTTTGCTGTCTTCATGGGGCGCGATTAATCAGACGCACCTGCGCTCTGGACAAATGAATGAAGATGAATGGGCAAAAATGATGAATGCCATTCAGCATTTGCAATCTAAGCATTTATATATTGATGACAGTACTGCCCTGCCGCCCTCTGAGCTGCGTTCGCGCTGCCGCCGTATCGCCAAAAACCATGATGGTAAGCTTGGCGCTATCATCGTCGATTATCTACAATTAATGAAAGTGCCAGGTCTAGATGGTAACCGCGTAGGAGAAATCTCCGAGATCTCTCGTAGCTTAAAAGCCTTGGCCCGTGAGCTTGAATGCCCTGTCATCGCCTTATCACAGCTTAACCGCAGTCTAGAGAACCGTCCTAATAAGCGTCCTATTATGTCGGATTTGCGTGAATCGGGTGCGATTGAGCAGGATGCCGATTTGATTATGTTTATTTATCGCGATGAGGTTTATAATGAAAACTCAGACCACAAAGGCGTGGCTGAAATCATCATTGGCAAACAGCGTAACGGCCCTATCGGCACCATACGCTTGGGCTTTGAAGGTCAATTTACCCGCTTTATCAACCTGACGCCAGAATACTATCAAAATGTTAGCTTTGAAAATGACGAGTAATAAGCTTAATAAGTGATAAACAGAACGAACGGTACGCTTAATCAGCGACTATCCATAAAATAGCCAGTGCGTCATCAGCCCAATTGATGACGCATTGGCTTTATCACTTTACTCATAAAATAACTTTGCTAATAAGCCAATTTTGACAATAATATAAGCTTGCTAATAGAGAAGGCCATTATGCGAACTATTACAATTAAACCAGTAGCCATCACCCATAATTTGGCTGAAGTTAAAAAACGGGCACCGACGTCTAAAGTCCTTGCTATGGTCAAAGCCAATGCCTATGGTCATGGCGTGGCCACTGTTCTGCCAGCATTACAACAAGCCGAACCACAGGCAGATGGTATCGGCGTCGCAACTTTGATAGAAGCGCTAGAAGCTCGTCAATTAGGCTGGAATAAAATCATCGGTCTAATCGAAGGTGCTTTCACTAAAGATGAGTGGCAGCTAGCGATTGAGCATAATATTAGCTGCGTGATTCATCATGAGCCGCAGTTAACGTGGGCATTAGAAAACACCCCACCTACTACCAGCGCTACTAGCGTGGTTTGGCTTAAATACAATACTGGCATGAACCGCTTAGGGTTTAATGATCAAACCCTTATTCCAGCAGCCAAACGTTTGCATGAAGCCGGTTATCAGCTAATTTTGACCACCCACTTTGCCAATGCCGATGACCGCACTCATCCTCTAAACGCTATTCAAATTCAGCGTTTTAACGACATGCTGCAGACTTTAAGAGAAACTATCAGTAGCGATATAAAAGGCTCATTGTGCAACTCAGCGGGTATCGTCAATTTTCCAGAGCATCATCACGATTGGGTACGGCCGGGCATCATGCTTTACGGTAGTACGCCTGTTATTGATAAAAGTGCGCATGATTTAGACTTGCAGCCAGCGATGGAATTTAGCGCACAAATTATCGCCTTACAAACGGTCAGTGCCGGTGATGGCATTGGTTATGGCAGCCGCTGGACTGCGATGCAAGATACCAAAACGGCTTTGGTCAGTATTGGTTATGGCGATGGCTATCCACGGGTGGTGAGTGCTGATGCCTATGTCTCTGTTATTGATGCCATAAACCATCAGAGCTATCCATGCGCAGTAGTCGGACGAGTAGCCATGGATATGATTGTCATTGATGTCAGTGCCGTACCAGAAAGCGTGGCTTTAAATAGTAAAGTCATACTTTGGGGTGATGCGCCGCACGTTGATGAAGTCGCCGTCCATGCTGAGACCATTAGCTATGAGTTGCTATGCCGCCTAAGCGCTCGCCCAAATCGGGCAATAGCAAAGTCATAGTTGATATAGATTAATATCATTATGGTTTAAGAGACGAATGGAGCACTGAAGCATTGCTGAATCATGGCAAATTGGACATTTACATTAAGCGCAATTGCGCTATACTAAAAGTTTGTTGTCACACCAGTATACGCACTGACGCGATGCTATTAAAAATGACAACGTATCATTTTTCATCGACTGCGATCGACTGCTAGGATTACTATGAGTTTGCGCCATTTTTTGACCCTATCTGATTTAACCAAACAAGAACTAGAAAACCTAATCAAACGCGCGAGCGAACTGCGTAAGATGCAACACGCCGGAGAGATATATCAGCCCTTTGTTGGTCGGACGCTTGGTATGATATTTGAGAAATCATCCACCCGTACGCGTATCTCCTTCGAGACTGGCATGGGTCAGTTTGGCGGTAATGCTATATTTTTATCGCCAAATGATACTCAGCTTGGGCGCGGTGAGCCGCTAGAAGATTCCGCTCGCGTCATCTCAAGCATGGTTGATATCATCATGATTCGTACCTTTGGGCACGAAAAAGTTGAGACCTTTGCAGAATACTCAAGCGTTCCGATTATCAACGCGCTCACTGACGAATTCCATCCATGCCAGCTACTTGCTGATATGCAGACTTATTATGAGCATCGCGGTAGTATCGAAAATAAAATCGTCACTTGGGTCGGTGATGGCAACAATATGTGCGCCTCCTACATGCAAGCGGCCAATCAGTTTGGCTTTGAGCTACGTGTAGCAGCCCCGTATGGTTTTGAGCCTGACCCTGAGCTGATGAAACGCTTTTCACATTGCGTGAGTATTGTTGAAAATGTGCAAGAAGCGGCGAAAGATTCAAACTTAATTGTCACTGATGTGTGGGCAAGCATGGGACAAGAGTCTGAACAAAACACCCGTGCGCGCCGTTTTGCTTCTTATCAAGTCACGCCGTCGCTGCTCGATAAAGCCGATCCTGAAGTGGTCTTTATGCACTGCTTACCTGCGCACCGCGGCGAAGAAATCTCGCATGATATGCTCGATGACCCACGCTCTGTAGTGTGGCATGAAGCTGAAAACCGCTTACATGCGCAAAAAGCCTTGATGGAGTTTTTATTAAAAGACAAAATCAAGCTATCTGCCTAAAAACAGGCTGCTAAAAAGCATAACCTGAAATATTGATAAAATTGATAAATCAGCAGCTATAAAAACAGAAGGCACAAAAAAAGGCAGAGCATATTGATAATGCTCTGCCTTTTTATTATTTACGGCTTTATTTAGTGCAAGCTTAATACATCTATAAATTAACGCATTAAAGTCGTCACCCCATTACTGCCCGCTTTTAATAACACATCCGCTTGATTGGCAGCAAAAATGCCATTACAGACCACCCCAACGATATTATTTAATTGCTGCTCTAGCGCTAATGGATTACTGACATCTAAGTCATAGGTATCTAAAATCACATTGCCATAATCAGTGACGAAATCTTCACGATACACTGGCTCAGCGCCCAAACGGGCTAACTGCCTAGCCACATACGAGCGCGCTTGTGGTAACACCTCTATCGGCACTGGAAATTCACGCCCTAACCACTCCACGCTTTTGCTTTCATCAACCATGCAGACAAACTTATTGGAGGCTGCAGCGACAATTTTTTCACGTGTCAGTGCGCCACCGCCACCTTTAATCAATTGCAAATGCTCATTTACTTCATCAGCGCCATCAATATAGACATCAAGCTGACCGGCAAAGTTTAAATCTATGATTTCGATACCCAAGGCGCGTAGCTTATCTTCGGTGACCTGTGAGCTGGCAACCGCGCCAGCAAGCCTTAACGTCGGCAATAACTCAATCAAACAGTTAACCGTACTCCCCGTCCCTACTCCAAGTATCATGTCATCTTCGATATAGCGCAGGGCAGCTTTGGCTGCGGCTTGCTTTTGTGCTTGCTGATCACTCATTATAAATCCTTGGAAAAATAAACGTATTACTTTAAAAGAGGTAAAATGATAAAAGAAGTAAAATGCGCGCTTATTATAACCGATGGCTTTATGGGATGTTAGCGTAAAACCTATTCTAAATATGCATTGCCTAGACTCATTGCTAATACTTAATTGTATGTATTCATGATTTGGCCTTTAACATCTAAAAAACTCTCTACAAAATTTGCAATTGTGTCTTGCAAGATAGTGAAAATCAGCATAGGCTAATCTATTTCGTTTTTGTGCTGATCTATACTGGCTTATAGCTATTTATTTATCAAACACCAACTTTATAACTATTTGCACCTCTTTTATTTATTTTCACTCTGTTTAGGAATCATTATGCTGTCACATTGGGTACGAGCCATCTTGCAAGCCACCGTCTATGACGTCGCCATTCAAACACCACTTGAAGCTGCACCAAAGCTGACCCAACGTTTTGCTAATGATATTCGATTTAAGCGCGAAGACCTGCAACCGGTTAAATCTTTTAAATTACGCGGTGCTTATAACCGTATTAGCCAATTGAGCGACGAGCAAAAAGCGCGCGGCGTCATTTGTGCCTCAGCGGGCAACCATGCCCAAGGCGTTGCTTATTCAGCGCGTAAGCTTTCCCTAAATAACATCATCGTGATGCCAACCACCACCCCTGATATCAAAGTAGATGCTGTACGAGAACTGGGCGGCAATGTCGACTTGTATGGCGACAGCTTTGATGAAGCCAATCGTTATGCCATCAATCGCGCTGAGACTGAGGGTTTAACCTTTATTCCACCTTATGATGATGAGTTGGTGATTGCAGGACAAGGTACTATTGGTCTGGAACTAACCCAGCAATGGCGCAATATGGATTATGTATTCGTTGCCGTGGGTGGTGGCGGTTTGATTTCTGGTGTGGCAGCATTCTTGGGTGAAGTGGCGCCGCACGTCAAAGTCATCGCTGTAGAAGCAGATCAATCAGCCTGCTTAAAAGCGGCGCTAGAGGCTGGCGAACGCGTAAAACTTGAGCAAGTAGGACTGTTCGTCGATGGTGTCGCAGTTGCCCAAATTGGCGAACTCCCTTTTGATATTGTTCGTATGCAAAAAAGTGATAAATCAGGGCCTGTCGTCGAGCCTGAAGTGGTCACCTGTACCAACGATGAAGTCTGCGCGGCGGTGAAAGATATCTTTGAAGAAAACCGCAGTATCGTTGAACCTGCTGGTGCGTTGTCTGTTGCGGGCATGAAAAAATATATCGAAGCCCATAACCTACAAGGTAAAAACTGCGTCGGTATCATCTGCGGTGCCAATATGAACTTTGACCGCTTGCGTTATATCGCCGAGCGTACTGAGATTGGTGAGAAAAAAGAAGCTATCTTTGGCGTGACTATCCCTGAACAAACCGGCGCTTTCTTAAATTTCTGCCGCAGCTTACATGGCCGTAATATCACCGAGTTTAACTACCGTGCCGATAGCAAAAAATCACCAGATTCGATGGAACCCGCAGCAATCTTCGTCGGCATCGCCCTAAAAGAAGGCGATAAAGAGCGTCAAACGATTAGCAATCAATTGGCAGCTGATGGCTATGAAGCACACGACTTAACCAATGATGATATTGCCAAATCCCATATCCGTCATTTGATTGGTGGTCATGCGCATGTCGAAAATGAGCAATTATTAAAAGTGGTGTTCCCTGAACGTCCGGGCGCATTATTGACCTTTTTAGAAAAATTGGGCGATGACTTTAATATCACCTTGTTCCACTATCGCAATCATGGTGCCGCTGAAGGCCGTGTCTTAGTAGGCTTGCAAGCTTCTGAAGGCAACTCTCGCCAACTACAAGATGCGCTTCTTGATATCGGCTACGACTGCACTATGATTAATGACAACATCGGCTATCAGTTATTTTTAAAGTGAGCAAATTAGCAGTAATCTTTCATTTATCAGGGCGGGTTTTTAGCAATTAGAAAACTTTCTCTGATAAATTAATAATGATTGTTCACTTATAGCATTTATTCATTTGCAGCGACTATTAACTTCAGTAGTTATTAACAGGTAGTGAGCCGTGATTCAAAAGATACTGATGTTTATATTATTGCTGGTTTTAGTACTAGTAGGTTATAAGATGCTGCAACCTAAAACCACAACTAGCAACACTAGCACTGATGTTGCGGCTGATATTTCATCTGCCGCTGCTTTTACCTCGACTGAACTGGATGACATACCGCAAACGTACGTCGATTTAGATACAACTTCAACATCCAGCTCGGTAGTAAATCCAGCTGTAACGTCACAGCCAGTATTAATAACGCAATCAGCGTCAACACCAAGCTTTGCCTGTGATGGCAGGCAACATTGTTCTCAGATGACTTCATGCGCAGAAGCGACTTACTTTATACAGCACTGTCCCAATACAAAAATGGATGGTAACCATGATGGCATTCCTTGTGAAAAACAGTGGTGTAAGTAATTTTATATCAAATATAAACTGGGAACGTCATGTGTCGCGGTATTATCGGCTTTAGATTATCTATCGATTCCGTACAAGCACAATTTAAATTAAGCCAAAATAAAATGGTAGAAAATATCGAAGGGGTAATAAAGGGTTTAAAAAAGTTAAAAACAAACGATGCTGTAGCAATGGCTGCCAAAATCGCCAATCAGAACAATAGCTAATTTGTTTTACTTATTCACGGTAAAAAACTGCTTTGAAATACTTTAATCGCTCACCACTCTTTTAATTGACAAAAAAAACACCATTATTATCTTAGTTTATTGATATTTATGAGGTTTTGATGAGTAAACATAATAAAAACCACAATCAGCCGAGCCATAGCCAACCAGATGCGGTGCGGATGCGTCTTGATAAATGGTTATGGGCAGCTCGCTTTTATCGCACCCGTACCCTTGCCAAAGAAGCCATCGAAAGCGGACGTGTCCATTATGCAGGGAGCCGCGTCAAAACCAGCAAAGAGATTGCCGTTGGAGATGAGCTCAGTATTCGCCAAGGATCAGCTACTGCCATGACTGAGAAAACAATCTTGGTTGAAGCGCTAAGCGCACAACGTGGTAATGCGATTGCCGCCCAAGCATTATATTCTGAAACTGAGGATAGCGAAGAGCGCCGCGCTTATTACGCTGAACAGCGCAAACTTGCCAATCTTGCCCGCCCTGATAATAAACCCAATAAGAAAGAGCGTCGTGATTTACAGCGCTTCAAACACAATCAAGACTAAAGTTATTAGTCACTTTTATACGGCAACATCCCTAGCCCTAACTATGAATAGCATTCATTAAAAGGATTAATACAGACTATTAGGGTCGGCAGATTTTTATTATTACCTAGTGTGACCACATTGTCTTACCTCTACTCTTGCCATTCAACACATTAACCGTTACGCTGACAGCTAATTAATTTACTCGATAACATGCTAATAAACCGCATTACCTATGCTGGTCTTGATAGCATGTTTTTTTGTTGTGATAAAAGGTCCTTATATGCCAATCAAAGCGTCTACTCCCTCATCCGTTCTATTGGTTTGTTTGGGAAATATTTGCCGTTCACCGACTGCCGAAGAGATTTTCCGTCAGCAAACAGCCATTGCAGGGCTGGCGATGAAAGTAGATTCGGCTGGTACGGGGGACTGGCATATTGGTCATGCGCCGGATGAGCGGGCACAGCGCCACGCCAAAGCCCATGGTTACAATATCAATAAGCTGGTCGCACGCCAAGTAAGCACTGATGACTTTCGTAAGTTTGATTTAATTTTAGCGATGGATGCGCAAAACTTAGCCGACCTACAAGTTATCAAAGACGGCATCAGCGATACAGATGGCAAGCTTGCCAAACTGGCGCTTTTTAGTGAAGAAGATCCAACCTACGGCGGCGACGATGTCCCAGACCCTTATCAAGGTGATTGTGATGCTTTTGAAGAAGTCATTGAACGTATCGAATCAAGTGCCCAAGCTTGGATTGAAAGTTGGAAAACCGCTTAGTGATGCTTAACGGCATTTAAGGTTTAGTAGTAATTAGTAACGCTTAATAGTGCTTAGCAATAAAGCGCCATATTTCTGCTACTTTTATACCGCCCATCCTTTATAATAAACACCGCATGATTTTTTTATTTGCCCTATAGGCTATGTTATGACCTCAGCTTTACGCCATGATTCCAGCGCTCGACCTATGACATCGACCAATCTTGCAGTAAATTTACCACAGGCTAATTCAGTCGATTTGTCGCATAGCAATACCATGGCATTAGCATGTGTGGCGGATGTTGTCGTGACGCTGACCGATGAGGCGCAGCTTGATGCCTTTATGGCAAATTACGTAGAAGATACAGCGCATGATAAGCCGTTATTTGTGCTTTCTGGCGGTAGCAATGTTCTATTGCCAACACGGCTAAACGCTATTGTCTTACGTTCACAGATGCGCGGTATGACTGTGACGGCGCAAACCGACCGTTATGTCGATATCGAAGTGATGGCTGGTGAAAACTGGCACGAATTGGTCGTGCATACGGTGGCTCAAGGTTGGTATGGACTTGAAAATCTGGCATTGATACCGGGTCTGACTGGAGCGGCTCCTGTACAAAATATTGGCGCTTACGGTGTGCAATTAGAAGATTGCTTAGAGTACGTGCGTGCTTATCATCTGCCAACTCAAACTTGGCATCAGCTAACAGCAGCAGACTGTGAGTTTGGCTACCGCGACAGCCTTTTTAAGCGTGCGCCCAATACTTGGCTGATTACTCGCGTAGGTTTTCGTTTGCATACCGATGCCAGCAGAATCCTTGCCAGCTATGGTGATGTGCAGATGGTCGCGCAGCGCTATGCAGAGCAGCAAGGGCGCAGCCAGCCTGTACCTGCAGATGTCATGCAAGCGATTATAGATATTCGCCAGCAAAAGCTACCTGACCCTAAGCAGCTCCCTAATTGCGGCAGCTTTTTTCAAAATCCTATCATTCCTCGAACGCAATTTATAGCGCTACAAGCAGCTCATCCTACCATCGTTGGCTATCCAATGCCTGATGCCATGGTTAAGGTTGCCGCTGGTTGGTTGATTGAGCAGTCTGGGCTAAAAGGTAGCGGTCTCGCTCCGATTATGACCCATCAACAGCAAGCCTTAGTGTTGACCAATCACAGCCCTTATCAAGCGACCCAAGCAGATGTGGCAAAAGCCCAATGCCATATTGCTGATATTGTCTATGAGAAATATGGCATTGAATTGGCGCGCGAGCCGGTTTGGGTAAATGCTGACGGCTCTATTGGATACCACGAGCATGTGGTCTAAACGCTCATGGTCGAAGCGCTTATGGCGCTCTTACTTACGTTCAGCTGAGCGTATGATAAAGCTGTTTCGTATTATTAACGCCACTTTTTTGCTTGGTTCAACGGCGGTTATTCTTGTTCTTATCAGTTTATTTACTCCGCTATTTTCGCAAGCGGTTGTTTATGTCTTAGCGCACTTACCCTTACCAAAGATGCCGCCTGCCGCCATGAGTTCTCCGCCGACTGCTTATGTGGTGTTGGGCGGCGGTCTGACCAATGACAATAATAATCAAATTATTCTCAATAGCTATAGCCTTAATCGCGCCCGTACAGCGGCAACCGCCTATCACGACTTACCGCTACCTATCGTGCTCAGTGGTGCCGAAGCGCCTTGGCTTGGTCAGTGGCTTATTGACCATGGGATTGACGGGCTTATCAGCGAAAACGCCAGTATGAATACCTGTGAAAACGCGCGTTTTACTGCCAAGCGCATTCCTCTATATCATGTATACCTCATTACTGATAGCTATCATATGGCGCGGGCAAGAAGACAGTTCGCCTTAAACGGTATTAATAGCACCCCGATTAATGCCCCTTTACCGGTGAGACGTGATTGGATGGAACCGGCACAGAACTTGAGTCATTCGCGGCGGGCGGTCTATGAAGTTGCCGCCTACTTACGTGATGTCATTCGTCCGCAAGCAAACTGTCGCCAAGCAAATGATGTGACCTCGCAGCAACTCTTAACGCCGAGAGGTAATGCTACCAAAACACCTATTGAATAACGCTTAGCTGGCATTTACTGCCCTAGTATTATTAGATCAGTTCATTAGATTGGTATTATTGCCGCATTATCCAATGTCTCACTTTTGATCTTTATAGAACATTTATAACACTTGCAATAAGTGTATAATATAAGAAACTGCTATTGAAGAGGTTTGCCATGCTCAGTATATTTTTATTAATTCCTTTAAGTTTAATGCTGTTCGTGGTCGCCATCTGGGCAATACGCTATGCGGTCAAATCAGACCAGTTTGAGGACTTAGATAATGCATCGCAGCGTATTATCTTGGATGATCGTCAAGAACGTCGGCAAACCATTCAAGCTCATGAGCCTGATGACAATATACCGCAAGCTAATGATACGCAGTCGTCTGACAAAACTGGTGATTAAATAGTGATCGTGCAGATATCTTATCGGTCAAACCACTAGATATAAATAACATTCAAAAATATAACCTTCCCCATCTCATTTATACGTGACTGCCTCATCACTTTTTCGTCTTATAACATGATGACAGTAGGTTCACGCTTTACTATTTTTAGGAGAGACTCCCCATGACCACAGCTCTACTTGTTGCGGCATTGCTAATGGGTTTTTTTGGTTCACCGCATTGCTTAGGCATGTGTGGCGGCTTAGTGACTGCCTTTGGTCTGTCAATGAAAGATGTCAGCCCTGCCAAGCGCCGTGCGTTGGTAGCGACCTATCATTTCGGTCGCCTGACCAGCTATGCATTTTTGGGTTTGGTCGCAGGATTGATAGGCACAGCCGTATTACAGCCATTGATGCAAGGCAATAGCACACCGCGTATTTTACTTGGTTTGGTATTGGTATTTGTCGGCGTAACCATGCTCGGTGCACCATTTTTAAACAAGCTCGAACGTTTTGGGATGCGCTTTTGGCAGTACCTAAGCCCTATTCGCCAAAAAGTATTCCCACTCAATACCTTTCCGCGCGCTTTATCTGCCGGTCTTCTATGGGGATTCTTACCTTGCGGCTTAGTCTATGGCGCTCTGTTAATCGCTGTGGTCGCGCACAACCCACTCAGTGGTGCTGCTTTGATGTTTGCCTTTGGCTTAGGAACCGTACCAATGCTGGTCGCGACTCACGAAACCGTCGGCTGGTTACGGGATAAAATCGGACGTTTTCGTTTAAGACAGCTCAATGGTGCTGTGATGGTATTATCTGGTTTAGCCGTCGTTTTCGTGCCTATCGCCATGTCCAGTATGCATGGCGACCATGGCGGTGGTCATAGCATGAACATGGAGCATGGTGAGCATACCATGATGAATGACACAGGTAATACCACCAACCATGATATGAGCCAGATGGACCATAGTATGCACAATATGAATGATGACTCAGAAAGCATGGAACATCACAACTAACTAATTGCTGTTTAATATTCCTTTAAATTAATGGCATCTAAAAACAGACGTATAAAAAAGCCCTTAATCATTCATTAAGGGCTTTTTGCTGTTTAAATGCTTTAGAACTTAATTAAAAAATTTTATTAAGGCTGCCACTGCTCAAGGCTAAACTTGGTATCTAAATGCTTCTCTAATGCTGGTATATTAAAGGCATCATCTTCACTGACAAAGCTAATACTGATACCGGTTTGTCCGGCGCGTCCTGTACGACCAATACGGTGTACGTAATCATCTGGTTGATCTGGCAAGGTATAATTAATCACATGGCTGACATCATCAACATGAATGCCGCGTCCTGCTACATCGGTTGCGACCAATACAGAAGCATGACCATCTTTAAAGCGTTGCAGATATTTTTCACGCTTTTGTTGAATCACATCACCTGATAACATGACGATTTTATGTCCCTGACGCAGCTTATGATACAAGCGTTTAACTTGGTCTTTACGATTGGCAAAAATAATCACCTTCTCTACTGTACTATCTGTGATGATACGCTCGACCGCTGCGAGCTTTTGATCTTCAGTTAATAAGTAAAAATGCTGATCGACCAACTCACTGGTCTTATGCTCAGGCTCAATCTCCACAAACTCTGGCTCGTGCAGCCAGCGGTAAGCGAGATTCATCACATCTTGGTTAAAGGTGGCAGAAAAAAGTAAACTTTGACGATCAGTATTCGGCGGCATGCGACCGACCAAACGCTTGATATCTGGGATAAAACCCATATCGAGCATACGGTCGGCTTCATCTAATACCAATACTTCAACGCGATCCAGATAGACCATGCCTTTGTGCATTAAGTCAATCAAACGTCCTGGAGTGGCAATTAAAATATCCACATATTGGCGCTCAAGCTCATGCTGCTGGGTCTCATAATTGGTACCACCCATGATACAAACGCTATGCAGCGAAGTATATTTGGTCAAAGCAAGGCAATCATCAAATATTTGCTGGGCAAGCTCACGCGTTGGCGCCATAACGACGGCACGTGGCTCACCTAAATAACGTTCTTCATCAGCGGTAAAAGGACGTTTGAGTAACGCCTCCATAATGGTCACTAAAAACGTTGCCGTCTTGCCAGTACCCGTTTGCGCCTGCCCGATGGCGTCTTGATTTGCCAGTGTATGCGGTAATATCTGTGCTTGAATGGGCGTCAATTCAGTAAAACCTAAATCACTGACGGCACGTAAGGTGGGGCTTGATAACGGCAAATCCGTAAACGTCTTAAAAGTACTCAAAAAAATATCCTTGTGTGTGAATCGATTATCTATCATTGATAAGTAATGGCTTATGATAAGCGTTGGTTGTTGTATAGAGCGACTATCTATGGTGATTAAATAACTGAAGTCCGTAATCGCTAGTCAGGCAAATTATAAAACCCATAAGCATAAAAAAGCCAAGCCCAACGCCTAAACTTACCCAGTATGCTGCGTTCAACTCAACATAGGTAAGACAAGACGGGCTTGACTCAGTAGTATATCAGTAGTTTATACAGACATTATAGCTGAACGGCGCTAATGACTGTATCGATTACTCTTCTACTTTTCTGACTTCTTCAGCTTGCAGGCCTTTATCGCCTTCTACAACACTGAACTCAACCTTCTCGCCATCTTTTAGAGAGCGATAACCATCACCTTGGATCGCGCGGAAATGGACAAAAATATCTTCGCCGCTATCACGTTGAATGAAACCAAAGCCTTTTGAGTCATTAAACCACTTAACGATACCTTGCTCACGAGCTGACATAATATTACTTCCTAAAAAGTCACTTAACCCCAAATTCCTTTGCAAGATTGCATATAAACGGGGTTTAAGATTATGAAATCAAAATGTAAGAGTACTACTCTACATACCATCATCTGAACATAAAGCGTGTTATCACCCTCTTTATGATGCAGCGTACAGTAAATTTACTATGGCCAATATAAGCAAATGCTAAAATAATTTTAATCAATTTAATAGATAGCCCAATTGGCATCAGCAACAAATAGGTAATATATGTTGCGTAAAAAATATCATAGCACGGGTTTTTAGCAACATAAAGACTTTTAACACGATTTTTAGTCCTTAGGATAACTTTTTATGTTATTTTTTATAACATTGCTGACAAACTGTTATCATAAAGGGTTAAGGGGTCGTATATTTTATTCATTTCATTTATTGAGAGCGTATAGTAAGTTTATCTTATACGATCCTTTATTATAATTATAAAAACTAATCTCACTTAATAACGATAGAGAGCATTATGACCACTCCTTCTCAGTCAGCAGTAACCGACAAGCCTTCTCAACAACAAGCTGGTATAAATGTAAATGGTAAAACGCATAAGTTGTTGCTCCTTAATGGCGTTAACTTAAACTTATTGGGTAAACGTGAGCCTGAGATTTATGGTCATAAGACACTTGCTGATATTGAAAAAAAATTGATCGAGCGTGCAGCCAAATATGGTGTTGAGCTGATTTGCACCCAATCAAATTATGAAGGTAATCTTGTCGATGAGATTCAACATTATGGCCTGTTAGCCGAGGCAGCAGCGCAAGTAGATGCAATTATTATCAATCCTGCTGCCTTTACGCATACCTCAGTTGCGATACGTGATGCGCTATTGGCAACACAAAAACCTTTTATAGAAGTACATTTATCCAACGTACACGCCCGTGAATCGTTCCGGCAGCATTCTTATTTTAGTGATATAGCTGTCGGCGTTATTTGCGGCTTAGGGCATTTGGGCTATCAGATGGCATTAGATTATTGGCTGACTCATACTTATCATTTAACAGTAGACAGCTAATGATTTATTTATTAGCCAATAAAAAACCGTCATACTGCAAATGCAATCGAAGTAGCGATTATGTTGCTTTTGGGATATTTTTTGGCACACTAGTCAAACAGCATTCGTTTGCTTAAAATAATAACATTAGGGCTTAGTAAATAAACCCACTATATGGTGACATGAATGGCAAAATCGTCCGGAAAACGCTTTATGAAACTCGCTGGCATGACTGCCAGTATTGCCGGCAAAGCTGCAAAAAACTCATTAAAGCATCTCTCAAGTGACGAAGAAAAACGTCTACAAGCGCGCTCAGAACTGATGCAAGATGTCGGTATTCAAATAGCAGAAACGCTTGGTGAGATGAAAGGCGCAGTGATGAAAGTGGGGCAAATTGCTTCACAATATAAGGACGTATTTCCACCTGAAGTTGCGACCGCTTTAGAGAAATTGCAAAAAGATGCGCCACCGATGCCTTATGCACAGATACGCGCACAAGTTGAGCGTGAGTTAAAAGCGCCGGTTGCTGAGTTATTCACTGAGTTTGAAGAAACGCCATTTGCCGCCGCATCAATCGGGCAAGTGCATAGAGCGGTTTTGCCATCTGGACAAAGGGTGGTGGTAAAGGTGCAATATCCTGATGTTGATGAGAACTGCGATAGCGACCTGAAGCAAGTACGCATGGCGCTAAAAATAGCCGGCGTACTCAATATGAGTAAGCAATTACAAGAGCAGTTATTTAATGAGATTCGCCAAAGTTTGCATGATGAACTCGACTATATTAAGGAGGCGCACAATCTACAAGTATTTGGTGCGTTTCATGCGGACGACGATGGTCTTATTATTCCTAAAGTGATTGGAAGCCATTCATCCAGACGGATTTTGACCTTGACCGAAGAGATGGGTGAAACCTTAACAGTCGCAGCGACTTGGGATAATGCCATTAAGCAAAAAATTGCTGAGCGCCTGTTCCATTTTAGTGCAGGGCAACTATTTGGTTTATATCGCATGCACTGTGACCCCCACCCTGGCAATTTTGCTTTTCGCACCGATGGTAGCGTCGTCGCTTATGATTTTGGTGGTATTCGCAGTTATAGTGATAGCGAAGTGCAACTATTTCGCCGTTTTGCTAAGCATGCCTTAAAAGGTGATGTGACCGCGCTTGAGCAAGATTTAATTGCCCTTGATATTCGCCGTGATGACGATAAGAATGTGCCGGGTGAGTTTTATGAGACATGGCTAGAGATTGGTCTTAAACCTTTATCAATCAAACCCTATCAAGATGGAGCATTTGATTTTGGTAGCAGCCAAACCCATCATGAAGCCATCGCCCAAATGCGCTCATCCTTGAAGTATTTTGGTCAGTTTCAGCCATCAGCGACCACGATGATGCTCGATCGTACGATTTCGGGTCAGTATTGGAATTTGGTCAATCTAGGCGTAGTAATAGATTTATCGCCACTGGTTGCTGAATATATAGACTATTAAAATATATAGACTATTAAAACTTACAAGCCTAGGGCGTGTCCTTAATTCAATCGATGGACATCTAAATGGGCTAAAAATAGCTAAATTTTGTCAAACCTCGTTAAATAGCTAGGTAATATCCCGATATTAACTGCGCTATTTTCCTTGTTTGGCGGCAATTTATCTCATTTTTATCGCCATTTTTAAAATGAGGACACGCCCTAATAATTTTGAAAAGCCATATAAATAGCGTTAATAAACACTAAACATGCAGCGCATGACCGCAGCGATCGCAGAAATCCGCACCTACAGCGTGACCGAATTTTCCGCAGTTTGGGCATGCGATAGGATTGAGCTGTGGACGCATATTACGTGCCAGCTCAGCGGTAAATATCCCTGTTGGCACGGCAATAATCGCATAACCGGTAATCATCACCATAGATGCAATCGCTTGCCCGATTGGCGTTTTTGGTGACATATCGCCATAGCCAGTGGTGGTGACCGTTACCACCGCCCAATAAATAGAGATGGGAATACTGGTAAAGCCATTTTCAGGCCCTTCTACCACATAGACTACCGCGCCAAAAATAGTAACGAGCAAGACTAAAGATAAGAAAAATACCGTGATTTTTTGCTGACTGGTCTTAAGCGCTGAGGCGAGAAAACCTGCCTGCTGCATGTAAGTATTGAGCTTGAGCACCCGAAATATACGCAAGATACGCAGTATGCGAATCACCAGCAGATACTGGACGCCACCAAATATTAAGCTTAAATAACTTGGTAAAACTGATAATAAATCTACGACGCCAAAAAAGCTGAAAACATAACGAAAGCGATTGGGCGCTGAAAATAGCCTTAGGCTATATTCGATGGTAAACAAAATGGTAAAAAACCATTCTGCATAACGAAATAGCGTGCCATATTGCAAACGCATGTACAGCACACTATCAAGCATCACCACAGCGACACTGGCCAAAATTGCAATTAACAATACAATATCAAACAGCTTACCCAAACGGGTATCCGTGCCTTCAATAATGATATGAATGCGGTTACGCAAATGAGTAATGGCTTCGGCGGTTGGTTGCTTCATAGAGTCAATAAAGTCACAAAATCAATGGTTATATAAAACCGAACGTTTTAGGCTGGCATGGACAAGCTTAGGTTGGTCAAAATGCGCTAAAGTGGTTTATAATATTGCAAATATTATTGCTGTCGGCCGTTATTATGATAATCAATAGTAGGTCAAAAGATAGAAAATAGCAGTGTAGCAAAAAAGCGCGCCAAACGACATACAAATCGTTAACTTGCCGACAGGTCTATTACACTGTATTAACAGCGCAATCATATAATAAAAACACCTCATCAGGTATAAAAGGTTGTTATTGGGGCATACCCTAACGACTTTTTTACCCGCACTATCAATAACACGTAAAACGTAAGGATGTTATATGGCAGGCCATTCAAAATGGGCAAATATCAAACACCGTAAAGCCCGTCAGGATGCGGTAAAAGGTAAAGTATTTACCAAGATTATTCGTGAAATTGTTTCTGCTGCCAAGCAAGGTGACCCCGACCCTAATAAAAACCCACGCTTGCGTGCTGTTATTGAAAAAGCGCTGTCAGTCAATATGACCCGAGATACCATCAATCGAGCAGTTGCTCGTGGTACAGGCGGCGATGACAATGATAATATGGATGAAGTCAGCTATGAAGGCTATGGCATCGGTGGCGTCGCAGTATTGGTAGAAACCTTGACTGATAACCTTAACCGTACGGTCAGTGAAGTGCGTCATGCTTTTACCAAAAATGAAGGCAATCTTGGCACCTCAGGCTCAGTGGCTTATCTATTTACCAAGCGCGGTGAAATCATCTTTAACGACATCAGCTTAGAGGAAGATGTCATGCTCGCGGCCTTGGACGCTGGGGCACTTGATATCGAAAACGATGGCGAGTCACTACTGGTCATCACCGAATGGGAAAATTTCGGCAAAGTAAAAGATGCGCTCAATGCAGCAGGTCTTGTTTCTGATAATGCCGAGGTCACTATGGCACCTGCCACCAGCGCCGAGATTGATAATGTCGACGACGCCCTCAAAGTAATGAAAATGATTGATATGCTAGAAGATATTGACGATGTGCAAGAAGTCTATAGCAACGTCAATTTTACAGATGAAGTCATGGCGCAGCTTGAACAGTAGTTAAGTATAAGCTGGCTTAGCTGCAAAGTGAGTGTCAAAAAATATTCATTTTAATAAATAGCTGACTTATCGGTATCAGAACCCGCATCAAAACATGAGAACCAGACAGTATAAAACTGTCTGGTTTTTTCATTTCAATCACCCACCTGCGGTATTGTATTTTTTCTAATCGAGGAATATAATCGGATTCAATAGTAACAATTATCATTAACATATAAGAACGGATAAGGACTCTTTATGAGCACAACTCTTTCACCCTCCTATCCTACCCCTACTGCTGCTAATATCAACACTCTTAATTCCAATGCTGAAAATAATACCAATGCTGAAAATCTGTGCTCCTTACTCGATTTGACTAAACACCAACCTGCTATTATTGATGACATTGTCGCTAATGAACGCTTTGGTGATATCGATGACGTTATCAGTCAACGACTCAAAGACTTAGGCTTTTTGCCTAACACTATCATTCAAATTGTTGCCAAAGGTCTATTTGGAAAACCGCCTTATGCGGTACAACTTAGTACAGGCGCACAGTTTAGCTTACGTGCCGATGAGTTAATAAAAATCAGATGCCTCGCTATCACTATAGACTCAAGATAATCCTTAGGTTCACTGCAATGGCTTATCTATAACATCCTTACTGATAAACCACTCATCACCCACCTATTTCATTAAAGCTGTTTTATCACCTTCATAACTCGTAAACCGATCCATAAGTGATGCCCTATTAAATGCCAAGCATGCAAATAAAAGCAGCGACTAAGCCTATCAATCTTGCCCTCGTGGGCGCACCTAACTGTGGTAAAACAGCCACTTTTAATGTACTGACAGGGTCTAAAGCGAAAGTAGCAAACTATTCCGGCGTCACCGTCGATAAACGCACTGCCACGATGCTTGGCCATTCTACTGTCAATATTGTAGATTTGCCGGGTACTTATAGCTTAAGAACCACCAGCCTTGATGAAGAGGTCACTCGTAAAGTGCTCTTTGGTCAGATGCCAGGTGAGCCGATACCTGATGGTATTATCTTCGTAGCTGATGCGACCAACTTGCGCATGTCACTACGTATGTTATTAGAGCTCAAAAGCTTAGGTTTGCCAATCATAGTCGCCCTCAATCTGAGCGACGTGGCCGAGAGCCGCGGTTTAGTGGTTGATGAGACCGTATTATCAGAAGAGCTGGGCGTTCCTGTTGTTAAGACGGTCGCCATCAAACGCCAAGGCTGCGAGCAGTTGCTGATTTTAGCGGATGAATTTATTGACTATCTCAATAATAAAGCTCAGCCTGTGCGTTTTTTTAATGCCGATACTAATGGTAATAGCATTAATATCGGTATCAATAGCCTTAATACTGATACACAAGCTATGTATAAGAGTGCTGATGATATTCTGAGCCGAGCGGTGATAAGCTCACAACATTTGCCAAAGTGGCATGAGCGCATAGATTATTTGGCATTGCATCCGGTCATCGGGGTCATTATCCTATTAGCGATTCTTTTTATTATCTTTCAAGCCGTCTATGCGTGGGCAGAGCCACTTATGCTAGGCATTGAATGGTTAGTAGCAAGTCTTGGCGCGCTTTTAGTCGAATGGCTACCGGATGGCATATTACAAAGCCTTCTCGTCAATGGCGTCGTGGCTGGGGTCGGTAGCGTCGTGGTATTTGTACCGCAAATTACCTTGCTATTTTTATTCTTATTAATCCTTGAAGATTCAGGCTATTTACCGCGCGCCGCTTTTTTACTGGACAATCTATTGTCTAAAGTAGGCTTATCCGGGCGCTCATTTATCCCCTTGCTGTCAGGTTTCGCTTGTACGGTGCCAGCGGTTATGTCGACCCGCACTATTCCCAATCATAAAGAACGCTTTGTGGCGATTGCTGTCTTGCCTATGCTGACCTGTTCGGCGCGTTTGCCGATTTATGCGCTGATTATTGCAGCGGTGATTCCCAATCAAACTGTCCTAGGTATTTTCAACTTGCAGGGTGTGACTTTATTTATATTGTATATCGCGGGTATTTGTTCGGCGGCGTTTGTATCGTGGTTATTTAAACGCTTTCATAATACGACGTCAAAAGCGGCAGCGTTTCCATTATTGATGGAGCTACCTACTTATCGTCTGCCAAATATCAAACATATTGCCAGTGAGCTTTGGGACAAGGTGAGCGCCTTTTTAATGAGAGCCGGTACAGTAATTTTTGCGCTGACGGTTGTATTATGGGTATTGGTTACTTTTCCCGCGCCCCCGATTGGAGCGACAAACCCAGCGATTGATTATAGCTTTGCTGGCATGCTTGGGCATGTTATCGAGCCGATTTTTGCGCCCATTGGTTTTACGTGGCAGATGTGTATTGCTTTAATCCCGGGTCTAGCCGCGCGTGAGGTAGTCATTGCGGCACTTGGCACAGTATATGCGGTCGGTAGTGTTGGCGACGAGGCCATCAACCAAACGCTTATCCCTATCATTCATACGCAGTGGGGATTGGCTACTGCGTTTTCATTTTTGGCATTTTATGTGTATGCACCGATGTGTTTGGCCACACTGGCGGTTATTCGCCGCGAAACCAATTCTTTGAAACAAACTGCAGCCATTGCTGGTTATTTGTTTATCTTGGCTTATTTAATGGCGTGGGTAACCTATCGGGTGACAGGTCAAATTTTCAGATTTTAGAGAGGTAATAATGAGTACATTGGTAGAGTATTTATTGGTGTTTATAATGGTTGTTTTATCCATTTACTATGTATGGACAAAGGTGATATTTAAAAAGTCGAAGGATTGTAACGGCTGTGGTAAATGTTCTAAATAGCCAAATGTTATTTAGAAACTCTAATGTCTGCTTATTGGTAAAGGCCTGTTCTAAACACGAAAAGGCCAAACGTTTTTAGTGTTTGACCTTTATTATCTGTGGAAATCTACACAATAATAATTGAATGACTAAAGCGCATTCGCGGCATCGTATGCTGTCTTGGTTGCATATGATATATCAGCAACCTCACAACAATCACCTACCTGCACAACTTCAATACCTTTAACGCTCAAAGCCTCCGTGTCGAAGACTACGGGGCGCGCACCACTAGCGATAACGACATAGTCGTATGGAATTTGGGCAATACTGCCATTTTTATCTTTGCAATTCACTTCACCGCTGTTAATGCTTGTTACCATATATCCAGTATACTGTTCTACACCGTATGCCTTATAATTTTCGAGCATGCTAGGTAAAACAGTCACGCTGATATCACCACCAATCTGATCACGCATCTCTATTATCGATACCTTGCAGCCTTGTGTAGCAAGATATTCAGCGGTTTCACAGCCGACCACACCACCACCGATTACTGCCACGCGCCCAGATACTTTATACTTACCTGCCAGCACCTGCCACGCATCATAGACGTTTTTGCCATCTATACCTGGAATTGGCGGTATAAAACTTGACGCACCGACTGCGACGATAACAGCATCAGGCTCTAGCGCTAGTATGCTTTGAATATTCGCTGTTTGACCCAATTTTAGCGTTACACCCTGAGTATGTACGGCATGCACTAAATCTTCTATAGCTCGGCGTATTTCATTTTTGCGCGGCGGGACAGCAGCGATGTGCAACTGCCCACCCAGCTCAGTAGCGGTTTCAAACAGGGTTACACTATGACCTTTTTTTGCAGCCACACGGGCAGCTTCCAACCCTGCAGGACCGCCACCGATGACCACAACATTCTTCTTCATTTGAGCAGGCGTAATAAAACGCGTTTCTTCAAAGCCATTTTCAGGGTTGACCACGCAAGCAATAAACGAGCGATTTAGGACATTATCAACGCAGCCTTCGTTGCAGCATATACAGCGAACGATATCAGTGGCTTTATCTGAGCCCGCCTTGTTCGCCCAATCAGGATCAGCTAAGAGCGCACGACCAATCCCAATCATATCAGCCTTGCCATTTTGCAGTATACCCTCACCCATCTCAGGATCAATGATACGCCCTGAGGTGCTAACTGGGATGGAAACTGCTTGCTTAACGGCACCTGTGATATCAGCAAAGAAGCAGTAAGGCTGCACGCCCATCGGCGGGATCGTATCTGCCATATTACCTGTATGGTTTGCTTGCCCAACATGCAACATATCCACGCCTGCTGCTTCAAGCCACTGTGCAAACTCTGGCGCGTCGATTTCATCAACACCACCTTTACCGCGCTCAGGTGTGACAACCGATAATTTATAATCGATAATCATATCTGGTACGACTTTTTTTAATGCTCGTACTAACATCAAAGCAAAGCGTGTACGATTCTTAAGAGAGCCGCCAAACTTATCTGTGCGCGTGTTCATTTGTGTGCTGCATAGCGCGCCGACCAGTCTGTCGCCATGCACCTGAATGACATCTATCCCCGCTTTTTGTGCACGCACTGCACAGGCACACATCTTGTCGATAATATCCATCAAAGCGTCTTCTGACACCTCATTGACGAAATGTTGCATGTCATGATTGAGCTGGGTGCGTACCTTGTGCATCTCGCCAGCAGCAAACAAGGCGTTAAGGACATTAACGTCATACTCAGGATAAAAA
The DNA here is from genome assembly GCF_058197955.1 of Janibacter sp. CoH_79_TC_3. NCBI lineage: Bacteria > Bacillati > Actinomycetota > Actinomycetes > Micrococcales > Intrasporangiaceae > Janibacter > Janibacter sp. CoH_79_TC_3. The sequence goes on from NZ_JBXWIV010000002.1 coordinate 305,268, forward strand.
ATCTGCACGCCAAGCTTGGCACCGTAAGCATGCACATTATCAGCAAGTAGCCGGAAACTGTCTATTTGGCTATCATCAAATAATTTAGGCGTCGGCGCAAAACTACGGACAGGTGCGACGTCACCTAACACGATATAGCCTGTGCCACCCTTGGCAAGACGAGTATAAAAGGCACGGCTCTGTGAGCTAATATTGCCGTCTTTGTCTTCATAGCCAGTCGTCAATGGTGGAAACATCGTACGGTTTTTAAAGATGACACCACCAATGGTGATAGGTTGTAATATTTTCATAGCCGATATTTTAGTGGTCGTATTATTCATAACATTCTACTTTTAGCCTATCCTTTGCACGAATGCTATTGATACTATTTGTATCGGAAAAACGATATCGGACTTGTACAATCAAAAGAACTAACGCTTAACCTCGACACCTTCGAGCGCTAGCAAGTACTCTTTTTTGTCTAAGCCGCCGGTATAACCACCTAGTTTGCCATCGCTAGCAATAACACGGTGACAAGGAATAATGATACTAAACGGGTTTCTGCCATTGGCATTGGCAACGGCGCGATAACCTTTAGTATTACCGACTCGCTGCGCAAGTGTGGCATAACTAATCGTTTCGCCATGCGGTATCTTTTGCAGCTGTTGCCAGACACGTTGCTGAAAATCAGTGCCTAAGCTTATATCTAATGGCAAATCAAACGCTTGACGCTCACCTTTAAAGTACGCTGTTAATTGCTCAAGCGCTTCTATAAGTAGCGCCTCATCAGGCTCGATTTTGCTTAGGCTATTCTGAGGAATAAAGGTAAAATCTTGATCGACAAGTCCATAATGCTTTTTAAGCTTGGGAATAGATTTTGAGCTGTGCCAAGAATCGCCCACCTGCAGCCAATTGACTTCGACCAGCTTAGGACTGCTATGGCTACTAGCAATCAGTGCTAACTGATGTGACTCAACAGCTGCTATGGTGACTATCATTACTCCTCCCTCTAAACACTCATATTTTTAACACTTATTTATTCATCGAAAAAAAACCTATCAACCACTACTCTTTATCATCGGTCTCAAATAAGGCGGCGACGAACTGCTTCGGACTAAAGGCACGCAAATCATCAATCGACTCACCAACACCGATATAGCGAATCGGCACATCCGTGGTTTCAGCGATATTAAAGACCACACCACCTTTCGCAGTACCGTCTAGTTTGGTAATAGTAATACCGGTTAATGGTACGACTTTGTTAAACAACTCCACTTGGTTGATGGCATTTTGACCTGTGCCAGCATCAAGCACAATCATGCCTTCATGCGGTGCACTTGGATCGGCTTTACGCATCACGCGTACGACTTTTTCAAGCTCTGCCATTAAGTGGGTTTTATTTTGCAAGCGTCCTGCAGTATCAGCGATTAATACATCGATATTTTTTGCTTTGGCAGACTGCATGGCATCAAAGATAACAGAGGCACTATCAGAGCCATGACCTTGGGCAACGACTGGAATGTTATTGCGCTCACCCCAAATTTGCAGCTGTTCAGTAGCAGCGGCACGGAACGTATCGCCAGCCGCCAACATGACGGTTTTGCCTTCGCCTTGTAAACGCTTGGCAAGTTTACCAATAGTCGTCGTTTTACCCACACCATTAACGCCCACCACCAAGATAACAAAAGGCTTCTTACTCGTATCAATGACCAATGGCGCAACTTTTGGCGTTAAGATATCAACCAGCTCAGTTTGTAAGGCTTTATATAATGAATGGGCATAAATCAAATCACCACGAGCGGTTTGCTCAGTAAGGCTTTTAATAATACGATTGGTTGCATTGACACCGATATCAGCGACCAACAGCTGGTCTTCAACCTCTTCTAATAGCTCATCATCAATCTCTTTGCCACCGATAAGGATACTGACCATACCTTCGGCAAGATTTTTACGTGACTTACTTAGTCCCGTTTTCATACGATTAAACCAGCTGCCTTTTTTCTTATTTTGCTCAGTCTCTTGTGAATCCTCTGACGCTGTTGTTGGCTGCGGTAACTCGGTTTTCGATTTACTTTCTGTTTGCGCTTTATTGACAGCACTGGTATCGCTATTTGTAGAGGTAACGCTTGCACTATCGCCTAAATGAGCTTGTAAAGGCATCGTAGGAATTACGGTTGTAGACTGCGACGGAGCAGCAATTGTTTGATCATTATTTGAATTGCTTGCTGCGCTACTTTCTACAATACTTTCGGCTGGACTTTGTTTTTCTATCTCAACAATAGGCGTCGCTAATGGTAGGTCTGCCGCTGTATCGGTATGTGATGTATCCTCAGGCTCATCGATGATGGGCACCGTTTGCGCTGGCAGACTGGGTAAGGTAATATCATCGTCATCTAAGTCATCAAGACCGCCGTCAAGGTTGATGACCACACGATTGCTATTATTGGGATTATTCATAAGCTTGCCCTAAAAGTTATCATTATCAGTAATTTATTTTAAAGTGATTATTTTTAAAGTGACTGTCTTTAAAGTAATCGTTTTTAAAGTGACTCTTTTTAAAATGACTATGCCGCCCGCTTATTATTATTTAACGGGTGATTATTTTTAGCCTAGTTTAGCATAATTCAAGTGGTGCTTAGCCTTTAGCATTGTAGAGCGCTGTCAAATGATAAAAACCTATGAATCAACAACAAACACCAATTCCTAAAATAATGCCAAATAGATGACTGTACATAATACAAAAAATCATGCTAATAAATTTATAGTAAACTGTCAGCTGATCTAAGCAAGTTTCACTTAAGGTTTGGACACAAAAATCCGACCTTAGTTACGCCAAACTTCGCCTACTCTTAGCCTGCATTATGCCACCCTATTTTGTTTACTTTATTCAACCATTTATATTGGGAATGACCTATGCTATCACTATCGAACAATTATAAAAAAATGATCCAGACGGCCGCCGCTTTGGTTCTCGTCACCATCGCATTGTCATCGACAGGCTGTAGCACCACACAAGAATTTAAGCCGACTGCTACCGTTATGGTTGGGGCGCATAAGTCTTTATAATGGCTTTTTGGTCATCAAAAAAGCTCATACTAATTTACGCCTTAATATTCACACTGCTCATTTTATAAATCAGTCACTTACCCGCTGCCTTTTTATATAAGTAGAACACATCATGTCATTGTCTTTATCACTGCCTTCATCACTGTCTTTACCATCACCTGCTCACTCTCTACGCCTTGCCTGCGCTCTAGCTATGGCCACTACCCTTGCAGCTTGCCAAACCAGCGCACTCTCTTCGACGAATGAAGTTGCTACGACTAAACATGCCGCAACGACACAGGTAGTGAATAAAAACCAAATGCTTAAAGATCCTGAGCAATCTTCAGCATTGACCATGGATATGTCCGGTCGCCATGAATACAAGCTCGAAAACGGTCTAAAGATAGTGGTTAAAGAAGACCACCGCGCGCCTGTGGTCATGACTCAGATTTGGTATCGCGTCGGGTCAGCAGATGAGCCACTTGATAAAGGCGGCATCTCACATGTGCTTGAGCATATGATGTTTAAAGGTACAACTGATGTGTCAAGCGACGATTATGAGCGTTTGATTGCTAAGTTTGGCGGCGTTAATAATGCCTTTACCAGTTACGACTATACCGGTTATTACGAGCTATTCCCCGCTAATCGCTTGCCATTAGCATTAGAGCTAGAAGCGGATCGCATGACCAATTTGGTCTTTGATGACAAAGCGTTTGCCAAAGAGCATCAAGTGGTGATGGAAGAGCGTCGTCAGCGTACTGATGACAATCCGATTTCCAAAGCTTATGAGTCATTTCGCTTGCTTGCCATGCCGAACAGCCCCAAAGGTGAATCGGTCATCGGACCGATGGACGAGCTTGAATCCATTACCCTTAACGATTTAAAAGAATGGTATAAAACATGGTACGCACCTAATAATGCGACTTTGGTTATCGTTGGCGATGTCGAACCAACCGAAGTGTTGGCGCAAGTTAAACGCTACTTTGGTGAGCTAAAACCAAGCGCACTGCCTAAGCGGCCTGCGGTCACTCAAAAGGGTTTCCGCGGTTATCAGCAAGTAGAATCCGAGCAAGCGGTACAAGTACCTGTTTTATTAATGGGTTATAACGTGCCCAGTCTGGTAAGCGCTGGTGCTAATAATGAGAAGCAAGCTTATGCCCTCTCGCTTGCGCAAGATGTGCTAGATGGTGGTCTATCAGCACGTCTCGAGAGCAGACTGGTACGCGAGCAAGGACTACTTACCACAGTAGGTACATCTTATGATTTGCTTGATCGCGGCGATGGATTATTTCTGATACAAGCGACTCCCCGTGAAGGCGTCAGCTTAGCCCAAGCACAGCAAGCTATCCTCTCTGAAATAGAAAAACTTAAAACTGATCCGATTGCCGCCGATGAAATCGAGCGTGCCAAAACCAATACTGTCACCGGTTTGGTGTACGCACAGGACAGTATGGAAGGTCAGGCGCGTATGATTGGTTCACTACAATCTATCGGTCTAGATGATAGATTAATGGCTAAATTGCCAACCAAGCTCGATAGTGTGACGATTGCAGATATACAAGCGGCAAGTAAAAAGTATTTGGTCAAAGATAATTTAACGGTGATGCATATCATCCCGCCTAAAGAGACGGCCAATAAAGATAAAGTTAGCCAAGATAAGATGAGCAAAGAGACCGTTAGTAAAAATACCGCTACTAATATCGCTACTAAAGAAACGGTAAGCAAAGCTAAATAACATCAATAGGCTATGCAATTATCTTGGCAAAAAACCAATACTTATGACCTTATTAATAAGAAGAAAGACATGACTCAAATACCTTTTCTCAAAAAAACCAAATTATCATCTAATGTTAAGCAGCTCCCTTATCTGAGTGCCGGTATATTCTTTGGGATGATGACATTGACCACCATAGCGCAGGCCGATATGGCGGGTGGCGAAGATGCTCGCACGCCGGCTGCCGCAGTCGATACTAGCGCGCCTATTGCCGCTCTAGCTAAGCTTAGTAGCCTTGATAATGCCAAACCTTTAACAGTCACTGTCCCAAAGATTCAGACATTTAACACCAAAGCCGGTATTCCTGTGCTTTTTTTGCCGACCACCACCTTGCCCATCGTTGATATTGACTTGCGCTTTAATGCCGGTAGCGCACGTGATGGCAGTATCAGTAAATCAGGTTTTGGTATTGCCAATATGACCGCAACGATGCTTGAACAAGGGTCCAAACGCTTAGATGAAAACGCGTTCACGCGGGCGGTCGAAACCTTGGGCATTAATCTAAGTAGCAGTGCTTATAAAGACATGTTTACTGTCTCGTTGCGCAGCTTATCTGATGATAAACATCTACTGCCTGCCGTTCACTTAATGACGCAAATGCTTACTGAACCGAGCTTTGATGAACAAATCTTAGCCCGTAATAAAGCACGCTTACTGGTCGGGTTACAACAGCAAAAACAAGACCCGGGTAGTCTTGCTAGCATTGCCTTTAGCAAAGCACTTTATGGCGACCATCCTTATGCCCATCCATCGGTTGGCACGCTTGAAACGGTTCCTAATATTAAAAGACAACAGCTAATAGATTTCAAAAACCGCTATTTAGTCGCTGCCAATGCGTCGCTTGCCATGACTGGTAATTTGACGTTAGCACAAGCGAAAAATTTGGCGGAAGAAATAACGGCAGACCTGCCAGCTGGTCAAGCAGCGGCTACCCTACCCGAGCCAAAGCCATTAACCCAATCTCAGCATATCCATATACCGTTTCCTAGTACTCAAACCACGGTATTAATGGGTCAATTGGGCGACAAGCGCGCCACTGATCCCCAAGCGCAGCAAAAGCAAACCAACTTTGCTGTCGGCAATGAAGTGCTAGCAGGGGGCGATTTTAATGCGCGCTTGATGACGGAAGTCAGGCAAAACCTTGGTTATACTTATGGTATCTCAGGCTCGATGAACCCGATGCTGGCGCGCGGACCTTATCAGATTGGTTTTTCAACCCGTAATGATAAAGCGCGCGCGGCGATTGATGCCAGCCTAGATGTGATTAACGAGACCTTAGACAAAGGTATCACCAGCGATGAGATGAGATTGACCACAGACAGTTTAAAAAACAGCTTTCCGATGGGTTTTGCCAGTAACGCGGGAATCAACAGTTTACTTGGCATGATGAATTTTTATCAGCTGCCTAATAGCTACCTGACCAATTATGTCAAGCGTATCGAACAGGTCAAACTATCAGAGGTCAACCAAACTCTGCGCGACACCCTAAAGCCTGATGATTTTTTAATCGTTACCGTCGGTGAGGTTGATCCTTGGGATGAAAAGAAATCTAAGAAGAAGAAATAAACTTGATGGCATATTTTTTACAGATGTTAAAAAAAATAGGTCGATAAAAAAGCTCAACCAGTAATATTTATTGGTTGAGCTTTTTTTAATTGAAGACACAGTCTTTAGCGACATATTATTTAATAACGGCAAGCGGAGCTACTACTGGCATGATTAAAGCCCCATTTGCGATAACCATCGGTATCAAGATGAATAGCACCGGTAGAATATAGCCCTAACCCAAAGCTATTCGATTGACCCTGATATTGCCAAAACTCGCATAAACGGTCTTGCATGCTACTAAGCTGCCATTGATTGCCTTCATATTCAGGCACCCAGATATCCATAGCGCCTGCGGTCATGTGCTTACTGGCGTTTGCGCCGCCTGCGCAGTCATTTAGTCCTGGGCTGCGATATACTGAACGTATCTCAGTATTAGGAGGCAAGATACCTTGATTTTTGAGCTGACTATAAAGCTGCAAGGTCGGCACAATATTCGCCCATAGCTCCTGCGGCGGTAGCTGATAAGGCTCATAGCCACATTTATCCCAACTACGGGCGGTGGTTAGCAGCTGTGATAAAGGCGGTACGTTTTGTGCTCCGACTCGTGAGCTTAAATAGCGTTGATAATTGGCCACTTGTCCGGCGCGGTAGCTATTACTATTTAGCCAAGTATTAAAGTCCATACTGGTAAAATCGTTATAATTACTGTTTCCGAAGTTATTATTACCAGTGTTATAAGTGGTGTTATAACGTGGCGTCACTTTATTGGTAATGACGCGCTTGCTCTCTTCTATCGATAAGCCACTATCAAAATTAAATTCACGCTGTTTTTGTTGAATGAGGCCTTGCATACTATCGCCGCCTAGGCCATTTGACCCACTTCTGCCATCGCTGAGTATAGTGGCGCCGCCACTATAACTATTGCTTTGGCTACCATAATTTCTAGCAGGCGTGATATAAGCATTAGAGGTGCTATCAGTAGCACTACTGCCGTGACGGATTTGGATACGGCGCTCACTATTATCACTTATGATAGCGGCAGAAGCAGAGATGCTACTGGCACAAATGCACAGAGCGATAACAGATTTATGCATTTGCCTATAAACAGATTTTTTTGTCTTTATCATTACAAGAAACTACCGCTAAAAACGTTTTATCGATACTATCAAATTTTAAGCAAGCAGGCTAAACTATCGCAGCGAATCAGCGGTCACCTATTCGTTATTAACACTTATCCTCATAATTTTTATATTGACGTTACTTTATTACTCGTAAGTTACTTTATTCGCTATTATCTCGTTGAATGAACGCCTTATAATCGTCGCTTGCTGACTTGACAGCTGTCAAACCAGACTTTTCTTTCACGCCAATTGCCAGTCACATTTTGCCTATGTCTTCTAACCCGCAATACCGTTTTTCCCGTCAGAGCCATCATTTTGGTCAAGCTCATGCGCCGACTTTGTGGCAACGCATTCATATCGACCCATGGTTAACCTTATTGTTATTAACGGTTTGCTGTATCGGTTTGACTATTTTATACAGTGCGGCAAGCCAAGATAGCGATATGGTCATACGCCAAATGGTCAGTTATGGCGTAGCGTTTACAGTGATGTTTATCATGGCACAGATACCGCCTACTATTTATCGTACCTTTACGCCCATATTTTACGTATTAGGGCTGATATTATTGGTCTTGGTCGACATCATTGGCGAGGTACGTATGGGTGCACAGCGCTGGATTAACTTACCGGGATTTGGTAGTGTCCAGCCTTCAGAGTTTATGAAACTTGGCATGCCAATGATGTGTGCATGGTTTTTATCCAAACGTGATTTACCACCCTCATTATCCAGTATCGCCATCACTTTAGCCTTAATCGTGGTGCCAGTATTGTTAATTGCTAAAGAGCCTGACCTTGGTACTTCATTACTGGTTGCTGCCAGTGGTATCTTTGTGTTGTTTTTGGCTGGATTATCATGGCGTTTAATTGCTAGTGCAGCGGCTTTGGCAGTACCACTTATCGCTTTCGCTTGGAACTTTTTATTACACGATTACCAACGTACACGCGTCTTAACTCTATTTAATCCTGAAGCTGACGTCCAAGGGGCTGGTTGGAATATCATTCAGTCTAAGACCGCTATCGGTGCTGGCGGTCTGACCGGTAAAGGCTATCTAGAAGGCACGCAATCTCATCTGCACTTTTTACCAGAAGGTCATACTGACTTTATTGTTGCGGCATTCTCTGAAGAGTTTGGCTTACTCGGTATGATACTGCTGATGTTTATTTATGCCTGCGTGCTCACGCGTGCTTTGTATATCGCTTTTAGTCACCCTGATACTTATAGCCGACTACTAGCAGGTGCGATTGCCATGTCGTTTTTCGTTTATGTTTTCGTCAATGTCGGTATGGTCGGCGGCATCTTACCTGTTGTTGGCGTGCCATTACCTTTTATCAGTTACGGTGGTACTGCTATTGTTACCCTAATGGCGGGATTTGGATTATTGATGTCGATTCATACCCATAAATCTAGCTAATTTTTTTTGCATCATTCTTAAACAAGGTTATTTAGCACAATTTTAAAGCTCAGTTTTCAAGCTTAGTAGTCAGCCTTAAACTCAGTTTAAAACCACTAAATAAACTTCTAATATAGACACCGACAAAATGATACATTAACAAATTGGTAAGCGAATCTAAGCAAAATTCGCAGTGCTAAGTAATCCAATGTAATAACGAAATAGTTGAAGTTAAGTCAATTCATGCTGTTTTAATCAGGTTTTATTTGTAAACAATTCTACATAAATTATCATAAAAATCCTAACTTATACTATTTATCCAAATAGATAAGTCTTTGTTTTTAAATGCAATAACATCAATAAACCCTTCATTTTTTACTAAAAAAACCTGTCAGTAATCAACTAATACCGACAGGTTTTATTCCTTGTTTTTTACAATTAATTGCGTTAACCTCGTTTTACTGTCACTATGATACATAACCCGTACATAGCTACTAAGAAAGTTATCATTCAATTATATTGCAGTTGTAGCTCATCCGTATAGTTAGCAGCTTGTAGATTTCGGACTTTCAAAGTCACTACTTAATTAACGGTTTAATAACAAAGAAATACGCAATACTCTTTAAACCCTTTATTAATTTAGCAATATGACTTAGCAATGTAAGAAGGTTCGTTTATCGGATAGCAGTACCCATTTTAGTGGTTGATTCGTTTTTAATAACGATTGTTAACTATCATTTGAGCGTGTCATAAGTATGTTTGGTCAGTCGTATATAAACGATAAACGCCTCATCACTTATGATGATGAAATGAAAATTACCATACGTTAAAGCTTATAAAAGCCCGCATTTATTATCATCATTATGAGAACGTCAGATAATATAGAGGCTTTCGAGTTTGCGACACGGTTAGATTGGTCTAACGCTGTCTCGCTCCCTCTAAGAGATTTTAGAGTTAAGTTTTAAGGTATAAGCTATAGAGGTATTTATGAATAAGCGTTTATCTGGTTTACTTACAATGTCGGCAGTTTTATTTGCTGGCTCTGCAATCGCTTCTAATGCAAATGCTGTAGAATCAAAAACCTCCCTTGCAATGGTCTCGCAAGATAACGCCTCCCATATCGACCGTGTACTCGGTGAACTTAGTCGCCAACATAACGGCGCATCAAGCTTAGTTAAGTCTGCCCGCCAACCTACTTCATTGGCGCTGAGCAGCTCACTGTTAGCCAGTGACACAGCACAAGTATCTAATGATGAAGATGTTCTAGAACGCCTAACAGCGGTTGCATCTAACTCTGTGAGCAAATTCAAGCAAACGGGCCTAGCCTCTTGGTATGGTCGTCAGTTTCATGGTCGCAAAACCGCTAGTGGTGAAACCTTCGATATGAACGGCCTAACTGCCGCTCACCGTTCACTGCCACTGAACTGCTACGTTAAAGTCACCAATAAAACCAATGGCAAAAGTGTTGTGGTTAAAGTTAATGATCGTGGTCCATTCCATGGTAACCGTGTCATGGATTTATCATATGGTGCTGCCAAGCAACTTGGTATTACGGCTAAAGGTGTGGGTAACGTCGCTATTGAGCGTGTTTCAGGCCCATCTTCATAAACCATTAACGTCTTAGAACAATAGCGTTTTAAGCCTTTAACGGTTTCGTCTTATAAAGACAACAAGTCTTTAAAGCCGTATTTTATAGGTAAATAAAAAAGCGCCTAACTTTTAATCAGTTAGGCGCTTTTTATTGTTTAACGCTTAACTATTAGTATTAGAAGCTTTGTGCTCAAAATCTTATTATTACTGAGTAATTACCTATCATACTGGTTTAGTTAATCTAACCTATTGAGCCCAATGTTTAGTAATTAGCTATCATATTGATGTTCAAATATTATTGATGGCTTTTATTTTAGGTGATATAAGTATTTGATTTACCAAATACTTTTCTAGGCTTTCTTCAGCATAGCTCAATTCTCACTCATTTACTCATTTACAATTTGTGAGTAATACTTGATTAGTTTTTCTTTTGCTTCTGCAATAGTGGCAGTCCTTCCTTCAACAAAGTCATTAAATATATGACGAGTTTTTGGATTAATCGGGCTATCGCCAACTCCAATACTACCGAGAACGTGCTTGTGAAGAATGCGCCGCTTGGCGATCTCTTCCTGGCTCACTTTCACATTTTCTGAAAAGTCTAAATTACTTTCATTCTCTTTAATATGTTTCTGTTTCATTCCTATTTCCCTTGAAATGACTTAATTATATGAGAGATGATTATACTAACGGTTGAGTAACTATATTCTTGGAAACTGTCTACTGAATTAGCTAAGTCTTTTAGGGTTTTACACATTAAGCCTATCATGTAGCTCGAGCATTTTAGGATACCTAAATAGCGATAGCTTGTATTAAGAATACGGACGGTAATCTTAAGCCACTCATAATCTACTTTATTAATATCTTGCTGCCGCCAAACCTTATAGTCTTTCTTAGCAACAGCTGCCACAATATTAATGAATGTTTATTTGATATAGTCAGTCCATAATAAAAGAGATACATCCCATATTACGAAACAGTTTAGGCAGATTATTCTCCATCCATCCTTGGCGTAGAAACTTAGCCTGTGCCCATTTTTTCTCGATGGGATTAAGATCAGGACTGTGGGGTGGTAGCCATAGAATACGATGGCCATGTCTGTTCAGTAATTTTTGAATGCGTTTGTTTTTGTGAAATCGAGCATTATCCATCACAATCACACATTTGGTTTTAAGGCTTGGGATCAGCGTGAACTTGCACCAGTGTTAGAATATGTCACCATTAATATTCTGCTCAAAGTAATCAAGCGCAAACAGCATTTTTTCATACAAAGCACCGATGACATTAGTACGCTTTTTTGCCTGCCAGTTGTAGCTATCAATACAAGGCGTTCCGATGGGCGCATAGCCATAAGGACGAATGGTTTCAGCTTCAAAGCCACTTTCATCCATAAAAACAATGGGATAGCCTTGCTGCATAAAACGATTAAGCTTACTCTGATATATCGCTCTTTTTATCGGACACGCTTTTGGATGCTCTAAGGTCTTTTTTTTGGCTGATACCAAGGCGTTTTAAGGCAGCTTCTATACCTGACTTGCTACAACTTAAACGCTGTGCTCGCTCGTACATATAATCGTCTGGATGCTGCTCAACATCTTTTAATAGCGTGTCGTTTGGTATTTTACTGGGTGGCTTATTCCGAGTTTGTTTGATACTTGAGTTTTTCAGCCAGCGCTGTAATGCGGTTTTACTAATATTATAGAAAGTACACGCTTCACGAATACTCATGTCTTTATTTTTAACACTTTTGATCACTTGCGCTCGGAAGTCTGCTGAATAGGTCATATATTCTTATACCATTTCGCTTGTTTTAAAACGATTGTATCTTATTTATAAAAGACTGACTATACATAGGAAATATCGATCTAAAATCACCTATTATGATTCGCTGTATGCCTACAGTTAATGAGGATCAAGATAGAATATGCCAAATGGAGTATATGAATCCTGAATATAATAACTATGTAAGAGTTCAGTTTTCAAAAAAACATTTAGCTGACTGGCAGGCTATAAATACGATGGCTATTAATTATATGGAAAAGTGGCATAAGGATTGAATAGGAAATAGTGGCTATTTAATATATTTATAAGTCTTATTAAGCAAGACACAATCAGCCGATCGCCATCTCTTTAATATAAGATAGCAAAGGATTTAGTATCACACAATAATATGATAGATAATTACTCAATGACACTTATAGCTCAAATGCCCTTTCAATAGCATCGTCTAAGCGTTCTACTGCAATCACATTGATGCCTTTAAACTGCGGCGCATCTTTGGCAGGCGCATTGGCTTTAGGGATAATCGCGTGTTTAAAACCATGTTTCATCGCTTCTTTTAAGCGTTCTTGACCATTGGGTACTGGGCGAATCTCACCAGACAAACCGACTTCACCAAATACCGCCAGTGATGACGGCAACGGTTTCTCTTTGATACTAGAGGCACATGCCAACAGCACCGCCAAATCAGACCCAGTTTCGATCACTTTCACGCCACCAACAACGTTGACATAAACATCTTGTCCGCTAGTATGGATACCGCCATGACGATGCATGACAGCCAGCAACATCGATAGTCGCTGAAAGTCCAATCCCAACGCCATGCGTCTCGGTGAGCCTTGCGAATCATCAACCAATGCTTGTACTTCGACCAATAGCGGTCTGGTACCTTCACGGCTCACCATCACCACAGAGCCAGCCACCGGCTTGTCATAACGGCTTAGAAATATCGCTGACGGATTGGCAACTTCTTTCAGCCCCATATCAGTCATGCCAAAAATCCCTAACTCATTGACCGCGCCAAAACGGTTTTTGACCGCGCGTATCATACGAAAACGTGAATCAGATTGACCTTCAAAATATAAAACCGTATCAACCATATGCTCAAGCACACGCGGACCAGCAAGCGTACCTTCTTTGGTCACATGTCCCACTAAGAATAATGCCGTACCAGTTTGCTTAGCATAGCGGGTTAAAATGGCCGCCGACTCGCGAATCTGACTGACGCCGCCCGGCGCTGAATTTATTGCATCGGTATAAATCGTCTGAATAGAATCAATAATGGCAATCGCTGGTTGTTCTTGCGTCAACGCCGCACAGATCGTTTCAACATTGGTTTCAGCAAGTACACGCAACCTATCAGCCGGCAAATCTAAGCGTTTGGCACGCATAGCCACCTGTGCCAATGATTCCTCACCTGTCACATACAGAGCGCTACCTGCCAATGAATCAGCCTTTGCCATATTGGTCGCGGTTTGCAGCAAAATCGTCGACTTACCGATGCCTGGGTCACCGCCTATCAAAACGACGGAACCGGCAACCAATCCGCCACCCAACACCCGATCAAACTCACTGATACCGGTCGGTAAGCGCGTATCTAAACCGACGCTTACGGCATTGAGTGGCATGACCGCACTATGTGTGCCAGAGTAGTTTCCAACGGGCGCACCGTCGCTACGAGAAACGGCGCGGCTAGGATTGGGTTTGGCCATGTTTTTGTTATGATGCGGCATACTGACGTTTGGTGCTTCAACCAAGCTATTCCATTCGCCGCAATCTGTACACTGTCCTGCCCACTTACCGAAATGCGCACCGCAATGCTGACAAACATAACTGCTTTTATTTTTTGCCATAACGTATGAACCTTATTCAGCTGGTCAATCGAAAGTAATAAATAGAGAGGAATAAATAGAATTTTATGAAGCTCTGTAAGAGCTTCAATACAAGAGTGATAGAGATGATATAACAGCCTGTAGAATCAGGCGGTAATTTATAGAGGACTGTGCTTGCAAAGACTGCTATTATAAAAAAGCCATCGCCAAATATTAAGTTACAACCTCCCTGCTAACGAAATATTTGACTAAAAATATATATAAGGTTTTAGAAAATTATATTAGTTAAGACATGGGATTTTTTATACCTGAAAATCTTTACCAAGGTAAACAGATTTTACCAATTCATTTTCTAATACTTCGCACGATGTCCCTTCAGCGATGATAGCGCCTTCTGAAACGATATAGGCTTTTTCACAAATCGCTAAAGTATCTCGCACGTTATGGTCAGTGATTAACACTCCAATACCACGATTTTTTAACGTTAAAATAACGTCTTTAATATCACTTACAGAGATAGGATCAACACCAGCAAAAGGCTCATCCAATAAGATAAATTTAGGGTCAGCAGCCAAAGCGCGAGCAATCTCACAGCGGCGACGTTCACCGCCTGAGACACTCATGCCCAGTGATTTGCGTACATGTTCTAAATGGAACTCACCGATCAATTTTTCAAGCTCTTGCCTCTGCTCAGAGGCGCTCAATTCTTTACGAGTTTGCAGAATAGCTAAGATATTGTCTTCAATGGATAATTTACGAAAAATAGACGCTTCTTGCGGCAAATAGCCAATGCCGGCGCGCGCACGCTCATGCATGGCATATTTTGATAAGTCCATTTTTCCTAAGGTGACACGGCCTTTATCCATGTTGACCAATCCTACCACCATATAAAAACTGGTGGTTTTGCCCGCACCGTTTGGACCTAGTAGTCCGACGACTTGTCCTTGTTCAACAGAGAATGACACATCTTTTACTACCCAGCGTTTACCATAACGCTTGCCTAAGTTTTGCATCGTTAAACAGGCGACAGGTTCAGAGCTATTCGCTGACGCTATAGAGTCATTATTAAGCTCATTGCTACTAACAACATTATTTTTAATATCACTCATAACTTACTCATCACTTACTTGTAAAGTTGCAACACTCAAGCGCTAATATGGATAGCGTAAATACGGACGGCTTAGGGGTTTAAAGGTTTAACGATTTTAATGCATTCAGCTTTATTAACCATCCAATCAATTATCATTTAATACATTAATCAGTACAATCGTTTAACGTATACTGCTTTGATTGGTACTGTTATTAGGCGGGAAAACCAACTCAACACGTTGATTGCCACCTGCGGTTGCTTCTACATCGCCTGCTTTTAAGCTATAACGAATGACATTACCGGCAAAACTGGCGCCATTTTGTACCAGTTTTGCATTGCCTGTAAGCGTAACAATACCTGTGACCGCATTATAGTCGATTTTATTCGCCTGACCTTTTGCCAAGCCTTTTTCTTGCGTAACGACTTGCTGCATGGTGGCTGGACGACCCGTTGCGACGGCCGAATTGATACTGCGACCCTGTGATAGATTGACCGTAATATTATCAGCGGTCATCTTGAACGTTCCTTGGGTAATCACTACCGTACCCGAATAACTGGTAACTCCTGTGCGTTCGCTATAAGTGGCTTTATCGGCTAATAATTTGATTTCTTGATTGGCATCTGATGGCAAAGCATGGCTGTATAACGGCAAGGCTAACAGCATCACCATCGGCAGCGTGCGCAATCCCTTTGATACTTGGATAGAGCGCGTCGATAGCAAGCGTAAAGTAGGCAAAAAAGTGGATTTCATAAAAGTTACTCGTATCATTATAGGTAGTAGAGTTTGCAAACTTCCTGCTAGGTGCTGCTGTTAATAAGCATGTAATATCAATGTAAGGTCTAAAATAATTGGGCAATGTGGACAATATTAAAGCTACATCTGACATTAATTTGAAACTTAAGTTATTACTAAAGATTTTAAAATAGGGCTTTGTCTTGGCGTTTCGCAGGCGTAAAAGCAACGGCAACCTTGCCAAATTCATAGTCACCAGTTTCAAGATTGGCTTTCATGCTTGATGCCTCAAAGCGATTCATCCCTTGCTCAACTTTTACTGGCTCATCACTATAAACTTGACCTGACTTGGTATTACCTTTTAGTGTGGCACCGGTCACTTTGATAGGTTCAACATCAGACGTACCTGCCTTACCTTCACTGACTAAGGAAAAACCACCTGATAAGCTCATGTCGCCCGTCTGCTGACTGATCGCGGCACTACCCGCTTCAATGCGATAGCGCTGCTCATCTGAAGGCTCCCAATTCATCGTAATGCCTTTCATCTCATCCTTATTGGTCACAGGATTATGAGTCAAGGATTCAGCACTAAGTTCGTACTCTGTTTTTCCCTCATCGTTGGTCTGCACCGCTTTAATGTCGGTTGCTTCATAATCAACATCACTCGCTCCAATACTGACCGGTGGCGTAATCTCTCCTTGCTGCTTAAAAAACCAGCCAGCAATCACAGCGAGGATCAACGCAAGAACGATTAAAACACGAGTATTCACGACAAATCATCCTGAGTTCTGGCTTCATCAAGCGTATAAGAGGCAATAAAATCTTGATAGTGTCCATGACCCTTTAAAATAAGATCACATACTTCACGTACAGCGCCCGTACCACCTGCGCGCGTGGTCACCATATGGCTGCGCTTTATAACTTCTGCATGTGCGTTTGGAACAGTTGCGGCAAAACCAACGGTTTGCATGGCTTTGATATCGGGTAAATCATCGCCCATATACGCACAATCGGCAGCGGTAATATTGAGATTAGGATCAAGCGTAGCTAATAGCTCATTTAGAGCAATTAGCTTGTCATCACGACCTTGGACAATATGATTGACACCCATCTCAGCAGCACGCTTGTCTACCATAGGGCTGCTACGACCGGTAATAATAGCGGTCAAAATACCATAACGTGCCAACGATTTAACGCCCACGCCATCTTGTACTGAAAAGGCCTTGGTCTCAATACCATTGGCATCATAAATAATCTGACCATTTGATAAAATACCATCAACATCCATGACCAATAACTTTACCTGTCCGGCTTTTTTAATTAAGTCTTGCATCAGTGCTCTCTTATTAAAGGCTTTTTTAATATGGTAGTTATTAATATAGTACTTATTAATACAATAATTATTCATTCAATAATTGTTAATGCACTACTTACTTTACACCGGCTTGTAATAAATCATGCACCGTGATGACGGCTTCCAAGCGCTCCGACTCATCGATGATTAGCAGCTGGCTAATCCCATTTTCATTCATCACACTCAGGGCATCGGAAGCGCGCATACTTTTACTGACGCGACGTGGATTGCTCACCATCAGCTCGCGCATAGGTGTTTGCAAATCAATGCCTTTTTCTAAGCCGCGGCGCAAATCACCGTCGGTAAATACACCGACCACTTTTTGCTGGTCATCAGTAACCACTGTCATACCTAGACGCCCAGCTGACATAGTAAATAACGCGTCTTGTAGCGGCGCTTGTTGATTAATAAGGGGTAGGTTTTCTGAATTGGTATGCATCAAATCTTCAACACGCGTCAGCAATTGTCTTCCTAGCGCGCCAGCAGGATGTGATAACGCAAAGTCTTCTGATGTGAAGTTGCGAGCATGAACCAAGGCTACTGCCAACGCATCGCCTAATGCTAAAGTCGCCGTGGTACTAGAAGTCGGAGCAAGATTAAGTGGGCAAGCCTCT
The DNA here is from genome assembly GCF_058197955.1 of Janibacter sp. CoH_79_TC_3. NCBI lineage: Bacteria > Bacillati > Actinomycetota > Actinomycetes > Micrococcales > Intrasporangiaceae > Janibacter > Janibacter sp. CoH_79_TC_3. The sequence goes on from NZ_JBXWIV010000002.1 coordinate 323,115, forward strand.
TGTGATTTACCAAGCGTCAAAACGATGTCCGCCGCTCGTGGTAGCATACCGCGTTTGTCTCGGCTGATACTAATCAGCGGAATATTCAAGCGTTTGACTACGGGCAGCAGCATTCTAATCTCATCTGACTCACCGGAGTTTGAAATGGCAAGTAACACGTCGCCCTGTACCAACATTCCTAAGTCACCATGCCCTGCTTCACCGGGATGCATAAAAAATGCTGGCGTTCCCGTAGAAGCAAAGGTTGCCGCTATTTTGCGCCCAATGAGTCCTGACTTCCCCATTCCCGTCACCACGACACGTCCTTTACAGGCTAAGATAATATCGCAGGCTTGAGCAAACCTATCATCGATTTGCTCAGTTAACAATTCTAGTGCCGCCATCTCAGTATGAATCGCTTCGATAGCAGTACTAATAAATTTTTCATGAGTGACATTGCGTTGTGGGTTATTCATACAGCAGCTCGATATTCAGTGACTTTACATTCAACAACTTTAAATTTATCAACTTGAAACTCTAAATCCATCAGCCTAAACGGGCAATGAATCAATGGAATATTTTACTATACTATTTACGATATTGATAACGCTCTATATCAGTGATGCTTTATGTTAATAGTATAATTATAAACCATCATGAAGTGGCAAAATTTTAGCACTCACTTTATCATTGCTAGAGGCAATTATACGTCTATTTATACAAAAAAAACCCACTATAATATAGTAGGTCTTAATCAGATATAAAACATTTTAATAACATACTTCTAATCGATCATATATAGCTATTTATTGATTGCTATCATCAGAGTCATCGTTTGGCTTATTCTCAAAACCCGAATTATCTGACTGATTCTCAAAACCACGATCCTGACCAAAACCACCACGCTCAAAACTGCGCTCCTGACCTTGAGTAAAGCTGCCGCGCTCGAAACCACGCTCTTGACCTTGACTAAAACCGCCACGATTAAAACCACTACGATTGGCAAAACCGCGCTCTTCAAAACCACCGGTACTCGCAAGATTACTACCGCGCTCAAAGCCACTACTCATACCACCACCTTGATAACCAACGGGTGCAGCACTTGGCGTCGCTGTACTGGTACCAGTTGCTGTGCTACTTCTAGGATTGCGCGCTGGCACTACTGTTGAGATGGCATGTTTATAAACCATTTGGCTAACGGTATTTTTTAGCAACACCACATACTGGTCAAATGACTCGATTTGACCTTGTAGCTTAATACCATTGACTAGAAAAATAGAAACAGGGATGCGATCTTTGCGCAGCGAATTCAAGAACGGATCTTGTAAAGTTTGTCCTTTTGACATGAAATCTCTCCTAAATATTATATAATTATTTTTAGTGCCATTTATTCTTGGTGTCGCTTTAATTATAATGGCTATGGGCAGATACAATAATAAGTTTTATTTATAAAACGTATCTGAATAAGCACTAATTCTTGTTAAGTAATTCCACTTTATCGTGAATACGTTATTATTGTAAATAATTAAGTAACTACTTGTTTTTCAATTTATTTTGCAAGCTAATTCATCAACAAAAGTTAATTATTAAGCATTAAAAAAAACAGTTGTATAAATATAATTCACACTAATTTACTATGGTTTAAATTATAACAGTTATCTGTTACGTATATTGAAATTAATTGTGAATATTTTCTTATCCACTATACAGCTTTATAATCAAGTTATATTGCTAATATTTTGTAAAATAAGAATTTTCAGCCGTTTATAGCAACAACTTATAAGTCTTTTATATCACGAGCTATTTAGAGAAGGTTAATATAAATAATCTCGTGCCTGCTCCATCGTGCTAAATGAGCGTAATACCATATTATCAGGGGCAGAATGATTCATATAAATAGATGAGGACGTTATGCTTGATGCAACTGTGACAGAATCTGAGAGCTGCACCACTTTGCGCAGCCACGTGTATTGACGCTTTGCTAACTGCCTTGTCGCATATAATGCCTTATTTTGCATTTGCTGACAAGCAAGCGCCTCCGTTTGGTTAGTGTGCTCAGTTAATTGAATGGTTAGCTGAGCAGCACGCTCGGGGTTTATCTGCCCACTTATCGAAGCATCTATTTCACCAAAAGCATCATAAAATTGCGCTTTATCCAGATGCGCTTGTTCAAATATCGGATGTTTGATATGGACCAGGTATTCTAATACTTGTCGATAACCGACGCAGCGCATGGATGGTAAATTGGGCGTCAGTGGGTACTGCTCAAGCAATTCAATCACTTCCGCCACCAACCCGTCATGCCACATAATATCCAAACGTTGCTCGATACGCTTATGCAACCACGGGCGATCAGGCATTACCGCCAGCGCATGCCATTGCTGATTGGGATTATGAGCCAAGGCTTGCTTGGGCTTTTTCTGCCAGTCACTGATGGGTATATTGGTTTGCAGATACACTTCAACTGCCCGAGTGATACGCTGAGTATCAGTGCCGTTCAGTCGCTCATGGCTAATCGAATCTATCTTACCGAGATAGTCATAGAGCGCACCAATACCTTCCTCTTGCCGCCACCGCTCCACGCGCGCGCGAACGCTATCATCACTATCCGGTACGGGAGATAGCCCATCAAGTAGCGCCATGTAATACATCATAGTGCCGCCAACAAGCAAGGGTATTTTGCCTTTCTCATGACAGCTATCAATTAAACGAGCAACATCTTGCACAAATTCAGCGACGCTATAGCTTTGCATCGGGTCAATGATATCAACCAAATGGTGCGGATAGCGCGCCAACTCTGCAGCTGTTGGTTTCGCCGTACCGATATTCATATCACGATATATCAATGCTGAATCGACCGAAATTAGCTCATAACTTCCAGTATCGTATAGCTCATACGCTAGTGCCGTCTTGCCACTCGCAGTCGGTGCCATCAAACACACCACGCTATTATCCGTTAGCTTGGAATTTAGGCGATAAGATGAGCTATCAGACGAAAGTTGCATAGGATTGCCTTTATGTATTATATGATTAGCACTAAGTAAATTTGCGCCATGTCACTGATAAAGCTTGCTTATTATATTTCTTAAATACTCTCTTAATATAGTCATCAAGAGATTCACTCAGGAGCAGATGACAGCATTAATGTAACCAATCGATGACTATCGATAGACTTGATCGCGTGTTTAACAAGTAAGGCTTCGATATCTGCTATAAAAATCATTAAGTCTTGCGGTGACATTTGCATGCTGACGCTAGCAAGTTGCTGATTAATAGCAGCCGCACTGTGCAATATCTTATCTTTTTTAAATACTACATCGCCAAATACACGTGACTCAAACAATAAACCCATCTTTGACTGCCAAACTTCAGTACTAATCAGCACATATTGGCTATGGTAATAAAATAATAACCACGGCAGCGCTTTATCTTCGATATATGTCGTGCTAGCAGATTCGATTAACACCTTATTTAAATTGTTAATCACATATAGACAGTAAGGCAGAGATGTCGAATTTATTGCTACATCGTTAGAGATGTTATTAGTATTTTGACTGATATTTTCAGAACTAACCGATGTATTTACGGTTTGAGAAGTATGGGTATTTTCTGAAAACTGATATGGCTGTTTGGGCGCTTGCACTTGCTGGCTTTTCGTTGAATAAATAGCCGATGACGTCTGTTGCCTTCCAACAGCGAAGGCGTTATTGATAGATAGGCTATTATCTAATAATCTAGTATCATCATGAGCGGAATTAATGGTCTGTTTATATTTAGTAGCGACCGCTTTAAGCTTTAATTGAATCGCATGACTGAGATGCGCCATGATGTTATTTAGCGGACTGATTTTAATGCGTTGTTTAGACGGATGGACATTGATATTGAGCCACTCAGTTGGCAGATCAAAATAAAGCGCGTAGCCAATACCAGTTAGTTGAGCATTTTGGGCAAGTTGGCGTAGCTGATTGCCAATCAATGCTTCTTTTACCAGTCGTCCATTCACATAAATCAACTTTGGAAAAGCACTTTGAGAATCATTGCTAAGCCATAACCAACCGTTAATGCTCGCCTGACCACCAAAGTTATTATTCACATAGTCTTTATGCAATTGCATCAAACTGGTAAGGTCGATGGATATTTCTAAGGCGTTGTCCGTTAATGGTAACCCAGTCGCTTGCTCAAGACGTGATAAAGGCAGACGATGAGCATTATTGTTGCTGTTATTGGTGTTACCGTTATCATTTGCAGACATTGCTGTTGAAGAGCTTGCACTCGAAGACAGTGACAATCGCTTCTTATTATCATGAAACAGCGTCAGTGCTACATCTGCGCGCGCCAAAGCCACTTCGCGGACAATCGTTTCGATATGACCGAACTCGGTCGCAATAGATTTTAAGTTGCCGCGGCGTGCTGGCACATTAAAGTATAAATCCTTGACGATAATGGTCGTGCCACGGTGATGCACGACTGGCAGCAGTTTTGGCACATCGTCCAATACACCGGCGACTTGCAATTGACGACCAACACCACTGTCATCATGACTACTGCTTAAGGTCAAACGAGAAACCGCCGCCGTCGCTGCCAACGCTTCACCGCGAAAGCCCAATGTCGTAATACCATGTAGGTTAGCCACATCAGCGACTTTACTGGTCGCATGGCGAGTAATTGCCATGACCATATCATCAGGATGAATACCCGTGCCGTTATCCACTACTTCAATCATACCCATGCCACCTTGGGTAATACGTATCTCAATATTGGTCGCACCAGCGTCTATCGCGTTTTCAAGCAGCTCTTTAACCACAGCGGCTGGGCGTGTCACCACCTCGCCTGCTGCCAATTGATTGATGAGCAGCGGCGATAGTTTTTTGATGCGGCTATTGGAGGGATTATCTGGCATTAATGAGTGACATACTTTTATAAAACCTCAGAGGCAGTAGTGCGGTTTAACCTAAACTTCAAGAGAAGATAAATCTAAGCCCTGCGCTTGACCAGCCTTCGATAGTCGCAGCTCAACCTGACGCGCTTCTTTATCATTATCATCGCGATCAGCTTGCGTCATATCAATAAACAAAGTCGGCGGTGGTAAATAGCTGTCCGCACGACTGGCCCATTCAATAATAACCAAGGCATTTGGCTCATCAAAATATTCATCGAAACCGATAAAAGACAGCTCTTCTGGGTCTTGCAGACGATATAAATCAGCATGATAAACTGGCTTAATTGACCCGTTGACTTGCTGAATGCTATAAGGCTCGACCAAGGTATAAGTCGGGCTTTTGACCGCACCTGTATGTCCGAGCGCCTGCAACCAATAGCGCGTCAGTGTCGTTTTACCAGCGCCTAAATCACCTGCTAACCAAACGCTACCCGACAAGGGTAACGCCGCCAATTGCACCGCCAAGCGCTGAGTATCTTCTTCAGAATGCAGCGTCAAGGTTTTCACATTTTTGTCTTCTTTTATACTATTAGGCATCAGGCTTACCCTCCTTTACTTGCATCTGTACTTGCGTTTGTACTTGCATAGTCACGGATGGATTGATAAAGCTTTCACCAGCAATCAGTTTGGCATATAGCTCAGGGTCATGCCATTCTGCCTTCACTTGCTCGCTAAACTCAAACTCTTCTAGATGAAGCTTACCCATTTGTTCATTGGCTACATCTTCCGCAAAGCACTGTGCGTAACCGGTTGCAGTCTCATGAGCAATCACCGAATAAACGCTGACATCAGATTCACCATTTTGCATTTGGGTTTGTTTTAGAATTTCTTGCGCCCAAAAGAAGATAACGCGTGAGAACTGCTCTGCTGACGGCGATACCGGCAAACTTATCCAGCGCGCACTGAATTTTTTACAGGCAGCGATATACTCTGAATCGTCTTTATTCCAAAAACAAATCGCATGATCAAAGCTGTCGATAATGTCCTTAATAGACGATTTTAATAGACCGAAATCATAAACCATTTGCCCATGGTCTAAGCGCTTAGCCTCAAGAATCAATTCAATCTGATAGCTATGACCGTGGATAGAATGTTTGCAGCGCTCAGAGCTACAATTACGCACGATATGCGCATTTTCAAATTTGAACAGTTTACGAATACGCATAGTAATTAACCAGAACAGTAAGCTTCATTGTACTAAACATGAATATTATAAAGGTTTGCCGCGACGACGCATCGGCTTGCGGCTCATTATAGCAAATCATCATGACTCCGTAAGTAAGCACTTACTAATAGCCATATTGACTAAATGAATCTATTACGTCTATCATGCATTTATTAAAAACCATTTTAAAAAGCAGTATCAAAAAAAGGTTCCGTTAAATACAATCGTAGGTGAATTGTGCTCACGCTATCTATTACGACGCCTTAAGTCTATACTGATTGTAGTACGCACAATTTGCGTCATCGGTATTACCCTAACCTTTAAGCTTGTTTATTTTGGCTTTAAAGGTATTACGGCTTATCTCAAGAGGAAAACACCATGAGTAAAGGTCAAGATAGTAAGAAGAATGTGAAGAAGAAACCGCTATTAACGGCAAAAGAGAAAAAAGCCGCTAAACAATCTAAAAAAGATGACAACGGCAGTATCTTAGGTAAACATTAATATTTAGTACATCACTAGGCTAATTGAAGCTATATCAGTCTAAAATATACTATACAAAGCTATGCCTATCGAACCTAATGGTTTGATAGGCATTTTTTATGCAAAGCACTTTTTTTATAGTAGCGACTGCTTTTATGCTAGGAACTGCTTTCATCCTAGCTACTGATATGATGCTAAGTACTACGCGGTGCAAACATAATAATTGCCATGCCTAATAGCGCGACGATAGAACCAAATATATCCCACGTGGTTGGTCTAATACCATTCACCGTCCATAGCCATAAAATCGCCATCGAAATATAAACACCGCCGTAAGCAGCATAAACTCGACCAGCTGCGGTTGGATGTAAAGACAATAGCCAGACGAAAGCGACCAAGCTTAGTGCACCAGGAACAAGCAGCCAAATCGACTTACCCTCTCGCAACCATAAATAAGGCAAATAACAACCTGCAATTTCTGCTAATGCGGTCAGCGCAAACAGTCCAACGGTTTTTAATTCAGTCAAACCAACCACTCCTAAACAGTGATAAATCCTGTCATATACTGCACGGCATTACCAGAAATCAGCACCCTATCACCTGCAACGACGCAGTCTAAAACCCCGCTGCGACGTGATGCTTGATAAGCGACCAAGTTATTTTTCCCCAAGCGCTCCGCCCATAATGGTGCTAAAGCAGTATGAGCTGAACCTGTCACTGGGTCTTCATCGCCACCATTAGCAGGCCAAAAATAACGTGAGATAAAATCGTAATCTTTGTAGTCAGCAGACTTAGCCTGACAGGTGACCACTACATCTAATGGCGCAAGCTGTTTTAGTCGCTCGTTATCGCGCTCTACGTTTAGGACATCTGCTTCAGCATTATAAATCACAAAATATGCTTGGGTGTTTTTATAAACTTCGACTGGTGCAATAGACAATCCTGCCAGCAAACTCTCGGGAATATCTTTGACCTTTTCAGGCTTAGTATTAGGGAAATCCATTTGTATTTTGTCATCGTCTGTTTGCACGATGGTTAAAACGCCAACGGCTTTGGCTGAAAATTTAATGGTTTCCATACCAGGATTTTTGTTAAATAACACAAAGGCTGACGCCAAGGTTGCATGACCGCAAAATGCAATCTCAGTAAAGGGAGAAAACCAGCGGATATGATAAATGCTGTCATCTTCAAGAACAATAAAACCTGTCTCCGATAAATTATTCTCAAAAGCAATAGACTGCATTAAATCATCATTTAACCAATCATCTGTAATGATAACCGCCGCTGAATTGCCTTTAAAAACGGTGTCCGTAAAAGCGTCAATGACATTCATCTCTAGTTGCATAGCATTCTCTTATTTTTATTAAAATCAGTTTTGGCTACTCTTTATGTCCAACGTTTACACCCAACGTCTGACCTTTGCCTTATAAGTCTGATAAGCCTTGCCAAATTTCTGTGCCAACATCCGCTCTTCTGGTTGGATTTGAAAACGGGTCATATAAAGTATAAAAAGGGGCAACAACACAAAGGCAAGAAAGTGTGACAGATATAATGCCCAGCTGAATAATATAAGCACCAAGCCCACATACATGGGATTGCGGCTATATTGATACACGCCGCTGGTCACCAAACTTGAAACCTCTTCAAGCGCTTGAGGGTTGGGCGTGGTCTGCGCTTTTCTAAATTGAGTGACTCCTAGAATACCGCTACCTAGTCCTATGACACCCAAACCCACTGCCAATGCAGTTGAGCCACCAAGCGAGAACTTCAAAGCGGGAGCAATTTTAGAGATGCCAACCATAGCAGCTGCCGTAACGATAACTTGTGCTACTGGCGGTACTTTCAGCTCTAGAGAATTCATAATGAAACCTTATATAGGATTAAATGATATATGAACGGTTAATTACTTATCATAGTACTGATTATTTTTTTAACTTTCTGTCTTTTAATTTTTATCCGTTAAACACTTTACGCCGCTATTGTCCTTACTTTACAAGTTTTAAGTGACTATTCATATTAGAATGAGCGCTTTTATTGTCCCTAGAGGGTTATAATTATCATTTGTTTAATTTTCACCCTTTGCTCTAGTAAAGGTGTTATTTCTAAGACTGTAGTTTAATTTGAATGAGGAAATTAGCGTCATGATTCGTATCGGATTGTTTTTATTAACCAACTTAGCGGTGATTGTGGTCTTTAGCATCGTATTTGGTATTTTATCCAGATTTTTTGGGATTGGTGGCGTACATGGCGCGGGCGGGCTAAATTACACCAGTCTTGCCATTATGTGCGGTATATACGGTATGGTTGGTTCGATGGTCTCACTATTTATCTCAAAATGGATGGCGAAAAGATCAACGGGAACGGTGGTCATCGAAACGCCAAGCACCGCTACGGAAAAATGGTTGGTTGATACCGTCGCCAAACAGGCGCGAGCGGTGAATATTGGAATGCCAGAAGTGGGGATTTTTAATAACTCACAGCCGAACGCGTTTGCAACGGGCTGGAACAAAAATAAAGCATTGGTTGCGGTCTCATCTGGACTACTACAAAGTATGACGCCTGATGAAATAGAAGCGGTGCTCGCGCATGAGATTGGTCATGTGGCCAATGGCGATATGGTCACACTGGCGCTCATTCAAGGGGTGGTGAATGCCTTTGTGATGTTCTTTGCGCGTATTATCGGTAGCTTCGTCGACCGCACTGTGTTTAAAAATACCAGCGATGGCCCTGGTATTGGTTACTTTGTCACCAGTGTCGTGATGGATATTTTGCTTGGGTTTTTGGCGTCTGCCATCGTCATGTGGTTCTCACGGCTACGTGAATTCCGTGCTGATGAGATGGGTGCAAAGCTTGCCAGCCGTGACAAAATGATAAGTGCGCTTGATGCCTTGCGTCCTTCTGAGCAGCGTCCAGACCAGATGCCTGAGAGCATGAAAGCGTTTGCTATCTCGTCAGGACAATCTACTGGCTTTAGTATTGCAAACATCTTCCGCTCACATCCAACGCTTGATGATCGTATTGCGGCGTTGAGGAAGTATAATCCTAGTGAAGCGTGATTGGTTTAACGTCGAGTCTGCTACTTGTTATCGATTTCAGTGTTAAAACTTAATGGTAAATATTTTATATAAAGAGTAGTGGGTGCTGGGATATTGGCTCTTTTGAACCTAAGGTGTGTCCTAATTTTAAAAATAGTGATAAAAATGAGATAAATTGCAGCCAAACTAGGAAAGTAGCGTCGTTAATATCACGATATTACCCAGCTGTTTGACGAAGTTTGGCAAAATTTAGCCATTTTTAGCCCATTTAGATGTCCATCGATTGAATTGAGGACAGGCCCTAACTTTCACACTGTACTTTTTTAAACTCCCACTCCATTGAGCCGACCTTTTTGGCAACTAAAATATCACTACCTGATAAAAACAAAACACCTTTAATATCTTCAAAATCATCGCCTGTACAAGTGTAATGGCTATAGAAATCTATTTTCAACGCAAAGGCTTGAATCAGTACATCGCTATATTTTGAGATATTGCCAACAGCGACGAGACTCATACCCATGATAAATACAAAAGCGATGCCTGTAAGCAGTTTTTTACCCAAAGGCTGACGGTTAGTTGTTGCTGGTTTATCTGTTTTTTTGAAATAAAAATATAAGCCAATAGCTATCAGGTAACTGCTGAGTAATGCCATGATGGCGTATTTAAAGAAAATAATAGCCGTCAATACACTAGTAGTAAGCGCTAAGTTACTGGGGTCAACTAAAAATATGCGATTCACTTCCCCAATTGCCCAAAGATAAGCACGCGCACTGATTAAGGCGACCAGTAAATAAAGGACAACCTGACCCCAGATGCTAGACTTTAGGTAGAGATAAACGATATTTTTAATCGATATCATAATGAGCATGATAAATAAAACAGCAGCGATTGACAGGGTAAGACCATAAGACACATAAAACGGCAAATGTAGCGCAAAACTTAATACTAAGGCACTACTAAGAATAACAAGTATGATGGCAAACTTAGCAAAAAGCTGTGTGGTTTGAATCAGCCACTCTCTAACAGCATCGACAGTAATCTTTGGCGTTTCTACAGGTTTTTGCTCATCAATATTCATGGATACGGTCTTCCTTTACATAGAGTACAATCAGAGCTAAGGTAATAGCTTGGGCGCGATGTGTTTGGGCAAATAAATGACCGTTATTTTCTCAGCCCAATCTTGCTCAGTGAGATGCAGCCAACCCGCTAAAACCATCGAAGACTTTTGATAAATTTTTTAAAAGCGTTCACAAACCCAATCGCCGTATCGTCGCAAGATACGATAATGATATTAGATGGCGCTTGCTAAAGTTATCAGGTTAATCAGCTAAAAACTCTTTAAAATTATGATTTTTAAGAAAATTACTGTCTAGCGCGACAATTTTCCTTATACCATTCATAGCCATTATTTTTATGATAGAAGTAGCCACACAAAAAAGCATCCTATCAAGCCATGGCTCAATAGGATGCTTTTTATTTAACAGACAATAAAAGCTAACGCAAGAATTTAAATATCAAACTCAAGCGCTCTATCGCCGTTGCTATCTTTGATACGTGTTGGCAAACCAATCTCATTTAGCAAGTTGATAAATGGTTTGGCATCAAGCTCTTCAACGTTAACCATCTTGCCAGCATCCCACTCACCAGTTGCGACCAGCATGGCAGCAGCGACGGGTGGTACGCCTGCGGTATAAGAGATACCTTGGCTACCAACTTCGTTATAAGCATCTTTATGATCTGAGATATTGTAGATAAATACCTCGGTATCAACGCCGTTAATTTTGCCTTTAACTTTGTCACCGATACAGGTCTTACCCGTATAATTTGCCGCAAGCGAGCTTGGATCTGGTAGAACTGCTTTCACCACTTTTAGCGGAATCACTTCTTGTCCTTCAGCAGTCATCACTGGCTGCTCGGACAATAGACCTAGGTTTTGTAGCACAGTGAAGACATTAATATAATGCTCACCAAAGCCCATCCAAAAACGAATGTTTGGCACATCTAAATTGGCTGATAAGGAATGAATCTCGTCATGACCACTTAAATAGCTATTTTGCACGCCAACAACAGGTAGATCGTCAGTACGCTTCACTTCAAACATCTTGTTCGATTGCCACTTGCTGTCCTGCCAAGAGTAGACCGTACCGGTGAATTCACGGAAGTTAATCTCAGGATCGAAGTTGGTGGCGAAATATTTACCATGGCTGCCAGCATTGATATCAATAATATCGATATCAGTCACCGAGCCTGCATCCATCATGTCATAGCCAAGACGCGCATAGGCGTTGACCATACCAGGATCAAATCCTGCACCCAAAATTGCCGTGACATTATTGTCCGCACAGCGCTGTTTACGCTTCCATTCATAATTGTCATACCATGGCGGCGTTTCACAAATCTTGCGAGGATCTTCATGAATGGCGGTATCAATGTAGGCAACGCCTGTCTCAATACAGGCTTCTAACACGGTCATATTCACAAATGCCGAACCGACATTAATCACGATTTGAATACCCGTGTCTTGGATCAGCTGTATCAGCGCTTGGGTATCCAACGCATCAACTTGATGCGTATGTAATACCGCAGGCTGCTTAAAGCTATTTTTTTCTATGACGCTTTGGGCAATGGCATCGCATTTATCTTGAGTACGGGAGGCAATATGAATCTCGCCAAGTACGTCGTTATGCATCGCACATTTATGCGCGACCACTTGGGCGACACCGCCTGCACCAATGATAAGTACATCTTTTTTACTTGGTTTAGCTTGTTGGTTTGTGTTCAAAGAACAATCCTCCTTTGTGTCCCTGTCGATACCATTGATATTGGCTATGCAAAACAGAAACGAGTGAATGATATGCGTGAATTAAAAAGGAAGACCGAGGAAAACCCACGCACCCGTTAGACAAATCCTACTGCGTTTGCCAATGGCAATTATAACAATTTTTACTTACTTTTCGGCAAAAATTACAACATAACTTAGAAAATTCGAGAACAATCATCATTTCTAGATAGTTGTTTGGCAGTGTCATTTAATAATCCCAAGCATAATATTGTTATGACAAGCTTGCTTTGTAATCTTGATAATCGAACTCGCGCTGGATATCGATACTGCCATCTAAACGACGGATAACAATCGCTGGCATATTAACGCCGTTAAACCAGTTTTTCTTTACCATGGTATAGCCTGCAGCATTGCCAAAGGTCACGGTGTCACCTATTTTTAGGTTATTTGGCAAGACATACTCACCAAAGATATCGCCTGCCAAACAAGAACGACCATAGATAATCGTATTATCAGCTGATTTAGCGTTCTCGCTGATGGGTGCGATATTGGTAGGGTCGATATCAAGAGAGGCAATATTAATTAAATCACTATTAACAGCTACTATAGGCGCTGACTCACGGTAAATTAGTAAATCAAGCATATGTGCTTCAATTGATGAATCTACTACAGCCAGGTTTTTTTCATTGTGCATGGTATCTAATACCGTCGTCACCAATGACCCAGCGCCATGAATGCTCGCCTCACCCGGCTCAAGATAGACTTGTACGCCATATTTTTCGCTAAAGCCTTTTAATCTCTCAGCAAGTTTCTCTAGCGGATAATCAGGCGCAATAAAGTGAATGCCACCGCCCAAACTTACCCACTCAAGTTGCGCTAAAATATCACCGAATCTGTTCTCGATATCCGCTAAGCTTGCGCTAAACGCCTCAAAGCTATCATTTTCACAGTTGTTATGAATCATAACCCCAGTGATATCAGCAAGTACGGCAGTAATCTTATCTTTATCATGCTCCCCCAAACGGCTAAAAGGACGCGCAGGATCAGCGATAATAAAGGACGAGTTGCTGGTCTTTGGATTTAAGCGCAGCCCAACTGGAATATTCTGAGCAGCAGCCTTATCTTTAAACGCATGCAACTGTGAGATAGAGTTAAAAATAATCTTATCCGCATAGCTTAATACTTCGTCGATTTCATCCGCGCTATAAGCAACGCTGTAGGCGTGGGTTTCTTTTTTATTATCACTGTCTTTACCTTTACCAAAAGTCTCGTAGCCAAGTCTGACTTCATTGAGCGAAGATGACGTCGTACCATGCAGATAAGGCTGCATAACATCAAACACACCCCAAGTGGCAAAGCATTTCAACGCTAGTAAGGCTTTAGCACCTGATAGCTCGCACAGACGCGCGATAATTTTCATATTAGCAACGATTGCCGCTTCATCAAGCAGATAATATGGCGTTGCTGGCAAAGATGAGTGACTGGTTTGTAACGGGGTTTTTGTATTCATAAGAGGTTACCTAATAGCTGAGGTCGGTATCATGACAGACCTAAATAATTGCGCTATAGTAGACTAAATTTATCATAATTAGAATATCTTATGGCTCTCTCGACCGATTATTCCACTGCTAAAAACCCAACCAACCTATCGCATCTCGATCCGCAAAACATCAGTTTAGAGCATCTTCCTGCTGGCGCGCGTGCGGTGTTGGACTTTTGGTTCGATAAAGACAATAAGCAGTATTGGTTTGCGCAAAATGATGGTTTTGATAAGCAAATAAAAGACAAGTTTGCTGATATTTGGCAAGCGGCTAAACGAGGCGAATGTGTGACGTGGCGTATCGCAGAAGCGCCGACGGATAGCAATAGCTCAATCACCGCTTTGGCGGGACGTTTGGCAGAAATTATCGTTTTGGATCAGTTTTCGCGTAATTTATGTCGTGATCAAGCGGATGCTTTTGCGCAAGACAGCATGGCCGTAGCATTGGCACAAGAAGCTATTGGGCAGCCGCATTTTGATAAACTACCAACGCAGTGGCGTAAATTTATTATCATGCCTTTTATGCATTCTGAATCAGCGATGATTCATAAACGCTACCTACCTCTGTTTGAGCAGTTAGATGATGCCAACACGTTAGAATTCGAGCAGCGCCATAAGGACATTATTGAAAAATTTGGCCGTTACCCACATCGTAATGACATTTTAGATCGTGAATCCACTGACGAAGAAGAAGCTTTCTTGGAGCAGCCGAACTCGTCTTTTTAAGTATTTTTTCAGCTTTAAGACATTCTTACTATTGAACGATGAAATAAAAACCACCTATTTAAAATAAATAGGTGGTTTTTATATTTAAATAATAGCAAATTTCTACTTAGGCTATTTTACTAAATATTTTAAAAACCTACTTCTTGTCATTTTCGGTATGTGCTACGTTTTCGAGCGCCTTTCTTACCGGTGCAAAACTACGTCTATGCGCGGTTAATACGCCATATTTTACGATAGCCTCCATGTGAGCGCGCGTCGGATAGCCTTTATGCTTGGCAATGCCAAATTCACGATGCTCAGCATCAAGTGCATACATGGTTTTGTCACGGCTTACTTTTGCTAAGATACTTGCCGCTGCAATACTGGTATGACGCGCATCGCCTTTTACCCAGGCTTGACAGTCAATTACTGACTCTTTTATACCAAGTTTATCAAGGCTTGCATAATCCAAATCTGGAAAACGATTGCCATCAATCAACACCTCAAACTGCCTTTCCGCACTGGTATTAAGGTGCTTGGCAACTATTTCTAACAAAACCTCAGTACATAAGCGCATACCAATCATTGTTGCTTGCAAAATATTGATTTGGTCGATGACAGCAGCCGGTATATCAGCGACGATGTGCCCGACGGCATATCGCTGAACCAACGGATAAAGAATGTCGCGTTTTTTTTCACTCAGCTGCTTAGAATCCGTTAATATAGATAACGGCGTACCTTTGAGTGGCGCGTCCTCGATTAGTCCTGACCAAGTAGCAGGTAATATCGCAGCAGCAACATTGACGCTGCCTAACAGAGGTCCGCGCCCTGCCTCATCGATACCAATTTGTATGGGTGCTTGTTCGCTCTCTTCATTTATCGGATATTGCGCCAACAGCTCAACAATATTTAACTGACCTGATAGCTGTATCGGTGCTGCCAGTTGAATATACTGACCGTTAATATCTACTTGCTCAATACAGATGCTAATTGGCGTGAAAGGATTTGCGCTGCAAGGTGTGTTACTCATAAAATTATACTGTCTTATTTATTAAAAGATTTAAGTGTGATGTAGATAATATTGAAGCTAGTTTACTTATACTTAGAGAACTTAGGTTTAGTAGGTTTATATTTATTGAGCTTAGTCTTAGTTAGTTTGGGATTGATGATTATCATGTAAAAACCACTGTTCAATCACGCTATTGGCAGGGTCATGGTTACTCTGCTGTTGTAATAAATGCTTGGTATCAATCAGCGCCTTTAATTGCTCGGCATAGGCGCGAGGCTGCAGCAGACGCATAACGGTACGACAGATATTATCACCACTTGCCTGCTCTTGGATAAGCTCGGGCACAATCGCGCTATCTGCCAAAATATTGGGCAAACCAACATAAGGGACTTTGACCAAACGTTTAGCAATCTGATAGGTCAGTTGGTTTAATTGATAAATCACCACCATTGGACGCTCAAGTAACATGGCTTCCAAGGTTGCAGTACCCGATGCCAGCATCACCATATCTGACGCCGCCATCGCCTGCTGACTAAACGCAGGCTGGCTTTCATCATAGACCACCACAATCGCCGCGCGCAGCTGCTCTGAGCGTTTATCGATGATATCTTGCACGATATATTGATGGTTTTGATCGACGGTTGGAATGATAAAGCACAGCTTGGGGTCTAATAAAATCAGCTTTTGGATACCATCGAGCATCAGCGGCAAAATAGCGGTAATTTCACCCCTTCTAGAGCCTGGCATGACACAAATAAGCTGACTGACCTCATCAAAGCGATCGATAAAAAACTGCTGTAAACCGTCATTATGCCAGACCAATTCGCTACGGCGCTGATTGACTGGTGTCTCAAGCAGTGTCTGATCAATGGTTCGTAGTAGCGGATGACCAACACATATCGCCGGATGATTATGACGTTCATAAACGGCTAGCTCAAATGGGAATAGGCAAAGCACTAAGTTGGTCGCCGCTTTGATATTATGAATACGCGACTCGCGCCAAGCCCAGATAGAGGGGCTGACATACTGCACGCAAAATACCCCTTGCGGCTTTAATTTCTTCGCCACTCTGAGGTTAAAATCTGGGGCATCGATACCGATAAACCAATCAATATTTGCGGTTTTAAATGCTGCCAACAGTTCTCGACGCGCTTTGAGTAAGTCCGGTAACTGCGCAACCACTTCTACCAAACCCATCACTGCCAAACGTGATAACGGGAAGATACTTTGCAACCCTTGCGCTTGCATCTTTGCGCCGCCAACACCGACCCAAATGATATCATCGCGTAAGTTATTCATCTGCTGCATGAAGTCTGCACCCAAACTATCCCCTGACACTTCACCAGCGACAATACCGATGACCAGTGGAGTAGCCATTACCTCAGGCAATTTATCATCAATATCATAAGCGTCAGGCGCTGACGTTATGGCAGAAGGTTGGTGAGGCGTAGCAGAATCTGTCATGACAAGCTCTCAATATAAATTAGTGCCGCTAAAGTAGCACAGTTAAAATAGGACAAAGAATACAATATGATTATTATAAAATATAGTATATGAAATCGCTTATAAGATGCCCATCAAAAGCTATCTTAGTAGCCTTTATCAGGCTTAAGCTCAATTTATAAGCTTTAAATATAAGTCTTACATTTGGCTGTTTACAAGTTCATCATACGTGACAGCGCTAAAAATAGCTAAAAATAGCCGAATTAGCTAATATAAGCACAGACAAAATTAGCGTTCACTTTAACGCATATTAGGCTTAGCACATCGCTCAGACTTGGCAATGATAACGAAGTTTTAGCCTCAGCATTCCAGTTAGCAGTCAATAAACTGCGCGACTGCCCTTGTCAACCGGCGCTTTTGTCCGCATAATGAAACTCCCTATAAATCAGCTAGACGATATATAACCATGACAACACCAGTTACCCATAATGCAGATATTGACGACGTGAATATTGAAAAATTCATTCCTTTAATCACTCCCGCTGAGCTAAAGTCTGAGCTACCTTTGTCAAATGACGCCTATAACACGGTTCTAAACGGTCGCAATACCATCCAAGATATTCTAGATGGTAAAGACAAGCGTTTATTTGTAGTTATCGGCCCTTGCTCTATTCATGACATTAAAGCCGCCCACGAATATGCCGATCGCTTAGCCGTATTGGCCAAAGAGATTGAAGACAGCATTTTCGTTGTGATGCGTGTCTATTTTGAAAAGCCGCGTACCACGGTTGGCTGGAAAGGCATGATCAACGACCCTGATATGAACGACAGCTTTGATATCGAAAAAGGTCTGCGCACTGCCCGTAAGCTACTACTTGATTTAAATGAAAAAGGTCTGCCGTGCGCCACTGAAGCGTTAGACCCGAATACGCCGCAATACATGCAGGATTTGATTAGCTGGTCAGCGATTGGCGCTCGTACGACTGAAAGCCAAACGCATCGTGAAATGAGCTCAGGTCTATCGTGCCCAGTTGGCTTTAAAAACGGTACAGATGGCGGTATGACAGTCGCAGTCAATGCTATGCAAGCAGTGAAAGAAGGTCATAGCTTCCTTGGCTTATCAGCAGATGGGAAAGTTTCTATCATCAAATCAAAAGGCAACCCTTATGCACACGTGGTACTACGCGGTGGTGATGGCAAGCCTAACTATGATGAAACAGCTGTTGCGCAAGTAGAAAACGAGCTGGCTAAAGGCAAGACCAATAGTAAGATTATGATTGACTCAAGCCATGCCAACTCAGGTAAAGATCCGTATCTGCAACCAATGGTCATCCAAAACGTTGCCGAGCAGATTAAAAACGGTAATAAATCTATTATCGGTCTGATGATAGAGAGCCATCTAAAAGGCGGCAATCAAAAGCTGACCGCTGATTTGAGCCAGCTTGAGTATGGCAAGTCTATCACCGATGGTTGCTTAGATTGGGATAGTACAGTCGTTGCTATGCGCAACCTACGTGACATGGTAAAAGACGTATTGCCGAATCGTTAATCTTTGATAACGATTGCCCATAAGCAAATGCCATTAAGTTTTTAAAGCATTATTAAGCGTTTCATCAAAAAGCCCGTCCGATATTATTATCGAACGGGCTTTTTCTTATAAAATAATTTAGTTTATTGTTATAGAGTCATTTAATTTACCCTACTTACTCGCTGATCCTAAAACACTGTTTAAGCTTTCAATTACGTGCTTAGAGGTCACTTGCTTTTGCAGTTCAATCAACTGCTCATGCGCCATTTGACGACGTGGTTCAGCCAAGGTATCCCAACGTGCCAGCACTTGTAATAAGCGCGATGCTAACACCGGATTGGCATCATCCAGCTTTTTAATCACAGCAATATAAATATCTAAGCCTTCCGCTGTCCATAAGACCGTTGGCTGCGAGGTAAAGGCACTGATGACCGAGCGTACGCGGTTGGGCGTATTCCAATCAAAATCATTATGAGCAAGCAAGTATTTAATAGTATCAGGCGTGACCATATCAGCAGATGCTTGCACACTGAACCATAAATCTATGACCAAATCATCATTTTGGAAGCGATTATAAAAGTCCGTCAAATACTCATCAGCGTTTGCCAGTTGATGATTGACCATTACCTTTAACGCGCCAAAGCGCTCTGTCATACAGCTGGCATTATCATATTGCTGCTGCGCCCATTCAGCTGCATCGGCAACGTTAGCGGTCAATGCCATATCAAGCACCACATTACGTAAGGCACGCGTACCACAAGCTTCAGCACTGTCTTCATAAGCCTGCATGGGTAGCTGCGTATAAAGCTCTGCCCACTGGTCTTTTAACGCTAAGGCAAGCTGTTGATATAAACCTTCACGCTGTGCTTTTACTAGCTCTGGATCATAGTCTTTGTGAATGGCAGATGCCAACTCTGGCGCTGATGGAATATCAAGCAAACGTGCTGCCAACATCGCATCAGTAGCAGCCAATTCTGGTAAGGTTTGCGCTACTGCTTGCAAATACACGTCCGGACAGCTTTTCGCGCCGTGCCCTTGGAGTAAAATACGATTGACCAGCATTTGCGTCACTTGCCAGCGATTAAAACCATTGTCCTCATATTTAAGCAAAAACGCCAAATCTTCATCTTGATAATCATAATTGAGCTGTACTGGCGCACTAAAATCACGTAGCAAGGATACTACTGGCTCGCTTACTACATTCTCGAAGGTAAAGGTTTGGCTTGATTGATCGAGTAACAACATACGCTCAGCGACGATAGCACCAGAATCTTTATCAAATAGCGCCGTCGCTACTGGAATCGGTAGTGATTTTGGCGCATCAAAGCCACTGACATGGCGGGTTTGCTGACTTAAAGTAATCGTTAACGTTTGCGTAGCGCTGTCATAATCTTGGTGCCCAGACACCACAGGCGTACCGGGCTGACGATACCAGTCGATAAAGTCTTCAATTTTGCTATCGGTAATACTGAGCGCCGATAAAAAATCTTCAACCGTGACCGCTTGCCCATCGTAACGACGGAAGTACTCATCCGTACCTTTACGGAAATTATCTGGACCTAGCGTATTAGCAATCATACGGACGATTTCAGCGCCTTTTTCATAGACAGTGGTAGTATAAAAGTTATTAATCTCCACGAAGCTCTCAGGGCGTACAGGGTGCGCCAGTGGTCCTGCGTCTTCAGCAAATTGATGCGCGCGCAATGTCGCCACATCATCGATACGCTGAACGGCACTTGACTGCTGATCGGCTGAAAACGATTGATCCCGATAAACGGTAAAGCCTTCTTTTAAACACAATTGAAACCAATCACGGCAAGTGATTCGATTGCCAGTCCAGTTATGAAAGTATTCATGAGCAATGATAGATTTAACACTAAAGCTGCGCGAATCTGTGGTTGTCTCAGGACTAGACAGTACACAAGCAGTATTAAAGATATTTAAACCCTTATTTTCCATCGCGCCCATATTAAACTGACTAACTGCAACAATCATATAACGGTCTAAATCATAAGCACAACCATAATTGACCTCATCCCATTGCATCGAGTCTTTCAAAGCCTGCATACCGACAGCACATTTATCGATATCTTCAGACTTCGCATAGAGCTCAAGCATCACCTCACGCCCTTCGCTCGTCGTATAGCTATCAGTCAATACATCTAAATCAGCGATGACGCAAGCAAACAAATAGCTTGGCTTATTGGTTGGGTCTTGCCAAATAGCATAATGACGATCAGGCGCATCCACAACTTCACCTGCTTCGAGCAAATTACCATTACTCAATAGCGTTGGAAAACGCTTATCAGCTTCCAAGCGTGTGGTAAATATCGCTAGCACATCAGGGCGGTCTGGATAAAAGGTAATCTTGCGAAAGCCCTCTGGCTCG
Organism: Janibacter sp. CoH_79_TC_3; assembly: GCF_058197955.1. Classification (NCBI taxonomy): domain Bacteria; kingdom Bacillati; phylum Actinomycetota; class Actinomycetes; order Micrococcales; family Intrasporangiaceae; genus Janibacter; species Janibacter sp. CoH_79_TC_3. The sequence continues at coordinate 344,112 of NZ_JBXWIV010000002.1, forward strand.
CACTGGCTGACAAACATCGTATCGTTACCACTGCCGGCAATATATAAGCCTTCAAGCGCCATATTGGTATGCGGATGGATGCGTACTTGCAACTGTAATCTGGTGTTTTCTGGTGCATCGGTAATGGTTAATGTGCCATCCGCTTGTGTATAACGATCACTAGCAAGCGGCTCATCATTAAGCTTAATAGATATCAGCTCAAGCGCTTCTCCATACAGTACCAAGTCGCCATCGGCCTGACGCTGCATCATCAAAGTGCTATCTACAATGGCATGGTCATCAAATAGCTTAATATCCAAATCAACGGTTTCTACATCAAAGCTTGGCGCTCTATAATCTTTTAAATGAATTTTACTTGGGGCATGTGGCGGCACATCTGGCATGTCAGGGTTAATAATTTGAGCAGCGGTTTCAGTGGCGGACATAGATATTCCTATTATTATTTATGGTAAAAAGCTTTTGATAAAAAAGATTGTGATAAAAAATATACGACAAAAATGTATGGTCAGTTACGTTCAAGCGAGTCATCAGTGCAAATTACATTATAGTTAAACTTTTAGTGACACCTAGCTACATTGACCTAAAGCACCAAATTTCAAGTACGATGATCAATAAAATCGATTTAAATACTCACGCTCTACTCTTCGCTCATCGTAATGTTGATTATTACATCAACACTAAGATTAAGGACAAAACTTTAATTAAAATCTACATATCTCTATGTAAGTTCTCGAATTATTTACAGTAATAGTACTTACATAAAGTAACATTTAGTATATGATAGATAGCAATTGCCTAAGTTTTACTAAAAGCAGTTTACAACAACAAATATCATTAAAATTTTAGGAGCTCATTATGTCAACAAGTTTTTCAAAAATCGCTGCCCTAGCAGTATTATCAAGCGCTGTAGTACTAGCATCAGGTTGTGCTAACAAACGCGCGACTTCAGAAGTTGTGGTTGCTCCACTAGGTATCCCAGGTGGTCAAGCGGGCTATAATGGCGCAGTTATCGTTGGTAACTCAAATGCTGTTATTACTGGTGCCGAAAATCTACAGGCAGTGGTTTACTTTGCTTTTGATAGCAGTGAAATCACCTCACAAGCCGCTGGCGTATTAAATCAACATGCAAGCCTACTAAGCTCAAATCCAAACGCCAGTGTTGTTATCGCTGGTCACACTGATGAGCGCGGTAGCCGTGAATATAATATCGCTCTAGGTGAGCGCCGTGCCCAAGCCGCACGTGATTATCTTGCTACCCAAGGCGTTGCGGCAAACAATATCCGTGTTATTAGCTACGGTGAAGAGCGTCCTGCTGCTGCCGGTACGAATGAAGATGCCTATGCACAAAACCGCCGTGCTGAGTTGTCTTACTAATATAATAGTCATTCAATAAGAATTTATTAGTATTCATTCTTTAGCACTAAGAAGCCCAGCAATCATATTGTTGGGGTTTTTTTATTCTATTACGCTAAGATGAGTTTACAAAAGACTTGAGATTCTAAGAGTTTTTAATCATAACAAATCATAAAACCCTCAAAAACCAAATCTCTTAACCACCATAAGCTATTAGCCTTTACTATAAATAAATGATGCAAACCTTAAACTTACATAATATTCAATATACTCAGCTTAACCCCATCACATGGTGCGCGACAGCTGAAGTAACTGCACCTTTCTCTCAAAATCGCGTGGATTTATTGAGTAATTCGCCAGTTCCATCTGCACGCGAAACCGCCTATCATCAGCGCCTGCAACAACGCGCTGGCGTGCGCCTTTTATTACAATCACTACTTAATAAGCTAAATATTATTGACCGTTTGGATGATACAAGCTTCCCTTATCGACTTGTTGACAGTCAATATTACGTGTGTTTTAGTCATACTGGGGCAAGTAATAAAGCCGCTACTCATAAACATAATAATGAAAAATTATTTGAAGATTTAGACAATAAGGTCGCGGTTGTCATTAGTCGTGATCGCCCTGCAGGCATCGATATAGAACTTAATAATGTTAAATGGCAGGTCGCGCCGCGTTTTTACCATGATAATGAGATAGCCATATTGCAAACTCTACCAACTGTTCAACGAGATATTATCGCTAAGCTACTATGGCAAATAAAAGAAAGTTTTATCAAGGTTTATCAATATAAGCTGGCGCAAGGTTTAGGAATGGATTACTCCTATCTCATTGCTGATTTAATACGTGGCGCTACAAGCAATTCACCTTTACTGGTCTTTAGCGATAACAAAAGCAATTACTATATTACTCTTTCACTCTCTCAGCAAACTGTGATTGTTCATTAACGATTTTTTAATTCAATCAAAGTTGTGCTAAGTGATTTTAGACCAAAAAAAACGACCCCTCTCAGGATCGTTTTTTTATTATTACTTTTCTTCTAATAGCAGTCGTTAAACTGTGATTAGCTTAGAAGCGGTAAGTTGCACCAACTTTAACAATTGGCATCCACTCTAACCAATCTTTATCTTCAAGCTCATTTTTAGCTAAATTAGCTACTTGGCCAGGAGTTAGTCCTGGTACAACAGTACCACCAGGATTAACGCCATCTTCTACACGTACTGGACCTGACTTACTTGCAGTAACATTTGCATCAGTTTGACCCATGTATGCAGCACCGATTTCACCAAACAAACCGAAGTTGTTGGTAATATTAGGACGGAAACCGATAGTAGCGTAAGGTGCTAGCTTGTTGCGATGATCCATACTACCTTTAAGAACGCCTACGTCATCAGCATTATATTTCACGCCATTAACTTTATAAACGCCGCCATTAGGGTTAGCAGTTACATCAAAGCTATTATCAGGAACGATGATACCAGCACCCATAGTGAACCAGTTCGCCATAGGACGTAATTGTACACCTAGGTACGGGTTGCTAAAATCAGAATCAACGTCGTAGTTTACATCGTTTGCATCAAAGTCGCCGCCGAATAGGTCAGCAACATCGCCGCCTGCCCAACCAGCTTGTAGTTCAGTTTTGTCGTTAAGTGCCCAACCGATGTTAGCACCATAACCTAGTGTACCAACTTCAGCGCTGATAGCAGCTGGATGAGTAACCGTTTGGAAGAAAGTTTTAGTACCACCAACAACAGCACCAGTAGTATTACGTACAACACCAGCATCAGCATTGTATGCATAAGCAGGTTGTACTTCATAAGCAACAGCTACTGGCTCAGCTTCGTATACAACTGCGTCATTACCGTCTACAACGATAACAGGTTGCGCTGCCAATGCAGCACTTGATGCTAAAACTGCAGCAGAGATAGCTGTCAATTTAATAAGTTTCATAAATACTCTCCTAAAGTGTGAAATAACTCGCCCATAAAAAATGATAATTTAGCTTCTTTTTAAACGACCATTTTTGTTGAGCTGATTAAAACAATTTTGGCTCCAAAAGTCACCCCCATGGATGCGCTTTTTATTTGCCGTTATGTAAAGATTGCATAGATATTGTAATAATTGCTACACCAACCGGTAAAACTTCGCGTTCCTGTTACACAACACTCTCAAAGCAACTGAATAGTACAAACATGAATATTGAATTGCTTAACGCTCATGTAAAGGTATTACAAAACATGTCAGTATAATGACCTACCTCACACTTTAACTCAATTACAGTTATAGAGTTTATTACTACAGTTTGTTTTCGTTTGTGAGTTAACGTATCTAACATTACCTAAACCACAGATTACCTGAAACACAGATAGGCTAAAAATCCAACCATATAGGAAATCGGTATGGTACATAAATGTGTTTATATATAATGAGATATAAGCTTGTCTAAGCGCTATATTATGCTAAATTATACTTAACAATAGATTTGTTTTTAGTCTTTGGATTTATTGACTTCTATTACCTTACTTAAAACATCCTTTTGTTCTTTGCTTTACTCTTATCATTCTTATTGAGCCATTTATATGCCTAAAGTATCGTCGATTACCCGTGTGTTAGAGATTATCGAAGCGGTCTCTTACGCTTCTAAACCCCTCTCACCACTTGAGCTGTCGCAAGAGCTTGATATCCCAAAACCTACTATTCATCGATTGATTCAAAATTTGGTTGATGAAGGGTTTGTTACAGTCGATATTGGCGGCGGTATTATTCCTGGCAAGCGGGTACGTAACTTGAGCGTCGAGCTTTGGCAGCAGCGTCAGTTCTTTAATGAGCGTCAGATAATTCTGCACAAATTGGTTGATGAGATTAAAGAGACCTGTGGTATTGCCATTCCGTATCAAATGGACATGATGTATACCAATCGAGCTAACACCTCGTTACCCTTGCAAATTTATCTTCCTGTAGGCGCAAAATCACCGATGTGGTGTACGGCCACGGGTAAGTTGTATCTAAGCCAATTATCTGCGACCAGCCGCGCTAAAATACTGCAAGGCCTACCGCTAGATAAATTCACCAAAAATACGATTACGGATATTGATGCGTTAAATGCCGAGCTTGATCGTATCGCTGAGACGGGTATCGGTATCGATAACGAAGAGTTTATCTCAGAGATGGTCGCGGTGTCGGTACCGGTATTGGATAAAAAATTACGCTATTTAGCATCCTTATATATTCATGCCCCAACCATCCGTGTGTCATTAGATGAGCTAATGACACACGTGCCGCGTTTGCAAACAGCAGCGCAGGATATTCAAGCTTTGGTGTATGAGCTACAAAACTAAAATCTGTATATTGCTAAATAAAAAAAGGTCTGCGCTATAAAACTAGCGCAGACCTTTTTTCTTGCTCATACTATCTATATGAAAAGGTATTAAGACTAAATATAGATAAACGTTCTAATTTAGAAAGCTCCTTAAGAAAACTAAGACAAGACCGAACTGTCATGACGCGCCATAATACTGGAAAAGTCCTTATCGCCATTTTCTACCGTATGTGCTTCGTAAAGCTCTGTCGCTTTGGCTCCCATTGGCGTCTCAACATTGGTATCCTTAGCCGTTTGCATCGCAAGATTAAGATCCTTTTGCATCAACTTACTCATAAAGCCCCCTTGATAGCCATTACTAGAGGGAACGTTTTCCATCACTTGCGGATAAGGGTTATAGACTTCTAATGTCCAATTACGGCCTGAGCTTTGTAGCATGATATCTGATAATACTTTAGGGTCGAGGCCGTTTTTGACGCCCAGATTAATGGCTTCTGCTGTTCCTGCCATCAAAATCCCAAGCAGCATGTTATTACAGATTTTTGCAACTTGTCCTGCACCGTGTTCGCCTGCATGAAAAATATTTTTCCCCATGACAGCTAGTATCGGCTCGGCTTTGGCAAAGGCGTCGTCGCTGCCACCGACGATAAAGGTTAACGTACCAACGATAGCACCGCCTGTACCGCCAGAGACTGGTGCATCTAAGAAGTCGATACCAAGCTTACTTGCCGCCTCTGCAACCAATCTTGCATCAGCAGCAGCGATGGTACTGCTATCAATAACTAATGTACCTTTAGGCAATACTGCCAGCAAACCATCAGCGCCGCTGTCACCTAGATAGACAGAATGGACGTGCTTACCAGCCGGCAACATGCTAATGATGACCTGTGCATTGCTCGCAGCATCTTTAGGACTATCAGCCACACTAGCGCCTGCTTGCTGCAAGCGCTGGGTCGCATCCGCAGACAAATCATAAACAGACAGTGTATAACCTGCTTTTAACAAGTTCTCTGCCATCGGTGCACCCATATTACCAAGACCAATAAAGGCTATATTTGGCTTGGCAGTATTGTTATTGGTCGTAACCGTATTCTTTGTTTCTTGATTACTTAGATCTGTATCCTTTGTACCCATCTCATCGCTCCTTGATGATTGCTTATTTATATATATGTGTAGACAGTGCTACATAGAGTATTACATTTCTTAATTTATACCTGATTCTTATAATGAGCTTACAAGCCTTTAGCGCACAAGCTGACTACCTAACGCTTCTTCACCCAACCAATTGCCTAATGGATGCTCACCTGTAGCATAAGGATTCACAAAGTGGCTATGAATATACGCCTGCCCTTCGGTGCTGAGACAGTCTGCTAGTGAACGCGACCATTGTGGGTTACGATCTTTATCAATCAGTAGTGCGCGTACGCCTTCTTTAAAGTCAGGATTGGCTGCACAGTGTACCGCCACGTTGGTTTCTAAATACAGAACTTGCTCTAGCGATAAGTCAGTGACTTTATGATAAAGCGCATAGGTCAGCGCTGCAGTCACTGGGCAGCCATGTCGATAGGTTGCTACGGCTCGCTGCGTCCAACTGTCGGCAGCAAAATCTGCATCAAGTTGTGTAAGCGCTTCGTCGCTTTGTAATAGCGCATTAATATCACCCAAGCCACCGCTGTTCATCAGATGCTGGATAGCACTCCAATGCTGTGCAAGCTTACTAGCAGGCAATTTAGCAACTGGTTGCGCTGCCAGTGCGCGGCTCACGATACTATGAGCGCTATCGTTATGGCATTTATAGGTATTACCAGCTGCCACTTGCCAATTGCTCTGTTTTAAACCTTGTATGATGGCATCATAATCACTACTGGCAACGGCATACTCTGCAAGATTAGCTAATAAAGCGTCATTGCCATTACACATCGCACCCGTTAGCCCTAAAAACAAACCTGTCTTAGCCGGCATGCGCTGCAAGAACCAACTGCCAGAGGCGTCAGGGAAAAGTCCAATAGTCACTTCTGGCATCGCAAAGCGGGTGCGCTCAGTGACCAGACGATGACTGCAACCAGCCATTAGGCCCATACCGCCACCCATAATAATGCCATCACCCCATAGGATAAGCGGCTTAGGGTAAAAGTGCATCTGTCGATAGAGATTGTACTCACTACCGAAAAACTCTGTCGCATAAGGGTTTGGCAGCGGTGCTGTTTCTGACATACTGTCATAGAGTTTACGGATATCACCGCCAGCACAAAAGGCTTTATCCCCTGCCCCTTTTAGCACCAATGCCACTACCTGATCATCACTTTTCCACTGCTCTAGCTTTTGGGATAACAACTGACACATCTCCACACTTAAAGCATTGAGAGATTTTGGTGTATTCAACGTCATTATCCCAATGAGATGACCACAGTCTGTCGTTTCAGTTTGAAACAATACTGGTGCTTCTTGTGCAATTTTTTCTACGGCTTTCTGATTATTGTCATCCGTCGCTGTCATAGCTGCTGTCATAAAAGTGACCTACAAAGATTAAAAGGGAAAGTATTAGAATGAAGTCTGATGCAATTTTGCCTATTTATTTTGCCAAGTGGGTTTACGTTTCTCTAAGAAGGCTTGCACGCCTTCACGCTGGTCTTTGGTGTCGAATAACTTAACAAAAGCTTCGCGCTCATGGATAAGGTTTTGTGCAGGCGGGGTGTTTCTTGCTGCTTGAATAAGTTCTTTAGAGTAACTGACGGCGACAGGCGATTGCTTAGCGACTTTTTGCGCCAATGCTTGCGCCGCTAATAAACCACCACCTTTTGCCGTGACTTCTTCGACTAAACCAATGCGTAATGCGGTATCAGCATCGACGCGCTCACCGCATAATATCATGCGCTTTGCCCAGCCTTCGCCAACCAACATAGTCAGGTTTTGTGTGCCACCAGCGCACGGCAATAAGCCAACGCCTGTCTCGGGCAATGCCATCTGTGCATGCGCTTCTGCGATACGGATATCACAGGCCAGCGCGCACTCAAGTCCACCACCCATCGCATAACCGTTGATGACCGCGATGCTAACGCCGCGATAGGCTGATAGCGCTTCAAACGCTTCACCAAAAGCGATAGCCATGCTGATGGCACGACCTTTATCACCATCTGCAAAATTATTTAAATCTGCACCAGCTGAAAAGAACTTCTCGCCATCGCCATGAATAATTAAGGCATAAACATCATCATTCGCATTGAGGTCAGAAACCAGCTGCTTGAGCGCTGGTAGACTTTCAATCGTCCATGTATGAGCTGGTGGGTTGTTTAATGTCACGGTAGCAGTATGACCGTCAATCGATAATTGAAGATTGGTATAATCCGTCATAAATAATCCTTTATTTTATTTGAATTTGATACGGCTTCTTAAAAAGTAAAGTTATTAAACAGCCATAGAAAACCATAGCGAAATATAAATAGTAGCATTATAAAATCAACGCAATTGACTCAATGCCTCATCTTGTAGCAGCTGACGCGAGACAATCACGCGCATGATTTCATTGGTGCCTTCTAAAATTTGATGAACACGCAAATCTCGCACATGGCGCTCAAGTGGATACTCATTTAGATAGCCATAGCCACCATGTAGTTGCAGAGCTTCATTAGCGACATCAAAACAAAGATCTGTAGAAAGACGCTTGGCCATAGCACAGTAGGTGGATGCTTGCCCATCATTGTTATCGACTTTATTAGCTGCTAAATACAGCATTTGCCTTGCAGTAATGGTTTGAGTGAGCATATCGGCCAGTTTAAACTGTACTGATTGTAAGCTGGCAATCGCGCTACCAAATTGGCTGCGTTCTTGCACGTAATTGGTTGCTGTTTCTAGTGCAGACTGCGCGGTACCCACTGCACAGATACCGATATTAATACGACCGCCATCTAAACCTTTCATAGCGATACGAAAACCTTGGCCTTCCTCACCTATCAGATTTTCTGCTGGCACTTTGACATCTTTAAAGCTGATGGTGCGCGTTGGCTGCGCTTTCCAGCCCATTTTATGCTCATTTTTCCCATACTCGATACCGGCGCTATCAGCGTCTACTACAAAAGCTGAAATACCTTTTGGTCCTGCACCACCTGTGCGAGCCATCACTACTAAGATATCAGTCGAGCCTGCGCCTGAAATAAAGGTTTTTTCCCCATTGAGTACGTAATGGTCGCCTTGCTTATCAGCTTTGGTACGTAACGATGCAGCATCAGAACCGGCGTTCGGCTCAGTTAAGCAGTAACTGCCAAGCCACTCACCGCTGACCATATTTGGCAAATACTTCCTACACAAAGTATCGCTGCCATACTCACCGATCATCCAGCTAGCCATATTATGAATACTCATATAGGCAGCAACCGCCGTATCACCCCATGCCAGTTCCTCAAAAACCATAGCAGAGTCTAAGCGTGGCAATCCCAAACCATCATATTCTGGATTGGTATATAGCCCTAAAAAGCCAAGTTCGCCTGATTTTTTAATCACATCGACTGGGAAATGCGAGGTGCGATCCCATTCAGCCGCATTGGGCCTTAGCTCTTTTTGGGCAAACTGTCTGGCAGTTTGGCGAAAGGCCATTTGATCTTCGGTCAGTGAAAAATCCATAGGGTCATCCTTGTGCTTAAAAAGCAAATATGGTGGAGAGAATTTGGTAAAGTGTCAATTTAATGTCACTTATATAATGCTACTTATAAATGTCACTTATAATAGCGGCGGCATAACGACAATCAAAAAATCATGCATCAGTGTCTAAAAAACATAGTAAGCAAGATTGACGTTACACCGCTAATATAGTGAATTAATGATTAAATTGAAATAGTGGTATTAACCCCGCGGCTCGCCTCATCATCAAACCAGCGCGCCGTGACAGTCTTGGTTTGAGTATAGAATTGCACAGCCTGCTTACCATAAGGACCCAAATCACCAAGCTTACTAGCGCGTGAGCCTGAGAACGAGAACATTGGTAGTGGCACAGGAATCGGCAAATTAATACCGATTTGACCGACTTGGATATCTTGCTGGAACTTATGCGCTGCAGCTCCTGACTGAGTGAAGATAGCGGTACCATTACCATGCGGATTGGCATTGAGTAACTCAATCGCTTCATCTAAGCTATTGGCACGCATGATACATAATACTGGACCAAAGATTTCTTCTTTATAAATTTGCATATCCGCAGTGACGTTATCAAAGATAGTAGGTCCTACAAAGTTGCCCTTCTCATAACCTTCAACCGTAATGCCACGACCATCAAGAATCAAGCTCGCCCCTTCTTCTACACCAGTACCAATCAAATGCTCAACACGAGCTTTTGCAGCAGGAGAAATCAGCGGACCTAAATCTTTATCATGCTTACCGGCTGAGACAATCAAACCTTCTGCTTTGGCTTTGATATCATCAATCCACTCACCTGCTGCACCGACTAGTACCACGACTGACAGCGCCATACAACGTTGGCCAGCAGCACCAAAAGCAGCACCCGCTAGCTGATTGAGCGTTTGCTCTTTATTGGCATCAGGTAAGATAACGCCGTGGTTTTTTGCGCCCATCATACATTGAGCACGTTTGCCTGATTTACTAGCACGCTCATAGACGTGCTTACCGACATTGGTAGAGCCAACAAATGAAACCGCTTTGATGTCTGGGTGATCACAAATGGCATCAACCGTAGCCTTGCCGCCATGCACTACGTTGAGTACGCCTTCAGGTACGCCAGCTTCAACTGCCAACTCAACCAAACGCATGGTCACCATTGGATCCTGTTCAGAAGGCTTAAGGATAAAGGTATTGCCCGTGGCAATCGCCATTGGGAACATCCATAATGGAATCATCGCTGGAAAGTTAAACGGTGTAATGCCTGCGCAGACGCCAAGTGGCTGCCAAATGCTGTAAGTATCAACGCCCGAGGCGACGTTTTCAACGAAATCACCAATCTGCAAGTTAGCAATACCAGCGGCATGCTCAACCACTTCTAAACCACGGAATACATCACCGCGCGCATCAGCAATCGTTTTGCCTTGCTCAGCGGTTAAGATTTCTGCCAGCTCGTCCATATGGTCGCGAATCAATGCCTGATATTTTAGAAAGATACGGGCACGCGTGGTAATTGGTGTTTTGCGCCACGTTTGAAAAGCGGCCTTTGCTGCTGCAACGGCTTGATTGATTTCATCGTCAGTGGTTTGCGGAACTTTAGCGATAACTTCTTGCGTGGCGGGATCGGTAATATCAATCCATTCGCTGGTATTAGAATCAACAAATTGACCATTGATGAGCTGCTGAACGTGGTGCATAAGATTTCCTTATCTTGTTTACCGGACTGCCGTGTGACGGTGTCTTCGTGTGCGTAAAAGGTGTTAAAAATAATAAGTTTTTAGCAATCAAATATAATTTTAAAATGATTTGTTTCGTATCATTATTGACTATAACAATAAAACAATTTTAGGGTCAAGTCTTTTATTGGTACTAATCGTGTCTACCGTTAAACTAAAAAAGCTCATGATGATTCATGAGCTTTTTTAATGACACTAATTTTATGGTGTTAATAGCTTTATCGATCTACTATCAGTACCATTCAACCACTGGTATTTATCAATAGTCTTTCATCGATTGTTTAATGGCATCAATCGCTGTTGGATTATCAAGCGTTGACATATCTCCCGTCTCATTACCTTCTGCTAAAGCGCGAATAGCACGGCGTAAGATCTTACCAGAGCGCGTCTTTGGTAATGCTTGCGGGAAGTAAATCGCCGCTGGCCTTGCAATACCGCCAAGCGATTTGATCACCGCACCAATGACCTGCTGCTCAATGCGGAAGCGGTTTTCTGTCGTTGCCACTTGCTCGTGATCTTTGAGCACACAGAAGGCGATGGGCAATTCGCCTTTTAACTCATCTTGGATACCGACGACCGCACACTCTGCCATTTCTGGATGGGTGCTGATAGCCTCTTCAATCTCTTGCGTCCCAATACGATGACCGGCAACGTTAATCACATCATCGGTACGTCCTAATATATAAAAATAACCCTCTTTGTCAGTCACAGCATAGTCTGAGGTTGAGTATTGCTTGCCGTCAAATAAACCAAAATAACTGCTAATAAAGCGCTCGTCATTACGCCATACGGTGGTTAAACAGCCTGGCGGTAAAGGTGCGCGAATCGCTAGCAGACCTTTTTCACCTGCAGCACAAGGCTCGCCTGTTTCTTCATTAATGACATGCGCATCATAGCCATACATCGGATAACCGGGTGAACCTTGCTTGTGCGGTTTATGATTAAACTTGGGCGTATTACTTAGAATCGGCCAACCCGATTCTGTCTGCCAGTAATGATCTAAAATTGGCACTCCTAAATGCTTAGTCAGCCAATTGGCCGTTGACTCATCAAGTGGCTCACCTGCTAAAAAGAACGACTTGACGCTTGAAACATCATAGCGCGTCATCCAAGTCTCATCTTGTTTTTTGAGCATACGTACACCGGTCGGTGCGGTGAATAAGATATTCACTTTATTGGCTTCGACAATGCGCCACCAGATACCTGGATTTGGGCGATGCGGTAAGCCTTCATACATGATACTGGTCATGCCAGCGAGCAACGGTGCATAAATGGTATAAGAATGCCCAACGGCCCAGCCGATATCTGATATTGCCCAAAACGTCTCGCCCGCCTTGCCATCGTAGATATAATCCATCGACGTCGTCAGTGCCACTGCATGACCGCCCGTATCGCGTTGCACGCCTTTTGGCGTACCAGTGGTACCTGAGGTATAAAGCAAATAAGAGGGCGTGTTAGATTCTAGCCAAACTGGTTCAACAATGGCATTGGCTTTACAGCTGATGCGGCGCTGGGTTGCATAATCCACATCAATAGCTTGCGGCTCAAATGGTAGTACACCGCGATTGACCACTAGCACATGCTCTGGCTTGACCGTTGCTTGCTCGATACCTTGATTCACAAGGCTCTTATAGTTAACGACCTTACCGCCACGTAGGCCGGCATCAACGGTAATCACCATTTTTGCTTCGGCATCATCCATACGAATAGCCAGATTATGCGCGGCAAAGCCACCAAACACCACTGAATGCACCGCACCAATACGAGCGCAGGCTAACATCGCGTAAGCGGCTTCTAGTATCATCGGCATATAGATAATGACGCGATCGCCTTGCTTAATACCGTGACGCTGTAGTACATCTGCGAAATAATTGACTTCTTTATAAAGATCGTTGTAAGTCAGGCGACGCTTGGTATAGTCAGTATAAAACTCAACGTTATTGCCCAAATCTTTAAACGCATCAACCACAGCGGGGAAGGTTTCTATTAATTCTTGATTAATCTCAGATGAGAGCCAGATAAAAGCATCCTGCTCTGCGCGTTCTTCAAGGTGACGATCGACACAGTTATAGCAGAGATTGGTTTCACCGCCGACGTACCATTTGGCAAACGGCAAATTCCTGTCATCAAGAATTTGCTCAGGCTCTTTATGCCAATAAATACGCTTAGCTTGCTCTGCCCAAAACTGCGCTTTATTTTCAATAGAGGAGCGATAAATATCAGCAAAGGTTTGATTGTTAGTTGGCGCTTGAGAGGTTTGGGTTGAAGTTTGGTTGGTCACTGCAGTGGCGGTTTGCTCGCTCATAATAGCTGTCCTTAGCATAAATGATGGGTGATGCGATATATGTATCCGATAATATCATAATATAAGACTGGCTATCCCGGCCAGAACTAAAAAACCGATACGTTATGTATCGGTTTAAAATGTAGCAGAGCGAACGATAAAGGTCAACTATTAAGCACGTAAGCCATTCGATATTTTGCTAGGCGTAAGTATGTTTAAAAGCCGACCACTCCCTAAACCATTACACCTCAGTCTGATTACCATACATCTCACGCATAACTTTTTTGTCATGTTTACCAACAGAGGTTTTAGGTAGCTCATCGACAAACTTAAACTGACTTGGTACACCGTATTTAGGAATGATACCACGCTCTACTGCCTGCTCAGCAATCGCTTTGATGTCATCAGCACTGGTATCTTGGCAAGCAGGTTTAAGTACTATCAATGCTAAAGGACGCTCGCCCCACTGCTTATCACGTACACCAATCACTGATACGTCAGCAACCGCTGGATGTAGCGATAAAATCGTTTCAATCTCTAATGACGATATCCACTCACCGCCTGATTTGATCACATCCTTTAAACGATCGGTGATTTTAATATAACCATCAGGTTGGATATAGGCGATATCTTGGGTGTGCATATAGCCATTTTCCCACAGCTCTTTACCGGCATCGTCATTTTTTAGATAGCTCTGCGTTAGCCAAGGGGCACGCAGCACCAACTCGCCCGTATTGTCTTTACCCGTACCAACAGGCTGATTGTCAGTATTCCATACTTGGGCATCCACCATTAGTACCGGCTTGCCAGTCATACAGCGGCGAGCGATATCTTCGTCCTCAGACATCTCAGGCTCATTGAGGCTAAACTCTGTCAAGCTAATAAGGGGCGCTGTCTCAGACATACCGTAGCCGGTATAAACCTCAATATCTTGCGCCAGTGCTGCTTTTGCTAAGCCTTCAGTCAGTTTAGAACCACCGATAATCATTTTTAAACCATTAAAACTGGCATCGCGATCTTGCGCTTCTTTGAGTACCATCTGCAAAATCGTTGGTACGCAATGGGTGATACTGACCTTTTCATTGATAATCAAATCCATCAAGGCATCAGGCGCGTAACGTCCAGGATAGACTTGTTTTAAACCAACCATCGTCGCGGTAAATGGGAAGCCCCACGCATGAACGTGGAACATCGGCGTCATCGGCATATAAACGTCGCCATAACTGACGCCTTGCTTGTTTGGCAGCATACCCAATGTCGCCGCCTCTGTGAGGGTATGTAATACCAATTGGCGATGGCTAAAGAACACACCTTTTGGATCGCCGGTCGTGCCTGAAGTATAAAAAGTGGTGGCAATGGTGTTTTCATCAAAATCTGGGAAATCAAATTCGCTATTGGCCGCCTCTAACAATGCCTCATACTCACCTGTAACGCGGTTTTGGTTACCACCGAAGACGCCTTCGTAAGATACCCCATTGTCATCGAGCCAAATAATATGCTCAATGCTGGAGTTTTCAAACTGATAATCTTTCACCAATGGCGCAAATTCAGAATTGAGTAGTAGCACTTTAGGCTTAGCATGATTGATGGTATAGAGGATTTTTTCGGGCGACAGACGGATATTAACGGTTTGCAGGATATATTCTGACATCGGTATGGCAAAATACGATTCTAAATAGCGATGACTGTCCCAATCCATGACCGCAATCACATCACCGGCATCAAGATTTAAACCTGCTAAGACATTGGCTAAGCAATTGATACGCTGAAACAACTCTTTATAAGTGAAACGCTTTTTATCTGCATACACAACTTCTTGCTCTAGCGATACCGTTTTGGCACGGTTTAACAGTTGCTTGATGATTAGTGGATAATCGTAGGCTGACGGCGCGCTATTATAAATATTTGACATAAATTCGACTTCCTTGTGAATGGTTTTAAGGGGGTTTCAATGGTTCTTGTGGGTCTTAGAGAACCTCATAAAAACAGAGCGTTTTTATCGCCTCGTTCACTGTTATTATCGGTATACACGGAGTTATAGGTTGTTGTGATTCTTATCGTCCTTCTTAATAAGGTGCTGTTGATAATAAGAAAAAACCTAGGCTATGTAAAGCGTGCTTGCGTAAGTAGCATACGACTACAGGTACATTAATTCGCATTTAAACACTTAAATTATTATGCTATGGCAACATTGTGCTAAAAGATGCGGTATAAAAATAAAAAGGTGTTGTCTTAAAAATCACGGTATCAAAAACTGCATTAATTTGCGCGAGCAGTTGTTTTAACCATACCGATGCCAGCGACTAATAAAGCAAGCACTTGTACAAACAATAATAACCAGACTGTCAGTGACCATTGCCCACGCGTATAAGCGATACCGCATAACCATGCGCCCATCGTACCGCCCGCGTAATAGCCCATATAATATAAGCCCGACGCCAATGAGCGTCCTTTTTTGACATTGACTGCGATATAGCTGATGGTAGCAGCTTGGGTAATAAAAACCCCAGTGGACATGACAGCAAGCCCTATTACGACTCCCCAAAGCGGTGTTAACAATGTTAGCAGCACGCCAAGCATCGAGATAACCATCGCTACTCGAACCGTACGCGCTGAGCCAAATCGGCGTAGCAACGTCGTCGACAATGGCGTGATAATAACCCCGATTAAATACACGGCAAAAATATTGGCAAGCGCACCCGTGCTTAATTCATAAGGCGTGTCCGCAAGATGCAAATTAATAAAGGTAAAACAGCCTACCAAAGAAAACAGAACACAGGCACCAAGTAAGCAGGACGTGACGACATAACGGTTGACTAAATGCTCACCGAGGGTCTGCATGGCTGAACGAAAGTTGGGGTTAGCGATAAAGTGCCGTGACGATGGCAGCATTTTACCGACCCACAGCGACCCGACAAGAGTCATAGCTGCCATCACATAGTAGCCGGCGCGCCAACCGATAAGCTCATGCAAGTGCCCAAGTAAAAAACGCCCCATAAAGCCGCCAAGCACCGAGCCTGACACATAAAATGACATCAGCTCAGTAACCGCGCGTCCCTCAAACTCTTCACCGATATAAGCAATCGTCACCACCGTAATACCAGGCACAGACAATCCCTGCATAAACCGCCACATACCCATCCAGCCAATATCTGGGCTTTGGGCAATTAATGCAGTGGGTATGGCTAAAAATAATAGCGCCCCAACAATAAATGATTTGCGCCCCACGGCATCCGAAAGCATGCCCAAAAATGGCGACATGATAGCAATCGCCAATATGGTAGCACCGACGATCATGCCTGCCTGCACCTCAGTTGCCGAAAAATCCACCATCAATACCGGCAAAATAGCCTGAATAGAATACACCTGCAAAAAAGCAAACATCCCGATCAAACCAATCGTCAGCTTCAATACCCATGAGGGCGCATCAAATGGCACTGGCTGATTGGGCGCTTGAATACGGCGGCTGATGTTGCTGTTATCTTTGCCATTGCCATTAATACTGATGTTGATGTTGTTATCTATACTGTTATTTATATTATTATTCAAAGTATTGCTGACTATATTGGACGCCTTTTTTTAGCTAGAGCTGACTCGTACTAAATGACGCATGGGTGATAGAAATAAGAAGGTGGCACCGGAATTATACTCATAATAGAACTTATGACTGACTATAAAACGATGCCTAATTTGTGAGTTTATCACAGCAAATACCAGACTCAGGTTTCGGTGTGTTATTCACAGTGCTATTTATGAAACCTCTTATTCTTAAAGGGCTTGTGCTCAAACGGCTAGACTGTTTATAAAACTATAGAGTTAACTGATATTTTTGACAGCTAATAGATTACTATCTACTATTATTTTGCCTCGCTATTAAAACAAACCTTCATCTAACAGACCCTTTATCATGTTAAAAAACCCTATTTATCTAAAACTGATTGCCGCGACAGGCGCACTTATTGTTTCTGTGAATATGGCAGCAGTCGCAGCACAACCAGTAAACTCAATTGAAACCATTTCAATTAAAGAGCAATCAACCGTTACCTTAGCTACCAAAGTACCTTCAACAGAAGCACCATTAACCAAAGTGCCCGCAAGTAAAGCACCTTTAACCACCACAACATCTACAGCCTCCAGATCAAACTGTATCGCCGATACTGTCATTACGGCATCTGAGCTGTCAGCTACGCGTGATAACGGCCCTTTTGCGGTGGCGAGTAAAGCCGTTCCCCGTCAGCTATCAAATGGCTTTGGTGGCGGCACCATTCATTATCCAACCAATGCTGGCGACTGCGGTCTGTTAGGCGGCATCGCAGTAATTCCTGGTTACGTGTCTTATGAAGCGTCGATTAAATGGTGGGGCCCGCGTCTGGCATCTTGGGGATTTGTGGTGATTACTATCGATACCAACTCTATTTATGATGACCCCGATAGCCGTGCCACCCAATTAAGCGCCGCACTCGATCATATTCTTAGCGATAGTACGGTGGGTGCGCAAATAGATACCACACGTTTAGGCGCTATAGGCTGGTCAATGGGCGGTGGTGGGGCGCTGCAGTTAGCGACCAAGCGCAGTGACGTTCGGGCCATTATTCCGCAAACGCCCTATCATGATAAAGACTACGGCAACATGGACACGCCTGCTTTATTTATTACCTGCCAGAACGACCGTATTGCTTCCAATAAGAAATATAGCAGTCCCTTTTATAATAATGCTGCTGGGCCAAAAATTAAGATTGAGATAAAGAACGGCAGCCACTTTTGTCCAAGTTATCGCTTTAACGAGATATTACTCAGTAAACCTAGTATTGCTTGGATGCACCGCTACATCAATGGTGATACTCGCTTCGATAAATTCTTATGCAATAATGAAAACTATGGCAGCAGCCCTCGTATATCGGCCTACGATTATAAAAACTGTGTATAGTTAGTTTAAGCTAAAAAGAATACAGGGCGGCTGGTATAAACTTTGCGAAGCCTCTGGAGTGCGCAGCACACAGCAAGCAAGCAAGCAAGCAAGCAAGCAAGCAAGCAAGGAAGCAAGCAAGCAAGCAAGGAAGCAAGGAAGCAAGGAAGCAAGGAAGCAAGGAAGCAAGGAAAAATTATCTCAGCAGAACGCTATTTTGAACGACCCCTTTTCTATCAAACTGACCATATATCAGAGCTTTTAATATTTACACATCTATATGGCTGATATCTATTTCCTTACAGACTTTACGACCTTAAAAAATCATAATCAGAAAGTATGCATAATTAGTTGCTATTACCAACAATTAAAAAACTCAGAAAATAACGATTAAGGAAAATATCAATGACCGATAAAATACATGATTTGGGTGCAGGATTTTGGAATATTCGCGGCACGTTTCGCTTAGGTGGCGTCATTAATATAGGCACCCAATGCTCACTTATAAAATTAGCCTCAGGGCGCTTTGTGTTTTTGGACAGCTACGAGCTCACCGGCGACGTACGCGATGAGATAATGGCCTTAACCAATAATGGGCAAGATGTCGAGGCAGTACTCAATGTCCATCCCTTTCATACGATACACTGCGCGCAAATGGCAAAAGACTTCCCGCAAGCAATATTTTATGGCAGTCGCCGTCATCATAAAAAAATCCCTGAAGTTCAATGGGCAGAAGATTTAGTCGAAAGCGATGCGGTCGCCGAGCGTTACTCTGAGCTGAAGTTTTCTATATCGGAGGGTATTCACTATATCTCGCCTAATGAGATGATTCACGCAGGCTCGCTGTTGGCATTTCATCCTGCCAGTAAAAGCCTGCACGTCGATGACACTTTTATGAGCCCACCAACAAAACTACTAGAAGCGGTATTACCGGAGCTTTTGTTGCATCCAACGACCAAAAAAGCGCTTAAAGATGAGCCTGATGCTGGCAAGCAATATTGTGATTGGGCGACCAATTTGGCACATGAATGGCGCGAGGTACGAAACTTTTGCGCGGCGCATTCTTATTTGGTTAAGTTTAAAGAGGGCGAGTTTGAAAACGCTTTATTAAAAGCCATCGATAAAGCACGTCCTAAGCTTGAAAACGCTTAACTGCTTGAATTGAATAATTTAAAAATTGATAGTAAAAAAGGCTGGCGACACTATTACTAGTGGGGCAGCCTTTTTTAGTAACTTTATATATAAAGCTTTTATTTTACAAAGCTATTTAAGCCATTTCTATAAAATAATAACTCCGCAAGCTCTGCTTCATTACTGATAATATCGGCCAAAGTATAGCGCTCAAGGACGTTAATAAAAGCGGTCAATGCTTCAAAGAATACTTGTTTAAGCTGACAGACAGGGCTAATGATACAGCCCGATTTGACCACCGCACTTCCCTCTTCATCGATAAGCGTCAAAGATAAATCTTTGGCAGCCCCTATGTCGTCATCACTAATAACCGGACTATTAGCACTGCTATCCTTATCAGGCTCACGCTCAGCGGTTATTAATAAATCTGTCGAAAAACACTCAACCAAATTAAAATCTGGCTCAATTTTTTTAATTAATACGCCTAAATTGATATCTTTTGGCGGACAAGCTAAGCGGATACCACCATTTTTACCGCGTACGCTATCTATGTAGCCAAGCTGACCGAGCTGGTGAATAATTTTGGTTAAATGACTTTTGGAGATATTGTAGCTATTGGCAATGTCACTGATATTTGCCAATAGATGCGGCTCAGGCTTAATCGCCAAATATATTAATGAGCGCAGCGCATAATCACTATAGTTTGTCAGTCGCATATTAAGCGCTCCGATTATTAATGTCGATGTTGAACTTACATTGTATCTCTTAAATAATACTTTATATACCACATCGATTGTTAAGTAAATTTTATTTTTTCATAAATTGCATTTTAAAATTAATAAGACATTATCAACCAAACAAGCCGTCTGGTCGCTGCCGTGCCAGCATCGGCAAATAACTGATGCAAAATAGCGCAAAACAAGCGATCCAAGCACCTTGCGCCACCATAATCCATAATAAGTAATGACTCATATCGACCAAGGGCAAAAATACCCGACTGACAAACGTCAGTACCACGAGCGCAAACATGACATTAACTATTTTAGGTGGTTGATGAATACTACGTCCCGTATGACCGAGCGATACCCGCGCCATCATTGCTACGGTCATCATGCCCACGCCAGAGATTGATAATCCATGGACGGCGATACTGTGACTGTAGCCGAGCCATGGCTGCAATGCGTACAGTACAAAACTCAGACACATCCCTAAAAACGCGATATATAACGACCATAGCAGCGGTTTTTGCCAAATGCCGCGATGATACCAGCCTACCAAGCGTACAATGTTGACCACCGCCACCCCAAGTGCGCTAATGGTCAGCAAGTATTTATTGGGATAAAACAAATCAACGAGGAAGAAAGCGAAAAAGAACAATAAGCTTGCGATATCTTGTGCTTTATTATTACGTACCGTTACCGCTTCCGTTTCACCTTTAGCGTTTGGAATACTCAGACCACGCTCGATAAAGAACGGCACCACGCGGCGACCAATGGTCAATACCAAGCCTATAATGATATAGAAGCCTAAATACACCCCTAACTTGGTTAGATTCATGTTGGCGCTGATAATGCCCCAATAGCACAAAGCATTACCTAGTGTCAGGAGCGCAAGCTTGGCTAAAATACCCATCTGCTTATATTGCTTAACTTGCAGTACTGCCCGAAAAATCACGAACGCCATCGAGCCAACAAACAATAAATCAAATACCGCAGCCGCATATAGTAACGCTGCCCCACTGCCAGCAACCGTGATACCCAAGCCAAATGCCACCCAGCCTAAACGCGCCAGCAACCAACACATAAAAATACCGAGCAGCTTATAACCATGCGGCATCATAACGCCTGTCCAGGTCTTCACTGCAGTCAATAAAAAGCCCGCCACAACTGCCAATGCGTAGCCATATATCATTTCATGACCATGCCAATACAGTGGATTCAACGTTTGCGCATCGATATCCGTGTGTCCGGTAAACACAAATGCCCACAGTGCCATTGTTATAATGGCGAACAATGCTGCTGCGCTAAAAAATATCCGAAAGCTCAAGTTGAGTATGGGATGCGGCGAGCTTGGTGGCTTAGTAGGTAAATTAATCGATTGCATAGCGGGCTTCTTATAATGAATGTTAGAAAAGCTACCTGAAAGATTCATTTTAGATGAATCTTATTGACTATTCAATGTCTTTAGCTTTTAAGTTCCTTTATAAAGCACCGTTATCATTTTTGAATTTACGCAAAATCAATTACTTTTCTGGGGCTGTGAATAACATATCGTCAGCCATACGACCAAGAATGGTCTGCACATAAGCATTATGTTTTCCTGAGTTTTTTATGACTTTTGCTTCCTCCGGTCTATAGCCGATGACACTTTGATCAGTGTGGAAATTCCACATATAACCTAATTTACTTTCTGGTCGATGATACAAAGGTCGTAAAACGGTGGTGTAATATCGAACATCCGTTGCTATAGCGTTTGGATTTTCATATACATATCGCGTCTCATCACAGAAATTGGTCGCCACATTCTCCTTATCATTGCGCCGATTTTTCTCATTATAATTTGGGTCTTGCACCGGTATTTTGAACCATGGCTCTGTGCTTCTAACATTAGGCGTTGGCGTTAACTTCCCATCCTGCTCTTGAATACCATGACTATCGCAGCTAGAAAAACACTCAGACTTTTTATATGCCGAATCACCATTCTCAATGGTAATAGAATGAGAAACATACGGCATATAATGTCCAATCGTTCTTTTTTTCGCCAAATCAGAGAGCTTTTGCCCGATTAAACGCGCTTTTGGGAATGCTTTTCCAGTCACCCAATCATCTTTTGAGGTTAAATTTATCCAAAAGGGTCGTTGCAGTGTCAAACCAGAGTTAGGGTCAGGACCAGGCATATTTTGATATATTTTATCAAAAGCGTCTGCCCCAATTGCTGAGTTTAATGTCACTAACAATGAACGACTGCCCAGAGGCCAATCTTTAACCGATTTTGCTGGCGCTAAATCATCGATAAAAGCTCGGGACAACAGTCGCCCACCAAAAGATTTGCCTATGATAAGCGTGTATCCTGAATGAGGGTTCTCTTGCACATTATTGACTAAAGAAATAATATCTGCCCTTACCTCTCCTTTTTTACCAATCGTATCCGCAACTTTTGCTCTATTTTGTACCGATAAAATATTGGCTAGAGCATTCTGATGTTTTTTACCATTCCAGCCAATATACACACCGATGACATTCATCTCTGGATTCTGGAAATTGCGACGAGCGAGTAGATAAGGAAAGCTGATTAAATCTGGGCTTGGCTGGTCGCTGCTCGCATTATTATTCCAACTATTCACATAAATAACCAAATAAACCGGTTTATTTGAAGTGGCTATGGCACGCTTAATGACATCGAGTTGCCTAGTGCCCTCAAATTTCTGACCACTCTCAGCATATTCCAAGTAAAGTAAATTGAAGGAGGTATTAGCAATGGTATCTCCCTGTTTTTTCTCTACCTGATCTTCTCGAAAGACTGATACGCCATTGACAATCACCATATTGGTAACCGGCTTGATATTGGCATCTAACTCTGTTTTGGCGCAAGAATCTTCTGTAGCGCACACAACTTTATGATAAGCCTGATCAGGAATAGTCGCACAAGACAGTAAGCTAAAGCAGCAAAGAGAAATAAATAAGTATCTCATAACCAAGCTCCTTTACTTCTTCGATTAAGCAAAGCCCTGTGCCTGTGCCTGTGCCTGTGCCTGTGTCAATAACATCAATAACATCAATAACATCAATAATAAAAATAGTGCTAAGCATTAAATTAGAATCTATAGCAATATTTACACCATTATTTTGAATAGAGTGATTTTGAGCATAATGGTTTTGAAAATGAAGGTAACCAATAAAAATCTACAGCTGAATCCCTGCAATAATAAGTGCAACCACCACTATTATAGTGACGTACTTTTATAGTGACGTACTTTCTTACTCTAAAATACTCATTATTAATAATATGCGCTTGATGTAAACCATAATCAATCATTAACATGCTAATAAAGGCAGCGACCAACAGCCAAATAAAACCAGCACTTGATAAAGTCAGAAACCCTAACCACAGTGCAAGCGCGATAATATTACTAAATATAGGTAGCTTGATTGCCCATCTATTGTCATCAGCTAAACTCAGATGATTACCCCAATGCGCGCCTGCCATAAATGACGCTATCACTAAGCCATAAATAGATAGGATATCTGTAGTTTTTCCCAAGACTGGGATAGTATCAATACCTAAAGTAATAAAAATGGCGCAGACACTGAAGGAAATAGTGCCTGCAAGAGTTAAATAAGGACTAGGTTTTTTCATAGTATTCATTTATCTCGTATTAAGGTATCTAATCTAAGGCTTATTATCGCTATTCACTGATTTTATTCCCTTGCCATTTTTTAATAAAGTCACCGTTGGGGTCATACTGTTGTGTTTGTTTTTTAAGATTAAACTGTCTGCACCCTCGTGGATCAGCGCCTACGCCTGCTAAATACTGCCAATTACCCCAGTTGCTAGCGACATCATAATCGATAAGATGCTGCTCAAAATAGCTAGCGCCATAACGCCAATCAAGATTCAACTCATGAATCAGACAACTTGCAACGATTTGCCTGCCTCGATTAGACATATAGCCTGTTGCTTTTAGCTGATGCATACAGGCATTGACGATAGGATATGGCGTTGTACCCGTTTGCCATTGCTCTAAACGTTCGTTATCAATGCAAGTCGTTGGCGCATGCTGACTAATACCGCGGAACCAAAACAGTTTTTGTTGATGAGCCATTGCATACCAGTGGAAATACTCGCGCCATAGCAGCTCAAACCATATCCAATAAGTGGAGTCATTTGCGATAACTTGTGCTTCATAAAGCCGTAAGCGATTCAGCAGTATTTTGACCGATAATGTGCCATTCGCTAGCCACGCTGAAAACTTAGTGGAGTGCGTCCAATCGTCCAGTGCATTACGAGTGATCTTATAAGTGCTCGGTGCTTCGGACTCAAAATAGCTATTTAAATGCTTGATAGCGCTCGTTTCACCGCCTTGAAATTCAGATGGTTTTGTTTGCTGTGATGAATCATCAGATTGCTGATTTAGTAAATATTGGTGACCATTCAACATGTTATCGGGCATTGGTGGCAATGCTTCTGGTATCTGATAAACTTCAAAGCCACTTTCTGCGGTTAATAAATCATGATGTGCTTCTACCTGTTTACGAAATTGGGTAAAGCTTTTGGGCAGCTCATGCGTTGGCATAGCAGTAAATAAGGTTGCTGTTGACTGGCTGTGCCAATTAATATGCGGGAATTTATTTTGCAACGCCTTATAAGCTTGATTTTGATTATAGTCTGCAGTTTGGCTGATACAAATATCAGTGACCGCGTTTTGCTCGATAAGTTGGCACAGCCGTATAAAGGCATCTAACGCTTGCAATGAACCGTTTTGCAATGAATGTTCTTTTTCTAAATACAGCAATCTATTGCCAAGGCGTTGTAGTGATTTATCCAAATCAACCAAGCTCTCAACTAAAAACGTCGTGCGTGCCTGCCCCATATCGGCAAACTGATAAGGTCGTTTACTAGCCTGCTCGGCAAGCAAATCTTCCAAGTCTGAGGCATAAACACACAGCAGCCGTCCGTTATTATCACTGGCTATTTCAGCCGCTTTTAGTAAGGCTGTATTATCATTAATACGTAAATCATTATAGAAAAGCATCAACACGACTTTTCTGTCCATCAGTGTTTGTGATAACTTAGCTGCTGGCTGATTGCTCATCATGATCCCCAATATTTTAATTAGATTTACTTAATAAGTTACCGATAAATAAATATAATACTTTATAATAAAAAATACTATAGATGCCTTGTTAAACAGTAGCCTGTGATATTTATCATTATTCTAAGTATCATGATTGACTATCATTCAAGCGCCTGCTTAAATAGTTTATACCTAGGAGAATGTCATGACCGAAGAACACGCTTCCACTCAAAAGCATAAACTTATCAATAAATTTTTAATCAAGCTTACCCAAGAACAGCCACAAATGTACTATGCCACGACGTCTGAGATTTCTCGCAGCATTTATACGATGATAAAGGAACATACCAACCGCTTAACGGTTGAGGAACAAGCGCTCGTCAGGCACATGACTATTGAAGAGATACAGGGCTTATTGGGCTTTCATCTTAAATAATTATGTTTGAATTTTTTTAAAAGACCGCTATATAGCGGTCTTTTCATTTATATTGAGAGCGATAATCTATTATTCCTAAAAACTGGCTACAACACATTGAAATCTCCATTACGCTCTAAAAAGTTTGACTTATTTATATTGTTATATATTATATTCATAATAACGAATATATTGGAGTAAGGGGATTATGCAAAACTGGGCTAAAACGACCTGGTTCTTAATAACGATATGCGCGATATTATTAATAATAGTAACGCTTTTAAGAGTGAGTCATGTTATCTAATATGACTTTGGTTTTTAATAGCCTTTAGATATCTTTCGTTATCGTATACAAATAAAAAGACCGCCCCCGAAGGCAGTCTTTTTTGATACTAAAAATTTAATCCAATTATTTAAAATGGCTGTTCCTAGAATGGCTGATTTTAAAAAGGATAATCACGCGGTGTATGCTGCACCGAAATCCAATGCAAAGTGGTAAATTCTTCTAATATCCACTCGCCGTTAAAGCGCCCGATACCAGAGTTTTTCTCCCCGCCAAATGGTGCATTACTTTCATCATTGACTGAGATGTCATTGATATGGGTCATGCCCGCTTTGATACCACGCGCAAAACGCAAACCTTTTGCCATATCTTGGGTAAAGACCGCACTCGATAGACCATACATAGAGTCATTAGCAATCGATAGCGCATCGCCTTCATCTTTGGCACGAATGATACCAACCAAGGGGCCAAACACTTCGTTACGTGACAAATCCATCTCACGCGTCACTTCACTAAAGATATGCGGTGGCACGACTTGACCTTTAATCTCACCACTTAATATCATTTTGGCGCCCTCTTCCTGCGCTTTGGCGATTTTTTCTTGCAGCGATTCGACTTGTTTTTTATTAATAATAGGACCAACCGCGGTATCCGCCTTGCTAGGATCACCCACGTTGAGGGTTTTTACATGGGCGAGGAAACGCTCAACGAAATCATCATAAATCTCATCTTCGACAATGATGCGATTGATAGCAATACAAATCTGACCTTGGTGGAGGAATTTACCAAAGGCAGCCGCCTTCACAGCTTGCTCAATATCGGCATCTTTTAGCACCACAAATGGGCTATTACCACCAAGCTCAAGCGCCACTTGCTTGATATAATCGCCACCATTAGCAAGCTCGCCGATACGTTTACCGACTGAAGTTGAACCGGTAAATGATACTAAGCTTGGAATATCGTGGGTGACAATCGCATCGCCTATCTCGCTGCCCGCACCAACCAACACGCTCAGCAAGCCTTTTGGCAGACCCGCCTCTTCAAATATTTTTGCCAATAGCAGACCGCCGGTAATCGGCGTATCACTGGCAGGCTTAAGTACCACGGCATTACCCAAGGCTAACGCAGGCGCGATAGAACGCTGGGTTAAATGTAGGGGAAAGTTCCACGGGCTAATCACTGCAATCACGCCCATCGGTTCACGATAAATAAAATTCTCTTTACCCGGCGTATTAGAAGGGCGAATTTCACCATGCACACGGTTAGGGAAACTGGCAGCTTCAAGCGTAATAGCTCGCGCACTACCGAACTCTACCATCGCCTTAATGCGCGTACTGCCCGACTCTTTTATCAACCAATCGACGATTTCTTTTTGACGCTCATCAAAGATATTGACGACATTATATAGCACTGCTGCACGCTGGGCTGGCGTTTGATTCGCCCACTCTGCCTGTGCTTTGGTTGCCGCCTGAAAAGCTTCATCAAGCTGTTTATCGGTTGCCTGCTGAATCTCTACCAAGGTTTCACCATTAAAAGGGTTGGTATCAGTATTGACGCTATCGTCTTGACCTTTTTGCCAAGTACCGGCGATATATTGCAAATGGAAATCGCTATAAGCGCTCTGCTGAGTATTCTTAGTATCGGTTGACATAATTATCCTTATATATTTTATGGTTGTTTTTAAAAGCTGTTTAATCAAAAGCATTTATTTAGTTAAAAACATTTAGTCATATAAAAGCTTGGTTATATAAATAGTCGGCTTGTCTATTGTGCAATAAACATTTGCTATTAAACGTTGATAAAAGGTTTCTTAACAAACGCTACTTGCTAGACGACTGGTCTAATGCTAACATAGTAACCATTAAAACAAGAATCATTTATTACTACGTATTGTTGAAAAAACGTAACACTTAAAACTATTATTAAAAATAGCACTTTCTATTTAACTGATTTCCATTCTATTACATAACCAAATAAAGCTCTAAGGAGAACATCCTCTTCATGTCCGCCATTACAACCACTGCTCCATCAGATACCAGAGCGCACCTATTAGCAATAGGTTATCAGCTCATCGCACAAAAAGGCTTCACCGCTGTCGGTATCAAGCAGATACTCGATACTGCGGGTGTGCCCAAAGGCTCCTTTTATCATTACTTTGCCTCAAAAGAAGCCTTTGGTGAAGCCATCATCGAGCATTATTTTGCTAACTATAAAAAGCGCTTAGAGTCGATTGCGGCTGAGGATATTAGTTCGCAACAAAAGATTTATAACTATTTTCAAAACTGGTATGACACCCAGCAAAACGGCTGCGACCATGAAAAATGTTTGGTGGTAAAGCTCAGTGCCGAAGTGGCTGATATCTCAGAAACCATGCGTAAAGCCTTATTCGCGGGTTATCAGCAAACTATTAACTGGATTGCTGAGCAAATAAAAGCAGGTTGGGCAGATGGTTCTATACCCCACCCTGATAATATCGCCGCTGAGAGTATGGCTAAGCGTTGGTATTTTTCTTGGTTGGGTGCCAGTTTGGTCGCTAAGATCAGTCAAACCGATACGCCATTAGCAGAAGTTTGGCTGATGACAACCTCGCAGCTTGGTCGTTAACTTCCTATTCAGGTCTTTAATTAGTAACTATTTAGCCCGCTAATTAGTAAATGACGATTTTTAGTTATACGATAATTTTGTAAAATCAATAAAAAATAACTAGACGACCGGTCTAATTAATGTACAATGCGCACAGATGCAATAATCGCTGTAACGCATATTTGCTATAACAATCTACACACACTTATTAAAACCTTGTCTTTAAACCACACTTTCTAAAACCAACTTACGACTTCTCATTAGAAACTAGGAATATTATGAATAACTTTCAATATTACAATCCCGTACGTATCGTCTTTGGCGAAGGTCAAATTAAACAGTTATCAGAGCTCGTGCCAACAGATGCGCGCGTGTTAATCACTTACGGCGGTGGTTCAGCGCAGCGTACTGGCACCTTAGATGAAGTTAAAAATGCGTTATCAACCAATGGCAACCGTGAAGTATTTGAGTTTGGCGGTATTGAAGCCAATCCAGAATTCACCACCTTGTTAAAAGCCGCTGATATGGTCAATGAACATAATATTGACTTCTTATTAGCTGTTGGTGGCGGTTCAGTCATTGATGGCAGTAAATTCGTCGCCCTTATCTCTTCATTAACCGAAGATGGCAGCACGGATGGCACGGTATCTCGTGAAAAAGCATGGGATGCACTGACCAGTTATTGTAAAAATATCGATTCAGCGATTGATTTAGGCGCGGTATTGACCATTCCAGCCACAGGTTCTGAGATGAACTCTGGCGGCGTGATTAACTATAGCGAACGTCAAGCAAAACTACCATTTGGCAACCCACTTGCCTTCCCTAGATTTTCAATTCTAGACCCTACCAAGACTTTAACGTTACCTGAGCGCCAAGTGATGAACGGTGTTGCTGACGCCTTTGTTCACGTCATGGAGCAGTACCTTACCTATCCAGTTAATGCGAAAGTTCAAGATGCCTTTTCTGAGAGCTTATTAAAAATCCTTATCGAAGAAGGTAAAGCGGTCAAAGCCGATCCAGAGAATTTAGAAACGCGTAAAAACATCATGTGGACGGCAACCATGGCATTGAATGGTCTGATTGGTACCGGTGTGCCACAAGATTGGACGACACATATGATTGGTCATGAGCTGACTTCGTTACATGCGATTGACCATGCTCGTACGCTAACGATTGTATTGCCATCAGTGCTGCGTGAGCTTAAAGACAGCAAGAAAGACAAATTGCTTCAGTATGCGCGTAACGTTTGGAACATTACAGGTACAGATCTCGACGATGACACCATCATCGAAAATGCTATTGTGCATACTGAGAAATTCTTCCGTGAGCTTGGATTGCCAGTTAGCTTAGAAGATGCTGAGTTAGATAAGTCGGCCATTGACCCTATCATCAAGCAACTTGAAGCACACAAAATGGTGAAATTGGGCGAACATGGTAAAAATGATTTAGACGTATCACGCCGTATTTTAGAACGCGCTGTTACCAGTAAAGCTTAATCGCTATTAATTTTCAAAATAATTTATGGTTATAAATTTTTATCGTCATAACAATCGTTAGCCATCCATATTGGTGTGGCTACTGACTTCAAGAATTTTAAAACTTTAAGAAAACCAATAACTACAACCAATAACTAAAATAAGGAGCTTTAATATGAGCCTTGATAATAATTTTAATGCACAACAAAACCAAACACAAAATCGTCAAATCAGACTGGCCAGCCGTCCTAATGGCGCACCAACCAGCGATAATTTTGAGCTAACCACCAGCGACATCCCAACTCCTAATGACAATCAAATGCTTCTGCGCACAGTTTATATGTCACTTGACCCCTATATGCGCGGACGTATGAGTGCTTCAAAAAGCTATGCTGACCCGCTAGAAGTCGGCGATGTTATGCTAGGCGGGACGGTCGCACAAGTCGTCGAATCTAATATCGATAAATTTGCCGTCGGTGATTTAGTGGTGTCGAATTCAGGCTGGCAGGATTATAGCGTCAGTGATGGCGAAGGCGTGCTAAAGCTTGACAAGAACATGTCCAACCCTTCTTATGGTCTTGGTGTCCTCGGTATGCCAGGCTTTACCGGTTATATGGGTTTGACCGATATTGGCAAACCAAAAAAAGGCGAAACCTTAGTAGTAGCTGCGGCGACTGGTCCTGTGGGCGCAACGGTTGGACAAGTGGGTAATCATTTAGGCTTACGTACTGTCGGTGTCGCAGGCGGTGCTGAAAAATGTGCTTATGCAGTCGAAGAGTTGGGCTTTGATGTCTGTATTGATCATAAAGCAGACGACTTTGCCGAGCAGCTTAAAAATGCTTGTCCAGATGGTATCGATATCTATTATGAAAACGTCGGTGGCAGGGTATTAGATGGTGTATTGCCATTATTAAATGCCCATGCGCGTATGCCAGTTTGTGGCTTAGTGTCGCAATATAACGCAACTGATCTTCCTGATGGCAAAGACCGCCTAGGTATGTTGATGGGTCTTATCCTTAGTCAACGCCTGACGATCAAAGGCTTTATCATCTTTGAAGAATACGGCGATCATTTCCCAGAGTTCTTGAAAACCATGGGTGAATGGGTTGAGTCGGGTAAAGTCAAGACCAAAGAGCATATCGTCGACGGTTTAGCACAAGCACCGCAAGCTTTCTTTGACATGCTAGAGGGTAAAAACTTCGGTAAAACCGTGGTTAAAGTTGCCGATGTTCAGTAGTGGTTATAGTAAGTAATTAAGCACTGTGGCGTATCCTGAAATATGCTTTGGATAACGACTTAACAACATAATACGTTAAGACAGCTACTGAAAATAATGATTAATGCATTAATAATATTAGCAGTCAGTTTTTAGCAAAGACAGCTTTATCCTAGTCTTTGCATAGCTTTAACAATGCTGGCTGCGACACACCTGAACTTGGTATTAAAACTTAGCAATCAATACAAATAATAAATAAGGACAATTATGAATATTTTAATGGTACTAACCTCACACGACAAATTGGGTGATACAGGCAAAAAAACCGGTTTTTGGCTAGAAGAATTTGCCGCCCCTTATTATGCTTTCTTGGATGCTGGCGTCAACATTACCCTAGCCTCTCCTGCTGGTGGTCAACCTCCACTAGATCCTAGTAGTGATACTGAAGACGCGCAAACAAAAGATACCAAACGCTTTAAAGAAGACTCTGAAGCTCAAGAGCGTCTTGCAAATACCAAAAAGCTTGCTGAAGTAAAAGCCGAAGATTTTGACTCCGTTTTTTATCCTGGTGGTCACGGTCCATTATGGGACTTAGCAGTTGATAAAAATTCTATTGAATTAATCGAAACCTTTGTTAAGCAAGACAAGCCTGTTGCCTTTGTTTGTCACTCTCCTGCTGCACTTAAAAACGTCAAAATTGACGGTGAGTATTTAGTCAAAGGCAAAAAAGTCACCGGTTTTAGTAATACTGAAGAAGAAGGCGTTCAGCTTACTGACGTGGTACCTTTCTTATTGGAAGATGCGTTAAAAGACCATGGCGGTCATTACGAAAAAGGCACGGATTGGGAGTCGTATGTCGTTGAAGATGGTCTATTGATTACCGGTCAAAACCCAGCGTCATCAGAAGAGGCGGCTAAACGTTTACTTGCCAAACTACAAAAGCGTCAAGCTTAATATAAAAATATCGTGAAAAGGCTCACATCATGATTCGCTTACATCATCTCAATCAGTCACGCTCAATCCGTACGTTATGGCTATTAGAAGAATTGGGACAACCCTATGAGCTTATTAGTCATCAGCGTGATACCAAAACGCATCTAGCACCAGACAGTCTAAAAGCAATTCATCCACTTGGTAAATCTCCAGTTATTGAGATGGATGGCGAGCTTTATACAGAATCAGGGGCGATTACTGAGATGCTGATTGAGCGTTTTGCGCCTGAGCGTTTGCGCCCTGCTACTGATAGCGCAGAGTATGGTCATTACTTGCAGTGGATTCACTTTGCTGAAAGCTCGCTCATGTTGCCGTTATTGCTTGAACTGTTTACCAATAAAGCAGGCGTTGTTGATAATGAATTCTTGACGGGTTATATCAAGCAAGAAAAGCATAAATTGCTGGGTTACTTAAATGACGAGGTTAAAGACAAAGCGTTTATCGTTGGTAATAAGCTAAGCGGCGCCGACTTTATGTTGTCGTTTGACTTAATCATGCTGGCTAAGCGTGGCGAGTTGGACGATTATATGCATATCAAGCAATATGCGCTGCAATTGACCAGTATTGATAGCTATCGGCGCGCTATGCGTTTGGAAGCCAATCATGATGACTCTATTAAGCGCTAAGTAAGACAGTTTTGATTATTTAATAAAAAAACAGCTCTTTGAGAGCTGTTTTTTTATGTCCGGTTTTTATAAATAGATTGTCTTTAAATAGCTTGTTCGTGAATAGATTATTGGCGTTCGACTATTTTATAACTTCGTTCACTTATAAACGCTTGAAATACAAAACTTTTGCTCAAGCCAGCTATTCATAAAAACGTTATCAGGATCAAACTCACGGCGAATTTCTAAAAAGCGATTGAGCTTAGGATATAAGCTTTGCAGCTCGAGATGGTTCAATTTATTCACTTTACCCCAGTGCGGGCGACCCTGCCATTTTTTCATATATTCGTACAGCCATTTAAATAGTGGCTCACAGTCCATACCTTTATAGACGTGGAACGATAATACCGCGCAATCCTCTCCTTGCGTAGGACTGAGCATGCCAGTCTCACCTTTATGCGTGCGCACTTCGATGGGAAAGTGCGAGCCTTTATTGTCGTTTAATAAAATATGATTGACCTCAGAGATACATTCATCAAAATCAGATAACTTAATAAAGTACTCGGACTCATTAAACTTAACGCCGCGCGGTGTCGGAAACACCTCATAGCTATAGCCTTCACGCTTAGTATTAGGAATGGAGCTGGCAGATATTTCACTGACCTTTTTGGTCAGCGACGGCTTCATACGAGCCAGCTCACACAATACATAAAAAGCACCATTCAAAGTGACAACGCTGTCGAAATGGTCTTTTAGCTTTTGTGTACCCGTCATCGCTTTGGGCTCTATTACCGACAGCGTCTTTTGCTGAATCTTATTGGTGCCGGGAAATAAAAACCATTCTAGATGACGATGGCTGTGCGCGGTTTCATGAAAACGTGCCAAGCCTTCTTCAAAGTCTAATACTTCGTTGGACTCTTTAAGTCCATAAAGGTCAACCACTTTAAGGGTTAATTTGGTGAAAATACCGAGCATACCAAGGCTGGCATGTAAGGCATTACCTAGCTCGTCAGTTTTCGGATCGCCGCGATGATGGGTATGTACTTCTCCTTTACCATCGACCCACTCCCACATCATTACTTGATTGGCGATAGAGCCCAGAGTGATCCCTGTGCCATGAGTTGCGGTACTGGCAGCACCAGCAATAGTCTGCGCTTGTACATCACCCATGTTTTCTAACGCCAAACCATGCTCTTTAAGTGCCGTGCCAATTTCATATAAATAAGTACCGGCATGTAAAGTGGCAAGCTTCGCCTCTTTATCGACCGAGATAAGACCGCGCATATTATGCAAACTGACAGCAATTTCTTCAGGTTTTGCGCAGCCACTAAAAGAATGCGCCGCGCCAGTGACTCTAACGCGCTTTTTATTTACCCGTGCATTTTTGACAATCTCTTGTAGTTCTGCAACCGATGAAGGCGTAAGCTTTTGTTCAGGGGCAGCACGCTCGTATCCTACCCAGTTTTGCCAGTCATTACTTTCTTGCCACTGCCTTAATGAAAACATTTGCCCTCTCCTCGGTAAGTTGTCATTATTTGCTGCTTTTCTTCTTTGTTTGTTTTTTCACTTTTCTCTGCAAGCGTTCCATCGCTTACAAAACCCTTTCTTACACAATCATCGCTTGCAAAACCATCTGCTGTAGATTGAACAGACTGTCGATAACAAATAAGCTCGTTAAAATGCTCACACAGCTCGCCTGCCTTCGCATGCCGGCACCAAACCCCATCACCGATACTAACACGCGGGCTATTGCTGCCTTTTTTATTTTTAGAGAGAGCCATTGGCGTTTGTACCTCACCAAAACCTTCATCGCTTAATGATGATAAATATTCGGGATAATGTATCACTGGCGCTTTATCCGCACCTGTCGCACCCGAAGCAATAAAGCCGCCACCATGACACGTGATGACGCCTTTTTCAGGCTGACGCGTCACAGGCAGCACAAAGCCAGCGGCAGGCTGAAACTCATGCATGCTATCCATATAATCGAAATACGCCGGTTTATAATACGCCGAACCAACCGTTATCTCGCTGACCTCAGGTTGGCTTGAGGTGAAATCCATACTTCCACTACCGCCACCGTTGACTAGCTTCAGGGTATAGCCTTGTTTATGAAGATATTCAACGATTGAACGACGACGTTGACTGACTTGTTTTTGTGAGCGGCTTTTTAATAAACGAATGGCAGGTGACAACAAATTTTTGCCCGGTAAATGCTCGGGCAAACCAGCAATTTGTGCCTCATAACCCATCGCCGCACTGACATTGATATGGACACATTTCTTGATATGCTTCAGTAGTTTTTTAACGTCTTTGATGCTCATTAAGGCGGAGCGCTTGGTACCAAAATATAGCTTTGGTAGCGGCATCGACATATTGATATCGAGGCAAACGTCGATGATGACATCATGAGCTTTGCCGACTTTATTGAGTACATCAATATGCTCTGGGCGATCAACCATCCAAATCATGGTTGCGCCTTGCTTGGTATAGTTAAAGGTTGCTCCAACGCTCTCCATATCCAAGGTTGGATAAGCACAGAGAATATTATCAAAGCCGTTTTCTAATAGATACAATGACTCGTCGGCAGCATAGGACATGAGGCCGATAAAGTGAGGAGATTTGTTTTGAATATAACGCAGGACATCGAGAGAACGAATAGACTTCGTTGCCAAACGCAGTTTAACGGCTTGAGTTTTTTGATTGACCAGTTTTATATTATGATCAAGTGCATCCATATCAAGCCATGCACTCGGGGTTTTTGGCGGAGTAATGTGAGCAAAATCCATTTTACTTTCCTTGTAACAACGATTAAAAAAAGCCCCTTTTTTTATTATTCTCTCAATTACACTCTATAAAAGAGCATAAATCAGCACCATAGTTTGAACCTAGCGTATAAGACAGTCAAGCATCATCTCTATAAAATAGAACAATTGTTAGGATAATAAGATAATTTATAATTATGAGCACATAAAAAAACCCCTCTAAATACCTATATTATTCGGTTTAGAGGGGTTTGTGTTTTATCAATGAAACAGTGCGCTATAAATATTCGCTATAAATGTACAAATATTATGGCAATAAGCGCTTGGTTGTCCAGTTTAGCACGCCGTTCGAGCCAGTCGTCTCTAAGGTATAAACAATACGGTCATGCATACGATTGGCACGACCTTGCCAAAACTCAATTTTCTCAATCGTAATCTCATAACCACCCCAAAAATCAGGGGTTGGTACTTTGCTGTCTGTTGGGTAATCGGTCTGCAATTGCTCAAACGTTTGCTCCATTAGAGTACGATTGGCGACCTCACCACTTTGCGGCTGACTAACCCACGCGCCCACTTGACTATCATGCGGACGTTTTTGAAAATAAGCCGCAGATTTAGCGGCATCGATTTTAGCAATACTGCCGCTGATACGAATTTGACGCTCAAGCTTATGCCAAAAAAACAGTGCTTCAGCATTGGGGTTTTCAGCGATATCTTGACCCTTCGCACTTTCATAGTTGGTATAAAAAACGATACCGGTATCGGTAATCTCGCGCAGCAAGACAATACGTACACTGGGCTTATTATCTGCCCCGCACGTCGCTAAGCTCATCGCATACGGTTCTTGCACTTGTGCTTCTATGGCTTCATTCATCCAAGCTTTTAACAGCTCAAATGGGGATGTGGGGACTGACTGTTGGTCTAGTTGGCCTTTCTCATAGGATAGGCGCTGATCGGTAAAATCCATACTCATGATTGTTTCTCATTATATTCGTAAATACAAACCATACTCGTAAATACTATTAACCCGAGGCTTTTAACCCAAGACCGTTTTGATTTTATCTGCCAAATCATTTGCCATTACATCGCATTCTATCTCATCATCTGACTCGACCATGACTCGAATCATCGGCTCTGTACCCGATTGGCGAATAAGCAAGCGGCCACGACCTTCTAAAGTGGCACGGGCTTTATCAAAAGCGGCGACCAATTCTTCATGCTCAAACGGATCTTGCATTTGAGATAGGCACACATTGACGAGCTTCTGTGGTAATACCTCAAAAACTTCGGTTAAATCACTAAGCGCTTTACCACTTGCTTGCATCACCGCGAGTACTTGTAAGCCTGCAATGATGGCATCGCCGGTACGGCTTTTATCCAAGCATAAGATATGGCCCGATGGCTCACCGCCCAATATCCAGCCATTGGCTTCAAGCTCTTGCATCACATAGCGGTCGCCCACCTTTGCACGAGTAAACTCAATGTCAGCGTCTTTTAACGCCAACTCTAAGCCCATGTTGCTCATTAGGGTACCAACGACGCCTTTGGCTTTGATTTGACCTTGGGTAGCAAGCACATACAAAATGCCATCACCATCGACCAACTCACCCGCTTCATCGACCATCACGATACGGTCACCATCACCATCTAAAGCAATACCGACATCTGCTTCATATTCGAGTACGGCTTTTTGCAGGCTTTCAGGATGCGTCGAGCCGCACTGTGCATTAATATTGATGCCGTCAGGCTTATTATTAATCGCAATCACATTGGCCCCAAGCTCACGCATAACACGCGGGGCGACACTGTAGCCTGCACCATTGGCACAGTCGACGACGACGGTTAAATGGTCTAAATCGTATTGATAAGGGAAGCTACCTTTGCAAAATTCAATATAGCGCCCTTTGGCATCATTGATACGATTGTTTTTACCCAATTGTGCCGGATCAAGAATAGGCATGAGTACATCATTACTATCAGAGGAAGCCATAATGGCTTTTAATTTATCATTAATGGCATTTTGCATCTCATCGGTCAGTTTTTTGCCATCACCTGAGAATAGTTTGATGCCATTATCATAGTATGGATTGTGTGAGGCAGAAATCACCACACCAGCATCAGCGTTAAAACTACGCGTCAGATGCGCGATAGCAGGCGTTGGTAGCGGTCCTAGCATGTGTACATCGACACCTGCAGCATTAAAGCCCGCTTGCAGAGCCCCTTCAATTACATAACCTGATAGACGCGTATCTTTACCGATGACCACACTGGGTTTACGAGTAGGATTATTGTTATTTTCTATCAGCACCAACCCCGTCACATAGCCCAACTTTAAAATAAAATCAGGGGTAATAGGTAGTTCACCAAATTTTCCGCGAATACCATCAGTGCCAAAGTAGCTCATTATTATTATTCCTCAATGTTAAAAGTAAAAACCAGACGTGCGCACAGGCATAGCCTTAGATAAAAATACGCTTAATCCAATCTTGTATTTTACAAAAAAAACAGCCAACAATAACAAGGCATTGTTGGCTGTTTGTATCTCGACGTCACGACAACTCTACTAAGTAGGTGATTTGCGCTTATATAGCGTTAGAAACGTGATTAGTCGACACGATAGTTAGGCGCTTCTTTGGTAATCTGCACATCATGGACATGTGATTCTTTCATACCCGCTGAAGTCACTTTAACAAACTGTGGCTTGGTACGCATCTCTTCGATGGTTGCACAGCCAGTATAGCCCATTGATGAACGCAGCCCACCCATCATTTGGTTAACGATACCAGCCACTGGCCCTTTATAAGGTACGCGACCTTCGATACCTTCTGGTACCAGTTTTTCTACCCCATCTTTGGCATCTTGGAAATAGCGATCTGACGAGCCGTTTTGACCTGACATCGCACCCAAGCTACCCATACCGCGATAAGCTTTATAATAGCGACCTTGGAATAGTTCGACCTCACCTGGCGCTTCTTCGGTACCGGCCATCAGCGAACCAACCATGATGCACGACGCGCCAGCAGCAATGGCTTTTGCCATATCGCCTGAATAACGAATACCACCATCAGCAATTAGTGGGATACTGTCTTGTAGCGCATTTGCGACGCTATCAATCGCAGAGATTTGTGGCATACCTACACCAGCGATAATACGCGTGGTACAGATAGATCCTGGGCCGATACCTACTTTGACCGCATCTGCACCAGCATCACGTAACGCTTTAGCGGCATCACCAGTAGCAATATTACCACCGATAACTTGAACGTTTGGAAAGTGCTTTTTAATCCAAGAAACTTTATCAATTACGCCTTTTGAGTGACCATGCGCGGTATCAACAACGATAATATCGACGTCAGCAGCAATCAAGGCTTCAACACGTGCTTGGGTATCAGCGCCAGTACCAACAGCTGCGCCAACTCGCAGACGACCGTGCTCATCTTTACAAGCATTAGGATTGTTTTCTGCTTTGGCAAAATCATTAACCGTAATCAGACCACGCAAACGAAAATCATCATTAATGACGATAACTTTTTCGATACGGTGCTCATGAAGGAGTTTTTTGATGTTTTCGTTGCTTTCACCTTCTTTAACGGTGACCAGCTGATCTTTTGGCGTCATAATATGACTGACTGGCAATGATAGATTGGTCTCAAAACGCCAATCGCGGTGGGTAACGATACCGATGACTTTATCAGTGCCTTTCTCAACCACAGGCACACCTGAGATATTATTATCTTGGGCCAATCTTAATAGCTCACCAATCGTCATCTCTGGATGAACCGTGATAGGGTCAACCACTGTACCTGCTTCGAATTTTTTAACGCGGCGTACTTGCATGGCTTGCTTATCGATATCCATGCTTTTATGTAAGATACCCAAACCACCGAGCTGTGCCATAGTGATGGCCATCTCAGATTCAGTGACAGTATCCATCGCAGCGGAGATTATTGGTAAGTTCAATGTGATATTTTTGGTTAGGCGGGTCGTTAAATCAGCAGCTTTTGGTAGGATTTCAGAATAAGCTGGCAATAATAAAACGTCATCAAAGGTTAAGGCTTCATCGACAATTCGCAACATACAGACCCCTAGTGGTGGTTATTTTGATGGGTGGGCAATGCAGTATTAAGTCAATAAACGAACGTTTTGTCAAAAACGGTAGGCTAAAATGCAAATAAAGATAAAGCCGTTAGATTATGAGAAAACCATGAGGAACAAACTCTAAACACCAATATTCGCTCGGCACGTTATCTATTTATCAGTAGTAATAAAACGATTAGTCAGTAGATTTGCCAATACAGCGCCTCTAAACCTCCTAAAGTCTGCTTACACGATGCTTAATAACTGAATTATCCCTTAAAAATAACGCCATATTATAACAAATAAGGCAAGCCTACGCATAACATATTTGTCAGCTTATTTTGCTATATTAATACGATGATATGATGGCACTGTCATTTGATAATCTAAGGTCTCTTAATAACATAAATTCATTTAATAATACAAGGTTCTCTGATAATTTATATTTATTTGGAAAGTTTTGAAAAACCGTTTTTGAGAAAATTAATAGAGAATAAATTAAGACCGTTAAAAAATGATTAAAATTAGCCGAACTTAATCAGCACTATTTTTGACTATCAAACGCTCAGCTGGTAAATACTCTTTTTGTTCGCTATATAAATAGCTCAGCATCTGCTCACGCACTTCACATTCGAGTGTCCAAGCATTGAGAGGATTATCAGACGCTTGGCTACAACGCAGCTTAATGGTGGTTTCTGATACCGAGACGGTAAACAACTCAGGCTCAACTTCACTGTCCCATAGCGCATTGTCTTTTACCAGCTCGATATATTTTTGCCGAATGGCGTCAATATCGGCACCGTAATCGACATATAAATAAATCACCGAGGTTTGATGCGATTCGGTATGCGACCAGTTCTCGACAATCTCAGTAATAAAATGCCGCATGGGCACAATTAAGCGGCGCTCATCCCACGTCTTTAGTACCGCATAGGTGTAACCCAAATCCTCAATCGTGCACCACTCACCTTCCATCATCACCGTATCGCCAATACGCACAGGCTGGGTAATCGCAACTTGCATACCTGCGATAATATTTCCCAAAATAGGCTGCGCGGCAATACCTATCACCGCGCCCGCAATCCCTGCTGAGGTGAGTAGCGTTTTACCCAAACCATCAATATTGGTAAATTCACTCATTCCTATCCAAATTCCGCCCAAAATCATCACAAAGATAAAGACACGGCGAAAGATAGACACATAAGTGCGACGGCTGCGACCTTTATCAAACTGCGCTTCGCTTAAATTTTCTATTTGCAAATCTTTATAACGATTGGCAAAAAAATTAATGGCGCGAATACCAAGCCACATGGTACTAAATACTAAGCCAATCCAAATAATGGGGCGTGTCGATGAGGCTAAGGCATCTAGATAAGGAAGGCCGCCCGATACCAACGTATAAACAGAGGAGAAACTGATGGTAAAAGTCAAAGGTACGGTCAGCTTATTAACCAAATCCTCCACCCCGTTGTGATGAACAGTACCAAGTCGATTGCCCTCTTTGTCTAAAACATACCAATTCAGCAATTTACCAGCCGCTTTACTAAGTAACCAACCGGCGCCCATGGTAAAAGAAAAGAACATGAATAGTGCTATAAATTCCCAAATAGCAATACCAAAGACTTTTAATTTGGTCCAGTCGGGCAAATAACGCTCAAACTTTGCGGGCTGATATTGCTCGTATAGCTTATTGATATTAGACACCGTCTGCGCGGAAAACACCCAAAAAGGCGCATTGTCATCGATGCGCACGCGCTCAAGATGTATCGGTACACGGCGCTCGCGATAATCGATATAGCCCAATTGGATTGAGCGCCTAGGAATACCTTGGATACTATTATTGCTACCAAGCGGCGGTTCAATCAAACCATCAGGACGGTCAGGCAGCTTATCAAACACATAGAGCTTTCTCTCTACCAATAAAAAATCAAGCTGTTTGGCAAGCTCCATCGCTTGGTTACGCTGCAACTCCTTATCAATCAAGTTCATATTGAGCGCATAAGCGGCCAAGTCATATTGCTGCTTCATGACCGCTGATTGAAAAAACTCTAACGTTGCCAATGGTGTCGATAAATTCGGTGGCTCAGATAGGGGCGGCAAGCCTACATTGAGCTTATTTAACGCATAATAGCTTTCGTTATAATCGCCCGTCAGACCAGAATCGCCCTGTAACACGCCTGCCTGCTGCACAGTCTTTTTCTCAAGCGGGCTAATCACTTCTTCCGCTATAGCAGAGACGCTAATCCCTTCTCTTTTCAGCTTATCAATGCTTTGCGATGCATAATCAACGATATTCTCTGGTGCGTCGGTGATTGGCGCAGTTGTCTCGTTTTGATTGCCTGTAGTTGAACTGCTAGCTGAATTTTTAATCGCTGAGTTTTCATCAAGCA
This sequence comes from Janibacter sp. CoH_79_TC_3, assembly GCF_058197955.1. Classification (NCBI taxonomy): domain Bacteria; kingdom Bacillati; phylum Actinomycetota; class Actinomycetes; order Micrococcales; family Intrasporangiaceae; genus Janibacter; species Janibacter sp. CoH_79_TC_3. The sequence continues at coordinate 386,045 of NZ_JBXWIV010000002.1, forward strand.
CAGCGTTGTAACTGCTAGCGGCATAAGCAGGCAGATAAACAATGCTTAGGATAATAACGGAGATACTGAGAATAAAATGGCGTATGCTCAAATGGCTCGCCATTAATTTAGGCTTACCCTTAACAGTATTTAAACTCTCACAACTTTTAAAGCGCTCAGAGCTTTCAAAGTTCTCAAAGCTCCTAAAACTAGAAAAATCAGTGTCGCCAATATCGCCCGTATTGTGAGATTGGATATTTTTAGCAATCAAAGACTGAGGAAAATGTTTCATACGATAAGGTTCTGGGCTGATTAGTGAAATTAGTTATTAAAATTAAAGGTTAAGGGTTAAGGGTTAAGGGTTAAGGGTTAAAGGTTAAGGGTTAAAGGTTAAAGGTTAAAGGTTAAAGGTTAAAGGTTAAAGGTTAATATAAGCTTAAGCTAATGCAATGAACAAAAAAAAGCCAGCGCTAAGCTGACTTAATTTAGGGGTAAACTATTAATCAATACAATTGCTTGTAGAAACAATATAACTTAAGCGCGGCGCCAAGTCGTACCCGCACGGCTGTCTTCAAGTTCAATACCTGCATTTTTTAACTGCTCGCGTATCTCGTCAGCACGGGCAAAGTTCTTATTGGTTTTAGCATCCGCACGCTCAATAATTAATCCATCGATAGCGGCATCGGTTAAACCGTCTGCTTGCGCCTCACCGACCACAGCTTGTAAAAACTGCTGTACGGGCAGCTGTAAAATATTTAGCGTTTGCGCCAAGGCTTTAAGCTGCTGCGCCAACTGCCATGCAGCCTCTACGTCTTCAGCTTTGACTGCTTTATTGATATCACGCGCCAGCCCAAATAACACACTGATTGCCGTTGAGCTATTGAAATCATCATTCATGGCTTTTATAAAATCTTGTCCGGCGGCACTACTATAAGCAGCGGTTATCAGCTCATCATTGATGACGAGTTCCTGCCCTTTTTGTTGCTCAGCAGCTTTTAAGGCTTGATACAATCTACTTAGGCTATTGTGCGCTTCATCTAAAGCTTTGTCCGAGAAATTTACTTGGCTGCGATAGTGACTTGATAGTAAGAAAAAGCGCAGCGTTTCAGGATGAAAATGCTTGATGACGTCACGAATGGTGGCAAAGTTACCCAAAGATTTAGACATCTTTTCGCCATCGACATTAATAAAGCCAACGTGCATCCAATTACGTGCGTACTCGCAGCCCGTCGCCGCTTCAGATTGCGCTATCTCATTTTCATGATGTGGAAACTGTAAATCATGACCGCCGCCATGAATATCGAAGGTATTGCCAAGGCATTTGGTCGACATCGCCGAGCATTCAATATGCCAGCCCGGACGCCCTTGACCCCATGGCGATGCCCATTGTGGCTCACCAGGTTTTGCCGCTTTCCATAAGACAAAGTCAAACGGATTGCGCTTGTCATTTTCGACATCAACGCGTGAGCCCGCTTGCATATCATCCAAATTACGCTTGGATAATTTACCATAATCAGGGAAGCTATCGACCGCATAATAGACATCGCCATTATCGCCAGCGTAAGCGTAGTCATTGCTGACCAAATTGCCAATCATCTGCTGCATCTCATCGATATGGTCGGTCGCACGTGGCTCTGCATCAGGCGCTAAGCAGCCAAGTGCAGAGAAATCTTCGTGCATCGCTGTAATAAAACGCTGGGTTAATGCACCAATCTCTTCGCCATTTTCGGCAGCACGGGTGATGATTTTGTCATCAATATCGGTGATGTTACGCACATAATTCACGTCATAACCCAATTGCTTCAGCCAGCGTACCGCCATATCAAAGGCAACCATCATCCGAGCATGACCAATATGACAATAATCATAGACCGTCATTCCGCACACATATATGCCGACTTTGCCCGACACAAGCGGCTTGAATGACTGCTTGCGTCCATTAAGTGAATCGTAGATGGCAAGCTGAGACATAGCGTCTGCAAGAGGTGTGGTCATAGTAGAAAAGCCTTTTGATAAAAAGTATAAGAATGAAACGAGCATATCCATACTGCACACTTAAATAATAAAAACGTCTAGCTATGAAAGCTTTGAACGTGATTATTAGCTTAAGAAAAGCAGCAATATAAAACTTAACCCATTATCTTAGCGAAAATGCTCGTAAAATACTACAATGAGCGCACAACTAACACTCGCAATGATAAAGAATACTGAACGTTAAGGATACGAACATGGGCAATCGTTTAAGCAAAATATACACACGTACTGGAGATGACGGTACTACAGGTATGGCAGATGGCAGCCGCGTGAGTAAAGCTGACAATCTATTTAGCGTCATGGGTGATATTGATGAGCTCAACTCACACATAGGTTTGATACGCGCACAACTGGCACAAACTACGACTGAAGTGACGAAAGAAGCTGATTTTGCACAAGCGTTAGTGATTATTCAGCATTTGCTATTTAATATCGGTGGCGAGCTTGCCATGCCAGAATATGAAGGCGTGAGCGCCGCGCATATCGACTGGTTAGAGCAGCAGATTGATGCGATGAATACTACCTTGCTACCGCTGAAAGATTTTATCTTACCGACGGGCTCAGTGCTTGTCAGTCAATTGCATGTGGCACGTACCGTCTGCCGCCGTGCTGAGCGCCAAGCGGTGCTATTGCAACAGCAGCGCCCAGAAGCCATTCGTCCGACGGCAGTCAGCTTCATCAATCGTTTGTCGGACTGGCTATTCGTCGCCGCCCGTTTTTGCACCGACCCTGAGGAAGTTTCTGAAGTGCTGTGGGACAGTCAAGTACTACAAAAATTCGCTGATAATAAATAGTTTAATCTTTGCTAACATCTAAAATTAATAGCTAAAAACCGATTCCAGCAAATAAAAAAGCCCGCAACTTATAATAGTTGCGGGCTTTTTTATTTCAAATTCTCTAATTAAAGACCAACTACTGACGTTTTATTAATAATTAATAAGTTGCGTCTTTATCTTCGATAATTACCATGTCGATACTTTCATCTTTAGGTACTGACTTAGGCGTGGCTGGAGCCGCAGGCGCTGAAGTACTAGGCGTTGCAGCCGCTTGATTATTGTTTTGATTACTACTGTTCTGACTGCTATTTTGATTGACAGTCGGTGGCGTAGCCGGTTCAGTTGGACGCACAGGGGTAACTGGCGTTACTTGTCTTGGTTGACGATTTTGGTTTTCGCTATTGTTTTGCGCAGCTTGACGGCGGCGTTCGGCTTCTTGTGCGGCGCGCTGGGCACGCTGCTCTTCTAAAGCCGACTGGAAGGCTGAGCCTGCCACCACTTCCGATACCACAGTAAGCAATGCAGGCTGCCCTGCGATACGCGTACGTACTTGACCGCCTTGCGTACCAACAACATAAGTAAAGGCATCATCAACGAGCATGTTGTTATTGATGCGGATATTGTCATTAGCTAGACGTGATTGCAAGCTCGGCTGATTGTTAGCTGCTTGTAGTTGGCTGGCTTGGTATAAATCTTCACTTGGCAAGGTCATGCTGACGCTCGCTTGACACGTTGTCATGCCATTATCGTTAGTAGCTTGTAACACTGCAGCGTTTTGCACATCGATGACGATACCATTGGTTTTCTCAGTGACAACGCCATTATTTAAACCAATCTCAGCATCATTAGCGTAGCTTGCAGCCAAGGTTTTTGCTTGTTGATTGAGCGTATTTTTTAAGGCAGATTTGAGGCGATCTTGTACCATAGGATCATCACAGCTAACCGCCGTAGCAGCAGCGTTTTCACTGGCAGCGGTCTCTTCGGTTAGCTCTGCTGTCTCCGTGGTCTCTTCTTTTTCTGAGCGGTTACAGCCAGTAAGCACCAAACTACATGCGATACCAATACCAGCAACTTTATACCACTTGCTCAAACTCTTATTTGCTACGCTCATCTTTATTTTGCTCCAATTACCTGATTCGTACCGCCACTGACGGACAGTGTTTGACATTCAAATTTTACGCCCAAACTATTATCTCTAAATTTTTAAATCTTAATATCTTATAGTAGTGATAACGCAAGTTTTGAAAACCACATTATTATACGGTGTTTGTGTTAAATGGTCATCAGTGTAGCCTATTGATGTACAAATAACGTCCAACATTCGCCCTAAAATCGAGGTTTGGTTGCAAAAACGCAACAAATACATATTTTAATAATGGCGTAAGTTTTCGACTGGTTCAATTTTTAGCTTGTTCAACCTTTAACTTACTCATTTTTCAAATGACCCAAATCCTTAACTAGATATTCCGTTGGCGAAGAATATTCCGTAAGTAAAAATTGTATTAGACCCAATTTTGCAGAGGCGATATGATGGCGATAAAATATTTGATAGTTATTAATGATGATGAATTTTAAAAACACGCTTTTATTAGGGCATCGCGGGGCGCGCGGCGAAGCATTAGAAAATACCTTAGCAGGTTTTAAGCTGGCGCAAAATCTGCAAACGGCGGGCTTGGTCGGTGTCGAATTCGATGTCCAGCTAAGTGCTGATGGTCACTTAATGGTCTTTCACGATGACAATTTACAACGACTGTGCGGACAGCAATCGCGCATCGATCAGTTAAGCCTTGCTGAAATTCAACGCTCTTCACAGTCTGGTCACAAGATTACGTCGTTAGCGCATATAGCACTTGCTTTAGAAGGCTTTACTTATATTGAGCTTGAGATTAAGACACATGAGCGTACGGATTACCGCAAGCTTATCAGAGCATTAATGACGGATCTAATTGACAGTCCACTTGCCAATCTACCTATCGTGCTAACTAGTTTTGATGTCGAGCTACATGCAGGACTGCAACGCAATAAGCTGTTGCAGGATTTACCGCGTGGTTTGCTAATTCGGACGCCTGAGACTTTGATAAAAGCGCCTAATACTGCACTGCAACTTGGCTGCATGCAACTGGGTATTCACTACCCGCTTCTGAATCCAGCAGTCATTGACCACTGTCATCGCTATGACTTACCGGTGAGCGCATGGACGGTCAATGATAGCGACACGATGGAAAACCTGATTGCATGGCAAGTCGATGCCATTATTACCGATTATCCAACGTATTTTCTTACGCACTAAACAGGTAAATTTCTCACTCATTTTTCTCTCACCATTCGAATAATAGTGTTTAGAAATCCACTTAAAAAGCCAGTTAATTAATTGTCCGAATAGTCACCTGTGTATTTTGATAACCTACATATATGTCTTGCTACTTACACTTTTACCCAATTGCTGATAAATCATGGGGTATTTACAATAATACTTCCCATAACTCATACAAGTTATTGTTATTTAGCAATATTTTTCTAGTGTATAAGTGTTCACTTTATACTTGTTTTAGGGTAATATAGAGGCTGAAATTAATACCGTTAGGGATATTACATGATTGCTAAGAAAGTAATAGGCTTACCACTTAAGGGCTTGCGTCTCGCTATAAAGTCTGGTGATACGCTGATACAGCATGCTGGCACTCAAGCGCTGCGCGTGAAGACATGGCTTGATACCGAAAAAGGTAAAATTGACGCTGCTGCTGATACGCAATTGGTGACCACCAGTTGCGATAAAAACGCCAATGTCGTGGAAAATTATGAGGGCATTGATCCTCTAGAGCTTGAATTCCAAAAGTCGCCGATCAACTTGGTTCCAGCGATTTTTCTGATTGCAACGCCTATTGCTGCTGCTGTCATTACACCATGGTACTTGATGACCCATCAGGTTAGTGCGCCCGTTTGGGGTGTATTTGGTGCCTTTATGGTTTGGACAGGTATTAGTATTACCGCAGGCTATCACCGCCTATTGTCGCATCGTGCCTATAAAGCACATCCTTTGGTAAAAAACTTCCTATTACTAGGCTCAACCCTTGCGGTTCAAGGCTCCGCTTTCGATTGGGTATCAGGTCACCGTACGCATCACCGTCATGTTGATGATCTTATGGAAGATCCATATTCAGCACAGCGTGGTTTTTTCTTTAGCCATATCGGTTGGATGCTACGCAATTATCCTAGCGGTCGCTTTGACTATAAAAATATTCCTGATTTAACCAAAGATAAAGTGCTGCAGATTCAGCACAAATACTATGGTTTATGGGTACTAGCAACCAACGTCGCCATGGTCGCTGCAGTTGGCTGGTTAATCGGTGATGTTTGGGGCACATTGGTATTGGCAGGTCTACTGCGTTTGGTACTGACCCATCACTTTACCTTCTTTATTAACTCGCTCTGTCACATGTTTGGTACGCGTCCTTATACCGACACTAATAGTGCGCGTGATAACTTCTTCCTTGCTATCTTTACGTGGGGTGAGGGTTATCATAACTACCATCACTTCTTCCAATACGACTATCGTAATGGCGTGAAATGGTGGCAATATGATCCAACTAAATGGTTGATTGTTGGCTTATCTAAACTTGGTTTAACCAGTGAATTGCGTACGGTTGATGACACCACCATCAAGCATGCTGAAGTGCAAATGCAATTCAAAAAAGCCCAACAGCAGATTGATAATGCCACTGCAAACGGACTTGATATTCCTCATACGATGAAGAGCTTCCAAGATCGTATCAAGTTTGAATACGATGCCTTTACCCAAACGGTCGAAGAATGGCAAGCTCTAAAAGCTAAAACCATTGAGCTGAAAAAGACAGAATTTGCTGATCGTTTGCATGAAGTTGAAGAGACGTTAAAACAGGATTATGCTAAGGTTGAACAAAAAATACTGGCGCATAACAGTAATCTAAAAAATGCGTTTCGCTCTATTGGTCAAAGCCCAAAAGCAGCGTAAGCATTCATACAGAGTAATCCTTTAATTACTTTATTTTCAGCCTCTATTGTTAGTCTCTCCTGCCCTCTATCTGTAAAGATAGAGGGTTTTTTTATGGTAATGATTTGCGCCCTAATTACTTATAGACTAATTACAAGAGATGGACAGAGTGAAACGCGGCTTTATTAAGGCTATGTTATAGTGAGTTTATGAATATCAGCCCTCACTATTTGCGTCTATATTTATACAGCTACAAATCTATACTCTAGTACCTTATTAATCTACTCCCCTATATTGGAACAGCACTTATGCGCTATCAGAATACTTATGTCAAATTAGACACCCGCCTCTATCATGAGCAGCTGCCGACACCGCTAGACAATCCTCGCGCCGGTCATTTTAATACGCAAGTTGCTGAGCAATTGGGCTGGCTTGATGATAAAGATTTGATGGCGCGCTGGGTTGAAATCTTAGGTGGTCAATACGTGCCAGCCGAGTTTCAACCGCTATCGATGGCTTACGCCGGTCATCAGTTTGGACAATGGGCAGGACAATTGGGCGATGGCCGCGGTTTACTCATGGCGCAAGTCCTTGATAAAAACAATGAATTACAAGACTTACATCTAAAGGGTGCAGGTTTAACGCCCTACTCACGTATGGGTGATGGGCGTGCGGTGTTACGCAGCACCATTCGCGAATATTTATCTGGGCATGCGCTGACCCAGCTTGGTATTCCTTCATCTAACGCCTTGGGCTTTGTGGTATCAGATACAAAAGTGCGCCGCGAGCGTATGGAAGCTGGGGCAGCATTGATGCGCGTCGCTGACAGCCATATTCGCTTCGGTCATGTTGAGTGGATTGCCAGCTTTGCGCCTGACCTGCTTGGCGAGTTTACCGACTATATGATTGATACTTATTACCCAGAATGCCGTGATAGTGAAACGCCAGTCTTGGCATTTTTTCAGGCGGTGGTTGAGCGTACGGCGCGCATGATTGCCGACTGGCAACTGATTGGCTTTGCCCATGGGGTGATGAATACCGATAACCTATCGATTACTGGTAGCACCTTAGACTTTGGTCCATTTGGTTTTATGGAGCGTTTTAATCCTGCGTGGATTAACAATCACTCTGACCATACCGGACGTTATGCCTATCAAAACCAACCTGCTATCGGTCATTGGAACTTAAATATCTGGCTACCACACTTTATGCGTTTAGATGGCGTAACGCGCGAAACGTTGGCTGATTGCTTAGCGCCGTATGAAGCGACCTTTATGCAGCATTATCAACAAGGACTGTGCCGTAAGTTGGGATTACCGCATGCCAAAGAGAGTTTAACCCTTACCTTTGAATGGTTGACGTTACTAGAAGACAATTTACTAGACTATACCAATAGTTTCCGAGCCCTATTGGGTTTGGTCGCGCCAAACGAGTATCCTTATGAGCAGCAGCTGCTTACAATAATGACTACTGGGTTTAATAATGAGGCGCTAAACGTCTGGCAAGATTGGTCAACACGTTATTTGGCAGCGCTACAGTCGTTACCTAGCGAGCACTCTATTGATGAGATGTGCAGCAATAATCCGGTTTATGTGTTACGTAATAGTATGGCGCAGCGCGTCATCACGGCCGCTGAACAAGGGCAATTTAATGAGTTAAATCGAGTCTTTGAATTGCTTGCGACCCCTTATACGGTACAAGACATCGCCACCGAACTCGATACGATGCCACCTGCCCCGCATGCGCCGCAAATGCCAATCAGCTGCTCGTCTTAACAACATGCTATTAAAATGCTATTCTGTAATGTTTTGAAACATGATGCAATTAGGGTTGATATTTAGCCCTATTATTTGTCATCATCAATTAGCGAAATAATGAATATCATTTTATTATATTACTCGTACTATTGCGCTCAGCTTACTAGGCAGCTAAATGCCAATGATGCTAGAATAGCTGTTTTTGTAGCATTGTTGTTTTTACCCTGATGTCTAGCCACTAATGAAGACTCTTTTAGTATAAAGCTAGCTTCATTGTCATATTTTATGATTTTTAAGGCTTAAGCATTAGTTTTTATCACCATTTACTTTATTCCAATTATCCCAACCATGGCAATTATTATGAATGACGATATCACTTTGAATACGGATACCCCTATCACGGAAAAAGAGCAGTTCGAACAAGCTGCCTTACATTACCATGAGTTTCCACGCCCAGGTAAAATCTCAGTTACGCCTATCAAGCAACTGGCCAACCAACGCGATCTGGCGCTCGCCTATTCACCAGGGGTTGCCGTACCTTGCCTTGAGATTCAAAGAGATCCAGCATTAGCGGCTAAGTATACCGCTCGCAGCAACTTGGTCGGTGTGATTACCAACGGTACTGCGGTACTTGGTTTAGGGGATATTGGTCCATTGGCATCAAAGCCTGTAATGGAAGGTAAAGGGGTACTATTCAAAAAATTCGCAGGTATCGACGTTTTTGATATTGAAATTGCTCAAAACGATCCAGACAAGTTTATCGAAGCCGTTGCGTCTTTAGAGCCTACTTTTGGCGGTATTAACCTAGAAGATATCAAAGCTCCAGAATGTTTCAAAATCGAGCGCGAATTGCGCAAACGTATGAACATTCCGGTATTCCACGATGACCAACATGGTACGTCAATCATTGTTGCCGCAGCGATGCTAAACGCTTTGCTCATCACTGGCAAAAAAATTGAAGAAATTAAAGTAGTCTGTTCAGGCGCAGGTGCTGCAGCTATCTCTTGCTTGGATATCATTTGTGCGCTTGGTGTTGATAAAAACAACATCTTGGTATCAGACTCACGCGGTATCATTACTACTAGCCGTGAAAATCTTGATGAGACTAAGCAGCGTTATGCCCGTGATAGCACCGCCTCTACTATTGAAGAAGTGATGGATGATGTCGATATGTTCTTAGGCCTATCTATGCCTGGTACATTGACCGAAGACATGGTTCGCCGTATGGCAAAAGACCCTATCGTCTTTGCCCTTGCCAACCCAACGCCTGAGATTATGCCAGAGTTGGCTCATGCGGTACGTCCAGACGTCATCATGGCAACAGGTCGCTCAGATTATCCAAATCAAGTAAACAACGCGCTATGCTTCCCTTATATCTTCCGCGGTGCGTTAGACGTTGGGGCAACGACCGTTAACGAAGAGATGAAAATTGCTTGCGTAAAAGCAATCGCCGCCATGGCACATGTTGAAGCGACGCCAATGAGCAACGTGAAAAACGTTGAAAGCACACCAAGCTTTGGACGCGAATATCTCATTCCAGGACCACTTGAGCCAAATTTAATCATTGAAATCGCTTCTGCCGTTGCTAAAGCGGCAATGGATTCTGGGGTTGCAACCCTTCCTATCGCGGATATGAAAGCCTATCGTCAACGCTTATCTGAGTTTGTTTATAACTCAGCATTTGTTATGAAGCCTATCTTTGCCCGCGCGAAAGCCGATCCTAAACGTATTGTTTACTGTGAAGGTGAAGACAGCAACGTCTTGCTCGCGGTACAAGTGGTCGTCGATGAACAGTTGGCACATCCAATCTTGGTAGGTCGTCCTGCCATCATCGAAAAGAACATTGAAAAGCTAGCGCTACGCCTAAAAGATGGTGAGAACATCACCATTGTGAATCAAGATGATGATCCACGCTATAAAGACTACTGGCAAGGCTATTACGAGAAAAACAAACGTAATGGCGTCAGTATCGAGCTTGCCCGCCGTGATGTCCGCCGCAAGACTTCTTTAATCGGTGCGCTATTGGTTGAAAATGGTGATGCTGATGGTATGATTTGTGGCACATTCAGCTACTATCATCTGCATTTAAAATACGTTAGCAGAGTCATTGGTAAAAAAGAAGGCGTCAGTGATTTTTATGCGATGAATGCTGTCTTGATGCAAGATCGCAATATCTTTATTGCTGATACTTATATCCACGAAGACCCAACGGCTGAGCAATTGGCTGAAATGACGGTATTAGCAGCCGATCAATTGCGCCGCTTTAGTATCACGCCACGCGTAGCACTGGTTTCGCATTCAAACTTCGGTACATCAGACCGTGCCAGCGCGGTAAAAATGCGCAAAGTACATCAGCTGCTGACAGAAATGAATGTCGACTTTGAGTTCGATGGTGAAATGCAAGGTGATGCGGCCCTTGATGAGCATATTCGTGCTAATGATTTACCATCAAGCAACCTAAAAGGCTCAGCAAACTTGCTTATCTTGCCAACGCTTGATGCAGCGAACATTGCTTTTAACCTACTCAAAACAGCAACCCGCAGTGCGTCTATTGGTCCTATCTTGCTAGGGGCTAATAAACCTGTGCATATCCTAACCCCATCAGCGACAGCGCGTCGTGTAGTTAATATGACAGCGCTTGCAGTTACTGAAGCTCAAGACTTAATCAATGAGCAGAAGTAGTTGTTTATATAGCGTATAAACACATGGCTAAGCCGGTCTTCTGTTAGTTATTTATAGAAGCCGTCTGCTATACTAAAACCAGTCAATACTCCTAAGCGAGCGTTGACTGGTTTTTTTTGGCAAAATACTTCAGGGCGTGTCCTCATTTTAAAAGTGGTGATAAAAATGAGATAAATTGCAGCCAAACAAGGAAAATAGCGCAGTTAATATCGGGATATTACCCAGCTATTTGACGAGGTTTGGCAAAATTTAGCCATTTTTAGCCATTTTTAGCCCATCTAGATGTCCATCGATTGAATTGAGGACACGCCCTACTAAATACTGGATAAAAAAGAGACTATTATGCAAGTGTATCTCGTCGGCGGTGCTGTCCGTGACCAACTGTTAGGTCGTCCTATTAAAGACAAAGACTTTGTCGTCGTCGGCGCCACTGTCGCAGATATGCTGGCGGCAGGTTTCCAACAAGTAGGCGCAGACTTTCCGGTATTTTTGCATCCTGTCAGCCGTGAAGAGTATGCATTAGCACGTACGGAGCGCAAACAAGGTCTAGGCTATCAAGGCTTTAGTGTGCATGCTAGCCCTGATGTGACATTACGTGAAGACTTACAACGTCGCGATTTGACCGTCAATGCCATGGCGATTGAAGTCAAAAGCCTAACCGATGACACGCCTATAACTGGTAAAGTCGTCGATTACTATGGCGGATTGGATGACATTAACAGCAAAACTCTACGTCATGTCTCAAGCGCGTTTAGTGAAGACCCATTACGGGTACTACGAACCGCGCGCTTTTATGGACGCTATTATGATTTGGGTTTTAGAATCGCCGATGAAACCTTGCTATTGATGCGCCAATTGGTAGGCTCAGGAGAGCTTGCGCATTTAAGTAGTGAACGCATTTGGCAAGAATCAAGCCGTGCCATGATGCAAGTATCGCCTCAGGTTTATTGGCAGCAGCTTTTTGAGATTGGTGCGCTGATAGAATATTTTGCCCCGCTACATCAAGCTTGGAGCCAGGCTCAATACGGCCAAATAAGAGAGATTGTACAAACGGCGTTATATTTCGCTGGTCAAATGCAGTTAAATTTGTCACAGCGCTGGGCGTTATTAATGGCAAGTCTGAACAGAGATTTATTTATTTTAGAATCTACAGACTTAAATTCAGATATGATGGCGACTGCCGTTAAAGGTATTAATGAGATAGGTAACAGCGCGAAGGTACCAAAAGCACAGACTCAATTTGCTACTTTGTTTGTGCAGCAAGCAAAGAATCTTAGCATCATAAACCAGCTTAACGCCGCTCAGAAAATTGATCTTATCCAAGCCTGTGGCGCCCATAAAGCACCGGAAAAACTCTCGCAGCTCTTGGTCACTGGCCATGTATTACAACTCGCCATACAGCATCGACAAATGATGTTGGCACTGAGTAGCTTTCGTGCAATCGGCATGGATGATATTGATGAAAATCTCAAAGGTCCAGCGATTGGCGAAGCATTACGACAACGTAGAATTGAGCATTTACAAGCACGACATTTCTCGTAAACAAGCTCTTGCAACCAGCATTTTAGATTATAAAAACACCTTTAATATGAACCAAGAATTTAGCTTAAACCAACCAAAAGACACTAATGCCTCAGCGCCAGTCATGCTAGTAACTGGTGGCGCTAAGCGTATCGGTGCGGCTATTGTTCGTGCCGCCCATGAGCAAGGCTACCGTGTTATTATTCATTGCCATCATAGTAAGCAAGAAGCCAATGCGTTAGCTGATGCGCTTAATCAAAGTCGTCCCGATAGTGTGGTCGTTGTCCTTGCAGATTTGGCGGTTGTTAATAATAGCGAGACGCTACAGCAATTTACTCGCAATATCATGCAAGCATTTGGGCAACTCGATGTCCTAGTACACAACGCCTCACGCTTTTATCCAAGTCCGCTTGGTCATATCAATCTTGATCAGTGGGATGAATTATTTTTGACTAACGCCAAAGCGCCTTTATTATTGAGCCAAGCATTATATCCTTATCTACGGACACAACAAGGCTGTATTGTTAGCCTACTTGATATCCATGCGCATAATAAACCTTTTGGGCATTATGCTGTCTACAATATGGCAAAGGCGGCGCATAGGATGATGGTGCAGTCACTGGCGCTTGATATGGCGCCTGATGTACGCGTCAACGGCGTCGCTCCTGGCGTTAACATCTTACCAGATGCGGATAGCGACCAAGCACTTGACCAACAGCAGCAAAAAAGTATTGTCGACTCTATTCCTATGCAGCGAATAGGCAAACCTGCTGAGATTGCGCATAGTGTCCTTTATCTTGCACAAGCCAGTTATGTCACTGGTGAGATAATTACGGTAGATGGAGGCCGAAGCCTGACATTGGCTGGCGGTCATATTTGATAGAAAGTAGCACTGCGTAAAAATATCTGTATTAGTTCCTATCTTTTACTTGAAAATCTAAAAAAATCAGGTATCATTGTGCGTCTAACGTTAGGGCCCATAGCTCAGTTGGTTAGAGCAGAGGACTCATAATCCTTTGGTCGTAGGTTCAAGTCCTACTGGGCCCACCAAATTCAAACCCTTACAGTCATTGACTTGTAAGGGTTTTTTATTGTCTAAAATTTATGCGAATACATAGATGTAATTAAATTTTTGATACTATCTTGATACTTTGACCCTTGTAGTAATTAAAGTATGATGACTACTAACACTATGGTTATGTACTGCTGCATGGGTGATATATGAAAGTTAAACTTACCAAAAAACTTATCGATTCAGTAGACTATACTGCTAAAGGTACTGAAATCTATATGGACGATGTACTAACTGGTTTTGCGCTACGGGTAGGCAAGCAGTCAAAGCGCTATACACTGCATAAGCGCATCAATGGAAAGCTGTATAGAGACGAAGTAGAAGAAACGCACTTGATTACGCTAACCGAAGCGCGTGAGAAAGCCAGCATAATGATGGCAAATATAAAAAAAGGTATGCATGTTTACGATGGTCTTCATGAGAACTTGGAAGACCCGAAAGATAAGACCAATAATGTACCAACACTTAAAGAGGCTTATAAATACTTTAAATCAACAAAGACTGGGTTAGCTAAAGGCACTATTACCACTTATGATCGTCAAATATTACATAAGCTAAAAGACTGGTTAAATATTTCTCTAAATGATATTACTAAGTCAATGATAAGTGATAAGCATAAAGAGATAAGTAAGCATAGTGAAGCTCAGGCTAACGCAACTATGAGAGCTCTAAGATCCGTTTGGAATTATTGTCGTGATAGCTTTTTAGATGATGACGAAGATTTTTTAATCAAAGAGCAACCAGTACGCATACTCAACGCCAAGAAAGATTGGAATAAAGTTAAGCCACGTACCAAACATATTGAAGAAGAGTATTTAGGTATGTACCTCAAAACACTTTTAAATTATGTTGATAGAAGCTCACACATGCAAGCGCCTCATAGCAATAATGCACGAGATATCATGCTACTTTTTATGTTCACTGGTGTGCGTTTGAATGAAGCGCAGTCCTTAAAGTGGTCTGACATCGACCTTAAAGCTGGCCGGATAGTATTTAAAGATACAAAAAACGGTTCTGATTATCATATGCCTACTAGTAATATCCTACAGGCTCTACTCGAGGAAAGGTGGAGGCTGAGTTCCGGCAAGCAATGGGTATTCCCAAGTGACTTGCAAGCCAGCGATGACCATATAAAAGATTTAAGCGGTAGTTATAAGGCCATAGGTAATCAAGCAAACCTATATATTACTCCACATGATTTGCGCCGTACTTTCGGAACGGTAGCTAATAGCTTAAATATTAGCTATCCAGTCCTTAAACGCTTGCTCAATCATCGTGAAGCTAAATCAAGCGATGATGTTACCTTACAGTATGTGCAGGTATCACAGAGGCAACTAAGAGACGCTTTAAACTCAATAGAGTCTTTCTATTGTAAGCATGCTGGCATGACGCAAGATGAAATCATCATTAAATATTACTAATCTAATAAGACCTTAAGAAGATCACTATAAAAATATCATCAGCTGATTTAGTAAGAACAAGCCGTGATGGCGACCAGTCCCATTACCTATACTCATTTATAATAGCTCTATTACTGTCGTTTGCAAGAGTTTAATCAACGCAATTAGCGCTTCTCTGTGATGGGTTTTACTACTACTCTATTTTATAAGCAGTATATTTCTTAGTATGATAAATTGGACTGTCATAGCAGTGAGAGCAGTCATTGTTTGATCGTGCTTTACGTTCAGTTTCGGGTACGCTGTGTTTGACTAAATATAATGATAAATATTTAACTATTTACGAGTAGCCATTATGAGTATTAAAAGCTTACCCGACTATCCATTACTAAAAAAGCTCGCCGAAGCTCTTTGGCGAAATGAAACGTCATATCAAGGCGCTGCTATTATGGTGGGCTCTGGTTTTAGTAGAAGCGCTGCTAGTAGTGGTGATATAAATAGTAAGTTACCTTTGTGGAATGACCTTCTAAAGGTACTATCAAAAGATTTAGGATCCGATCCATGGGGCGATCCTCTACGAATCGCTGAGGAATATAGTTCTTACTTCGGCGAACAAGCATTGAAGGATGTAATAGAGCAAACTGTTAATGACCCTGCATGGATACCAGGCGATTTATACGGCTCATTGTTAAAGCTGCCTTGGACAGAAGTGCTTACAACTAATTGGGATACGCTGTTAGAGCGGGCAGCATCTGATATCTATAAACCCATCTACAGTATTGTCAATAAACCTGAAGATCTATCCTCTTCTCGCTCTCCTAGAATCGTAAAATTACATGGCACAGTACAAATTTCTCATAATCTGATATTTACTCAAGAAGACTATCGACAATATCCAAAGACTCATGCAGCATTTGTAAACCTAGCTCGTCAAGTATTTATCGAAAATGAGTTTTGCTTACTAGGATTTTCAGGTGATGATCCTAATTTTTTACAATGGGTTGGTTGGGTCAGAGATCATCTAGCTAGCCATGCTCGTCGAATTTACTTAGTGGGCGCCTTAGATCTGAGTCCAGCTAAGCGCAAATACTTAGAGTCAATCAATGTGGCACCTATTGATTTATCAACTCTAGTTAGACACTTGGACAACCATGATGAAAAACATCGTAAAGCAACCAAGATGTTTCTCGACACTCTTCAGATACTCAAGCCTAAAGATAGCTGGGATTGGCGACCAACTTCGATTACTCGTAAAACTATTCCAGAAAACGAAATAAGTAGAGTCCATAAGGATCATAGCTATGCAGCAACGTTACTAGAGAATCAGCTAGATCAACTTACTAAAGATAGAGAGTCTTATCCAGCATGGTTGGTATGCCCTTCTAGTATAAGGTCGAGCTTACAGAATCAGATTAATGATCCTTTTCCAAACTCTAAAAACTTGTCTGAAATGGAACCTGATTTGCGTTCAAAGATGCTTTACGAAATCGTATGGCGTAACATCATTACCTTCAGTGTGGATGCCATACATCTAGCTGAAGAGCTTCTAGAAATTTGTGATCCTTCTCAACCTAGTGGACTAACCAGCAAACAGCAGATTGAAATAGCATTATGGCTTTTTAGGAGTACACGCTGGTTTGATGATAACGATTATAAAAAGATTAACTCAAGAGTAGCTCAGATTTTAAACACAGTTAAACTAAACTCTTTAGAAGTGAAAAATGAAATACACTATCATAAAGCTATCTTAGCTAGAGAAAGCTTTGATTACTCTGATTTAGAAAAATTAGTTGAAGAGATTGAAGTCATAGACCCATCATGGGGTATGAAAAAAGCATCGCTTCTAGCCGAGTTAGGTAAATTTGACGAAGGTGAAAAACTTTTAAAAAATGCATACAAAGAACTCAAATTACAATCTCGAAATGATCCAACGTCAGTTTATGTCTTATCACGTTTAGCTTGGGTTAGTTTTCTTCTTCAAGGAGCTAGTTTCTTTAACCGTAATGATTTAGAAGTAAAGCCTAATGATTTTGATTTTATGAAATCAAATCCTTGGAGCTATCTTGAAAATATTAGAAAAGAGTTATCAAAAGACTTGGGCGAACAAATAAAAAACAATAGTGTAGAGCCTGCTTTTCAA
The DNA here is from genome assembly GCF_058197955.1 of Janibacter sp. CoH_79_TC_3. Classification (NCBI taxonomy): domain Bacteria; kingdom Bacillati; phylum Actinomycetota; class Actinomycetes; order Micrococcales; family Intrasporangiaceae; genus Janibacter; species Janibacter sp. CoH_79_TC_3. The sequence continues at coordinate 403,373 of NZ_JBXWIV010000002.1, forward strand.
CCTGGAGTATATACAGATCATACTAAGTCAATAGTATTTAATAACGGATTGCCTTCTATTCTACTCGTTGAAGGACTAACAAATACTGTTGGAATCCCTATCAAATGGAGAAACGTCAATATCATTGGTGATATGATAGCGAATTTAGCTAAGCTAGACAGTTTGGAAGATAAAAACCGTTTTTTGTATGCTATACGAGCATCAAGCTCAGACTCCACAGACATACTCAAAACAACCTTATCACGAATTAATATTGCAAAGCTAACAGGAGAGGATTCAAGATATTTATTAGATCAGACGTTTAAAGGTTGTATTTATTGGCTAGAAAAAATCATTCAAACTAATAATGAGTCTGCATATTATTATTTTAGTAGATTACAAGTTTTTATGGAGGCTTTAGCTAGGTTCGTTATACGGGCGGAGCCGGATATGGCTATAGAAGTATTTAAGTGGAGTTGTAGTATTGCAATCATAGATAAAATTAAAAACTTTTGGTTGTCTAAACCTTATAGCCATCTCATAGAATACAGTTTACTAGCTATACCAGATAATCGAAAGTTGGAGATATTTGAAGATGCTCTCTTATTTCCTGTAGCTACCGAAGTGAGTATTGATAATGATTTTGGTCAGAGATGGCCAAACCCTGTTGTAAAATCACCTCCCGTAAGAAATGATAGTCTTAAAATCAGTTCACGTTTAGATGAAATCATAAACCATATTTCTCCGAATAATGAGGACAGCGTTCATGCTTTAATAAAGCTATTTCCTTTAATTGAAAACAACTATTTGAATGCTAACGAGTTAGAATCTATAAAATGGAAAATATGGGGAAATCCAGCCAACTACAATTTTATTCCTAAACTAGGTATTTTAGACCATGCTTTGTTAGGACTATCTGGCAATGATAGTAAAGCGTTGGCTTTAGTTGTCAGAAAACATCTTTTTAAAAGTAATGATTTAATTAATATCCATACGCTTATAGCGATTAAAAATCTTGTTTTGAATGAAAAATATAGAGAACTGCCTACGAAGAAACAGTCTAACAAGATATTCAATACTTTAATTGCATGGCGGTCCACTGCAAAAGACACTGATATTCCTGAGTTTTTTATAGATAATACGGAAGAACGTTTGGCCAAGGAAATTGCATACACTTTGAACCATGCTATAACACCTTATTTAAGCAAATCGAAATTAAATGAAAATAATTTGAATAAATTGATTAGTTTTTATAAAGAAACAGAAGGTTTTGAGGTGCTATCATCGTTTATCTATTTTACTAAGAGTTGTGATGTAGCTATTGATATTCTTACAAAAGATATTCGTGAAGGTTTCTATAAAGAAGATACAAGAAGAGTTGTATCATCAGCAACTGCTTTATTGAACTGGTGTAAATTAGACTTTAACGATGCATTGAAGCCATTAATTTCAAAGTTAATTTATTCAATAAATTTGAATCGCACTAGTGGACTTACCTCATTGATATATATAGCTAATGAGCTCTACTCTCTGGCATATTTAAGTAATGAAAATATTTCAACACTAATTGAAGTCATTCCAATAATTTTTGATGGTAGTGCCTACGAAAATGTAAATCCAGCCAGCCATTTAGCGATTAACATTACTTCAGTTAGAACTGAAAGTATTAAACTTGCTCGAAATCTACTAAAAAACTATCCAGATAGTGAATTAAAAAGGATCATCGATGAAGCCAAAACAGACCCTCTACCAGAAGTAAGATTTGCATAAATGGAAAATAAAAATACTTCACAGTCTCCAGAGCTTGCCGGTGGTGATGGTTTTATCTATGAAGGTCATGTCATGGCCTTTTATTTAACTGCATTGTTAGCTGAAGCGAGTGCACCTGGCTGTAATGGTACGGTAGTAAATGTAGCTAGCCAGCAAAGAGACTTCGGCTATCCTTTAGATGACGTCATAATAAAGTGGATAGACGCATCAGATCGAATTGGAACAACTAGCTTGCAGGTCAAACGCGACCTGACGATTAGCTCTGCTGACACTAATAAGAATTTTAGAGATGTAATACGTGATAGTTTAACTAGTTATCAAGATGCTAGTTTTAATAATGGTGTAGATAAGTACGGAGTGGCAGTTAGTGAAATATCCTCTGCTAAATTTCGTGATCTAGGGTTTCTCTGCCAAATAGCTGTTGAAAGTGGTGATATTGAACACTTTGAGCAACGGTTTAGTCCTAATGGGAACGCTAGTGCGGATATTAAAGTTGTTAGAGAAGCCATATACCAGCTATTGGATGAGTTATCTGCTACTCCGTTGATACCTGCTGAAAAACATGATTTTCTAAAACACTTTATTATTGTGAGGTTTGACTTTCTACATGACGGTGAAGTTGACGCTCATGTAGGAACACGATACATTCAATCGCAATTACCGAATAATAGTAATATATCACCTGTATTGGTCTGGTCCCATATTTACGAGTTAGGAAGAGAGTCTGCAGGAAAGGCAGGTCAGTTTGATAGGGTTCGTTTAGTCCATGAGTTATGTAAGGTTGTTAAACTCAAAGAAGGTAGAACTTTTGAGGAGCAGATTTCAAAAATAAAAGAGCTTACGAATACTTACTTACATCAAATTCAAAGCGATATTGATGGATATAGTTTAGATAGAAGTGGCTTAAAATTAAAATTTTCTGAAGTGCTTAAAACGTCCCGTTTTATTCAGATAACAGGTATGCCAGGTACTGGTAAGTCTGCTCTGCTACGTAAAGAAATTGAGAGCTATTTAGAGAGCTCGTTTGTGTTGTTTTTAAAATCCGATCAATTGGTCGGTAAAAACTGGGCTCAATACGCTCAAAGCTCTGGGATACCTTCAACTCATAGTCTAAAAGATCTATTAGTTGAAATTAAATCAGCAGGCACACCCATCTTGTTTATTGATGGTATTGACCGTGTTGACAGTCAGAATAGACCAATTATCGATGAGTTAATAAGTTTGATTTTAAATGACTCACTATTAATAGAGTGGAAAATAGTCGTTACCTTACGTGAGACAGGGCTAGAGCCGCTAAGAACATGGCTTGGGTCTGTTCTTAAGCAGGCTTCAATTGGCAACGTCACTGTTAATAAATTAGATGATAATGAAGCAAATATTCTCTCAAAACAGTTTCCGAATTTAAGAGGCTTACTTTTTAGTTCTTCTGAAAATGTAAAGCATGTCACTAGAACCCCATTTTTTGCAAAAATTCTATCTACGCTAAGTCTATCAGATGATACATCCCCAGATTCTGAACTAGATTTGATACATGAATGGTGGAAACGTGGCGGATATAGTGCGACGAGTCAAAAAGTCATAGATAGACAGAACGCTTTACTAGAATTAGCTGAGCATAAGGTTAAAAATCTTAGTAAATCCGTAAAAAGAAGATCGCTTAATAGTAACTCGGAACTAGATGAGTTAAACAGCGACGGTGTGATTAGAGTCGATAGTAAAAAAACTACAGTAGATTTCGCTCATGACATCTTTTTTGAATGGTCATTGTTGTACAATTTACTTGAAGCTGATAATGAATGGCTCAATAAAATTGAAGAGTTCGGTCAACCTCCAGCTATTGCTAGAGTCGTTGAGTTATTGTCTCAGCAGAAACTTGAAGGCGATGAATGGTCTAATGATATAAACAACCCTAAATTTAATGAGCTTCGCTCTCAATGGATGCGTGCGTGGTTGTTGGGAGCCGTCAGCCATCCAAATATAGCACAATACAGTGATCAATTTAGAGGCAAACTGGCTGAAAACGACTATGATCTCTATGAGAAGTTATTGGTTTGGTTTCAAGCAGAAAAGACACAGCCAAACCCGCTGATACTTGCTACTTCCAAAGATATAAAAGTTGCTACCTCTCTTGCGTGGCCGACTGACTTAACCCTATGGTTTCAAGTTATTATTTTTATATTAGAAGATACTCCTTTATTGCCAGAAAACATATATCCAAGAGTTGTCGATGTCTTTAAAGTTTTTCAAAACCTAGCAATAAATTTTGAAAACGCTACACAGCCTTCACAGGTTGTTATTGAGTTTTCATCCAAAATATTACAAATAGCTTTAGATTGGCTATCTGAAATCGAAGGGATAAAAGATCATCCTAGTACTCATAACTGGCAATTAGTTAATGACATAACAGGATTTAAAGATGCGCTACGTAATTTGATTATAGTGTCAGCAAATTCTAATCCAACTTTCATTCAAACCTATTTGAATAGGCTACTCGATCTAGATGAAATACCTAATGAGATTTTTAAATACATAATACATCTTTCTGGGTTTATCGCGCAGAAGCATCCCGAATTACTAGTAGAGCTATGTTTGAAAAAATTGTTATGTGAGCTACCGCTCGACAGGTATACGAGAAAGTGTGAAGAGAAAAATCGATCTCAAGAATACTGGGCACATTTAAATAGTATTCCAGTAGAAGACAGAACTGCTAAACAAAATAAGTCTCTTCAACTTAGATCATTATCTGTAAGTTCGTTTTCAACTGAGAGAATTAGTGATAGTGATTGGAATAACCTTTCTATTAATACTGACTTTCTTGATTTCTATCCTTCCTCTTCAACTAAAGAACCATTCCACTCGTTATTAAAACATGCTCCCGACTCTGGATTAAGACTAATTACAGAGCTATCAAACCATGCTAACACGGCTTGGCGACAGCTTCATGAGCTATCTGATGAAAAGCTCACACCAATTCCTATCACATTAGACTTTCCTTGGGGATCTCAAACTTTCTGGGGCAATGAGCAAGAATATATTTGGTCACGCCCATACTGGGTAAATGATACATTGTCATCAGCATTTATGACCCTAGAAAAATGGTGTTTTGAGCAGTTAGAAGCGCATGCGAATCTAGACGAGTTAATTCAAAAAATAACCAAAGATCATGAATCATTAGCCATCCTAAGTGTTGTGTCTGTACTCGCTCTTGAACAACAGTGCATTAGCGAAAGCATACTTCCTTTGGTGACGAATCAAAAAGTGCTTGATTTAGATTACTATCGATATACTCAAGACATACGTGGTTCATCATCAGACAGGAAAAGCTATAAATTTTGCTTGTCGAATTTACTAAGTGCATTCGTTTTTTCTAAATTTAGTGAGGAGATCAAAAAAAGATTAATTGGACTTGAAAACTTCCTACCATACAATTTTGAAGAACAGATGGATAATGCAGTAGTTACTGAAAGATTAATAGAACGAGCTAAATTTTACGCCGAATATGCAGATGAAGCTACTTATATAGTCCAATCTACTGAAAACGAAAATATAGTCGCTATTTCGCATCATAGCCCTTCTTTAAATAGTAGCAAAAACTTAGAAGAACATAAGCAAAGTGTAAATTTTCTTAATTTCAATAATATAGCCTATTGGGCTCATAAATCTCTTTTACAAGACTCCATCGTAGAAGGATATTCTATTCAATCTGCTCTAGATTTTATAAAGGAACACGATGAGCCTGAGCTTTTTGAAGATGATTGTGAAGGTTGGACTGAGGAGTCTACTCGTACACGCATGAAACAAAATGCTATTGTTGCAGTAGCGACTATGACACTATGGTTTAGAAAAGGTTTGGTAGATGCAGATTTGATGTGGGCTCGTGGCGTTATAAGTAGAGCTGTTTTAATTCCGTTCAACTCTTACGAGTGCAATACTTCAGAAGCAAAGCTTTCCTTTCATCCAAAAATATTTTCTAGTAAAGCACTAGCTTCTGAAATAAGATTTGATCCAGCCGACGATAACGCAAAGCTTCAGCTCTTATGCATTATTGCAAGTCCAGTAAATGAGATATCAATATCGGCTTTAAATGCATGTCTTTCATTGTATGACATTGATAGAAAACTGACCTATTCTGCTATATTTATGGCCGTATCCATGAGTTATAATTATTTGAAATATCGTAATTGTAACTCAGAGGATACAGAGAAAGTAAAGACGGAATTAAAGAGTATAGAATCTGCCTTAGTTGATTACTATGAATCTGATAAACAATTCATTCAATTACCAAATTGTGGAAGCCCATGGGTTGAGTTGGAAGAAGAAAAATATAGACCTTCTTCGAACTATCACTTAAATAAGTCTTTTGACGCTATAAAGTGGGAAAGATCTGATGAACAATGGGATACAACTTTTTTGAGTCATATCTTAAAGCAACTACCTATTGAAGATTTACTACAGACAGACTTCAAAGAAGAACTTCTAGGTTTTATAGAGAGTTTAATTAATTGGGCTATTGAACTAACTGAGCCTTCTTGGGCTGAAGAATATGATTTTAAAGGCAATCGAGGCAGCTTTTATGACTTCATGGACGCTTTAGGTAATATCATAAGCATGATCTGTAGTAAGTTACCTTTTAGTGAAACCTATAATAGATTTGTAGAACCTATACTAGCTCTAAAGACTCAAGAAGGTTGGAAGCTTATAGAGCCATTAATTAGTTATTGTAGTAGCAATCTCTATGATGAATTGATTGTATCAGAAGATATTATAAAAATTTTGCAAAAGTGTTTGGATAGATTCTTACAAATTGAAGAGCTAAACAAAGATAGCTACAGAGTTGGCAGATTCGAACAACTTAAAAATAATACACTAGAAATATTAATGTTTACTCGATTTAGCCAATTTAATGGTGCTAAACGGTTTGCAAATGAAAACTGGTCTGAGATTAATTTGATATTACCAATTATCGATAAGCTTGTGCGTGAAGCAGGTTGGGTAGGCGTTGTTATGCAAAATTTCGTACAACTATGTGAGAGCGCTAAAAAAGACTATCCTGCTGAACTTTTCGCAGATCAAGTCTTAACCGTCATATCTACACCTAAGCTTGTAGGCTGGCAAGGTAGCACGCTATATTCAAGGCTTGCTGAACTAGTTCAATTTTTTGCGGCAAGAGACAATCCACTAAACTTGCAAACTGGGCAAAAGCTCTTAAGAATTATTGACTGGCTTATTGATCAAGGCGATAGACGTAGTGCATCACTACAACAAAGCGAATTGTTTAGAAGCATCAAGGTTAATTGAACAAGCTAGCTATAAACAGCTCTAAACTCTATACTTTATCTTCTATTAATACCATCAAAAAATACCCTAAAAACTTAAGAACGCCCGATGAAGCATAGTAGTCGCCAGTAACAGCCAAGTTCTTATTAGATCGTTTTCGTTTTTTCTGCACTACCCTTACCTCATAGCCATGAAAACTCTCACGAGCACCGACACGTATTAAGTTGTTCAGACTCAAGTCTTTTTTAACATCACTTACAGCTTGCTCGCTATATGCTCTAACCTGCCAATGAATGGCATCAATAAGCTGACAACCTACTAGCATAAAACTCTGTAGCATCTCCAGCTGGGTCTCCTTAATACCAAAATGAATCGATGAGTTATTTAAGTTTTGTTTGTGTGCAAATATCTCAATAAACATTCTCAACTTCTCAGGATCCTTTATAGACATCTGATATGCTCTATCTAATGCTCTAATTATTACTTCCTGATTTTTACTACCTTTAGGCCTACCTAGTAATAGCCTGTCATCGTCGAACAGCTCACTAGCACGCAGATATAAACATTTAGATTCATTTAGACTTATACCATGTCTAATAGCAACTTCAGGTAACAGCTCATCTCGAGAGTTGTCTTTTAACTCCTGCAGCTCCTCTAGAAAACCTATGACGTCCGCATATTTAGGATGAATGAAAATTGAATTTGTATTTGACTCATTAAATCCATTCAAATTACCGTTTAACAGTTGCTGGCTAGCATTGCTATTAGGTTCATCTATATTCTTAAATAATGGTGTTTTATTAACAGCTATTTTTTTAAGAAAGTATGATCTTATCTTATTTATCTGCACAGTCTTTGTCGTTGCATCATAAGCAGTTTTGTCTTGCCTATAAATGATAGAGTAATCTAATCCTGTTATTAGCTCTAACACTGTTATAGGTAACTCTAAGCAAGCTCTGCTAAGCTGCTCCCCTGCCAGCAGATGAGCAGTATGAATATAATGCTCGAAGGTTGTGTCGCACGTTAAATGCCCTGCAAAGCTAGCCAGCCCAAACCAGGAGCCTTGATCCTTGTGATAGCCAAGGATGCCTTTTATTACTCTCTCGCACTGCTCACTATCATAATCAGTCATCACCTGTGCCAATGGCGACTTACTTAGTACTAACGCCAGCTGACTAATCGCAGTATGCCTAAAGCTATGAAATGTGAAGTCGTGCTCTCCTAGCAATCTGTCCCAAATTAACTTCATGAGATTGCTAAAAACCACACTGGGTAACGGCTGATCACCTGAACCTTGAGAAAACAAGTAACGACGCCTCAATCTTTTCTGCTGACGATATAACTGAGTAAATTGTTCTAGCTCGTCTTTCTTGAGTAGGCAGTTAATGGGTATAAGGCGGCTTGCGCTGCTACTTTTCAATCTCCGATAGCGATTTGGTCTTAACCAGATTTGTGGCTGCTCTATTCGTCGTCCATGCTCATCAATATAGATGTCAGCTATATCACGAACTTTAACACCGATAAGTTCTTTAATTCGCAACCCTGTTCGATACGCAAGACTTAACACTACTAAGCAAAGATTTTTCTGCTCATAGTCTAAATCTGAAGTGACAAGATATTCTTTCATCGCATGATATGTCCGAGGTGATATCATGTTCGCATTTACAACTTGGCGTTTATTACCCCATGGGAAATACACAAATGGCGCATTATAGTACGCTCTCTGATAATCATGGAAAGCTCGCAGTCTACCGTAAGTAAATTTTTGAGTATCTTTAAGCTTACCTAAGTAAGATACTTTAATGTCACCTGCCAGCTCATTTACTACATTTGAAGCCTCAGATAAATCACTTTTAATGATAACAGCGTCTTTATTTATGTTACTTATAGCTTCATCGTTCAAATCAGAATCTTTTTTAAGTATCGAAAATTTACGGCCATCCTTGATCTTACTTTGAATAATTTCCTCATAGACAGCTTCAAAGTCCTCATCAGACCATTCATCAAGATTCTCATCCATTGTTAGCATCAGCCAATCCCGACCAATACATCCCAGATATTTACTAATGGTATCTAACCTGTTGTTACTATCACTCAATAAGCTCTTTACCCATCCTAAAAGACGCATGGCATTAGGCTGGGTAAACTCCTGTTGCAACAGCCCTACTTGGATAATAGCTGATACTTTACTGCCTTTAAGGGCATCTTGAACCTCTTTAATAAGATTCTTACTAAAGCTTGGATACTCCCTACTACTGGTAGTTTTTTTGTCTGATCCTGAATAACTTGCTACAAATAACTCTGACCAAGTAAGTGGCTGTGGGTTTGATTTAATCACCTCTTGATTATAATTAATAAGCTTATTTGTGGTTAAGCCCGTCGTTTTAATCTTGCCCTGTCTAACAATAGCAAGTGCAGTGTCTATATCGCCCCCCTTCATCTGCCGCCAATGATAATCAGCGTATTTTATTAATTGTGATAAATGTGGTTTACTTTTATCTTTATTCTGTAGTTTTAGCTTCTTACAAATATCATCAACAATGGTTTCAAACGATTTCCAACCTTCTTTTTTTAACTTCTTATCTTTTAGCGCATATAAAAAGCAAAGTGTCATATCATCAGGTATGTATTCTACATAACGCTGTAAGCTTGTAGCAGATATATTCTCTGAAGTATGAGCTTGCGTATAAGAACAACCGTAACTGTCATCATCAATACTGAGCAAGATTAGCGCCAAACTCTCGCTGCTGACACCTGAACCTGATAACTCATCAGTTGTTGGTAGCTGCAATTGATATATCTCACGTTCGCCTAGGAGCCATTGATACAGTGCTTTTAACACATCTATGTCATTCAATCCCCCATACATCACGCTACAGTAGAGCACTGACTCAATCAAATCATTGTTTGAGAACCTTCTTTTTCGTTGCCACATTTCAATCATTTGCTGGCTAGCAAGGCTTACTTGAGCACCATTTACCATCCAATCATAAGATATTGTTAAATGATCACGCTCTGCTATGACTGGCACAACTGGTTCATCCAAACTCAGTTCATGAACTTTGCTGTAACTCCGTATGTATTCTAGAAATCCTTGTCTGGCTAAGTAATAGGTATGCGCAGTATCAAAATGCACCTCAAGTATGCTACCAATGGTTTGATAGTATTCAGTTAGGTCTGTTCCTGTGGGTATGTGGTTGTCATCAACATACGAAGCTATCAAAACTTTCGCCTCATTTTTGATACTCTCATGACTATTGCTTTTATTTTCTTCTCTCAACTGATGAGCAACGGCATTATCCATATATATTCACCTCAACTTGTCGTAGGTCAAGCTTAACTGCAACTTTATCTAAGTCAGCGGATAACTCTTTTAGCTCATTAATGGATAATGACGACATTGGATGCATAGTCTCCTGATCTGGATGTTCATGACCATATAAGGCGCAGATCAAATGCTCAGGAGACCTATTCGTTAGCAGTGAACGTAATTGATGTCTTAGCCAATTATCTTGGTGACTAAAAAAATATTTTATCTGATAGCGAACCTTACTAGGCGTGATACCGGTAAAGCCTTTGGGATTTTGGCTAAATAGCTGAATGAGTGGCTGACTATAGTTCAAAATTTTATTTATAGGAAATTGATCATTGGGATATATAGAATTATGCATGACCGCAAATTGCTTGATATATTCAATATAATTCTGAATGGCTGTGATTAAGAAATCACTAAGAGGAATAAGCCTTCCCTGCCCTTGCCCATGACGCTCTTCTTTATCCGACACCCATAAAAGCCTTTGCCTAAAGTCAAATTGATTTAAAAGCCCAGGCGCATGCTTTACAGGTCTAATCCCAGTCTGAATAAAGATGATGTGCCATAGCCAGACACCATAAGCATTAAACTGCTCAATATAACGGTCCTGCCTTATGCTTACATTCCGCTTTAATCGACCGTTATAACTCTCAGCTGCCTCAGCAAGCTCATCAAAGAACTTGCAACAGGTATGATTGTTTAAAGCCATATCGCTGCCGACGTGTCTTTTATATTCATTACTCTTAATTCTAGATGCACTATATTGGCGAAGCTCACCTTGGCTGTCCGTAGTACAGTATTCGGTCAATAGCTGTATAGCGCTGTAGTAGGTTTTTTCTAAGCTTATCGTCTCAATACTGGTGTAATACAAGGGCGAGCTGTGTTTCACATCAACCCCAGTAATCATGTCGGCATGTAATGGCTCTTGCAGCTCATTCTTTATAACTGTATATAAACAAGCGTCAATATGCTGATTTGATAACACTGGTAGCTCTAGTTGAGTTTTTAAGCTTGCCAGCACTTCAGATACTTCATCACTATCCACCAAAAACTTATTTGCAATAACTGCTTGCAGCCTAGCTGGCAGAGGTAATTTAAATTCATTATCATGGCTTTGACGATGTGGCAATAAATGGCTTCTACGATTCGAAGTTACGTTAATAGTATTACTCATAGCATAACTATCAGCAGCCAAGCCGCTCTCATGACTCAACCACTTGCGCTGACTTTTATCCAGTTCTAACTCATAAATCACATCTTGGATCTTCCGACCACTTAGCATTGATAGCAATATAACTGCATAAACCTGACGCTGTTTATAGCTAACAACGCCAAAAAGCTGCCACACCTGAGCAAATAGCATCTGATAGCTCAGTAGACTTAGTTGACGTAGATTAGTAGGAAAATGAAACTGATTACGGCGGGCGTGTCGATAGTTGTTTTTTAGCTTCCATTGCTGCAACTCTGAGGATTTAGCGGTTGTCCTGGAAGGCTTAAAATCATTATCTAAGAGCGCAGGCGGGTCATCATCAGCAATGTTCTCAGCGTCCGCCACGTTATCATTTTTATGAGGTCTGCCAAATACTGTCGCTCGTAGTGGCTCATCAGCACTATTAAGGTATCGCTTATTCGCGTGTTCCTTACTAAGCTCATTGTTTTGTGAGTTGGTATAGGTTTTGCCTACAAACGCTTTGTTCTCTGCAATCACTTCATAGGTAAGTCTTATTTGACCAATTTTACCAGCCAACTTTTGATTAACCACTTTGCCTGACTCTTCATCACTTCTTATCTTAGCTTCATATACGCGTAATGCTGCTAGCGCATTCGTCAGTGAAGCACGTTGAGCATGAATATCAATCAGTTTTTTAACAATCTCAGATTGTGGGTTATTGTCCCTTAACCCCATCCTTAGACGCACACTTAGCTGACTGACTTTGGCAGAGTGCTCATCCTTACGTATAGCAATCATAATAATTATTTGCAGATATGCACTCATAAACTGCCATGCTTCATCATCACTACGTGCTTGACCATACCTCTGGTAAAACAAGACCAGCATATAAGTGACTGCCCAATCTTCAATCCTTTTCTCTTTGACGACTGTCCTAGCAATAGCTTCACATTCAAATGAGGCAAATATAGGCATATCTATGTTGGCATGTTCACCAATGTGTAGACAAAAGCCTAGATTAATGTAAAGAGCATTAATAATCAGACTTTGGACTTTTATACAGTACGGTGAATCAAGTGGCACTAGATGATCTAAAACCTTCTGTAATTCGCTGTTATCAAACTGCTTTATATTCATTAGGGTGCACCACTCAACCAGCTCATACTTTGAGGAATACCTAGAAATCGATCTTCTAGTGCAAACTTACATTGGCGATACTCATAACTACTTTGACTAATGCCTGCAAAACGGCAATAGCCTTTTATAGTCAGATATCTAATACCCATTAGTTGGCATATGACGTTTTGAGGTGCAGTACTTTTAAGTGCATTAAACAAATCAGGGTGATGAATGTCTTTTAAGAACATCAAATTTATAACTTCCATCCATGCCAGCTGCTGAATATCTTTAATACTTTCAGGCGTAATTAAACACGGGTAATCACCCTCTAACCTTAAAACCTGATTAACGTTCTGGAAATCATTAAAGAAATAAAAAGTATTGTCCCCTCCATCAATTAAGGGGAGTGGTGGGCGGTAAAACTTATCAACATACTGCGTATTGATGTAAGTAACCTCAGGTTTAAATCTCTGCCAAACACATAAAGCCTTCTCAGCATAACTATGCACAAGCAAATTACTTTTACTGGGAACTATGAGTTTTTGTCTTGGCCTAAATTTAATATTTTTCATCATATTTTAATAAATAGTGAATATAATTCATGTTACCTAATAACGACTTAGGTGTCAAATACTTTAGTGCTATGGTGCTCAGAATCGGAAAATGGCTATAACCTTTAAAAATTTCGAATTGCTTTAAGCACAAAAAAACCTCCTAAAGCCACAACTAATATAGCTCTAAGAGGTTATTATTTTTTTAAGGTTTTACTAGGTGGGTAGCTCAGAGTTGGGGTTTGAGTGTTGGTTTTTATTCTTGAACTCTTAAGTTCTGAAACTGACTAATAGCCTTAACTACTAAAAAAGGGGATATGCTTTAGGAGTTCAAATTCGATTGGCAACCGTTCGTCGGTTAAAAAAATAACCAGTATTTCAGACGTTATAATCGATTCATCAGAAAGACAGCCAGTCATTCTGACTTAAATTAAAACTCATAAAAGGATATATTCATGAAGCTCACGAAAACACTGATGGTTACTCCATTGTTATTACTTTCTATTAACGCTATTGCCGGCACGAGTGATGTTAATGGCAGTACCAAATGCACCACCATTGACTCTATTAGTAAGAAGAAGGCTATCGTAAAAGCTTGTACTTACGATGGTGCAGTAGGAGGGAGTATGAGTTATGCCATTAGCCAGTTAAATTTCAAAATCTCTAATGGTAGTGCTTATCGTACCGTCAATAATGCTACGTTTGATTTTGATAAAAACGGCAACGTCCAGAATTTAAAAGAAAGTATCTCAGTCAATGGTAAGGCAGCTGAAATAATAAACTTACATCATAAAACATTTAAAAAAATCTCGGATAAAGAAATAGGAAGTCGTTATGAAAAGAAAAACCCTAACTTTTCTGATGTTTTACAATGTTTCAAATACATTAAGAAAGACGCTGCTTTCTGCGTTCCTTATGAATTTATTAGCAGTATGTCCTAACAATTATTTGGCTATAATGCGTTCTTTACCATGTACCTGAACAATCTACATTTATTTATTGGAGAAACTATGAAATCTATATCTATAACTTCTTTGGCCCTATTAGCGACCGCATCTTTATTATCTACAACTACTCTAGCTGCCCCTAGCTCTTCTAAAAGTATGAGTAGCTACAAAAGTAATGATATGGTTCATGTGTTTGGCTGGATGGAAGACGCTTGTACTGGTGAAAAACCGTCTTATAAAAAGATTGCTGCTAAAGACACAGCATTTATAAACAGTATTAGAGGTCAAAAAGCTTCTGGAGACTTTGTAAAGCCAAAGTCGCAGTGGTTATCAGAATATCGAAATATGATAAAAGATGTAAAAATGAAAAAAGGTGAACCATACACTGAATATCGAGTTATTTTCAATAAAGGCGTTACCTACCGCGGTCAGCCTCTAGAAGAATATAAATTCAGTTTTATACCTGAATCATCAGGTGGTGAAAACGTTTTAAAGTTTGCATCGACTGCGACTGTACCTACCATTATGCCGAACTTTCAAACTCGAACCATGGAATACTGGGGTGAAATGGAAAAAAGAGGGGCCGAATACGACTCTAAAAATAAAACGGTTACCTGCTATTTTTGGTAGATATATTATTAATATAGAGAATTTAAGTGAAATTGTAATAAACTCTTAGTTATATAGGGTCTAAAAAAAGCCCCAAAATTTATAATATAAAATTTTGGGGCTTTTTATATGTAGTGATTTACTTAAGTAAAGATTATTAACCTTAGGACTTAAGTATAATAATACCGTTATTATGATCCAGCCTACTGTTAACTGTTAATTAACTATTTGAAATAGCAACCTTACCAATCACAGGTAATAGTTTTTTGTTTTGCGTTGAAAATCAAGGACCTATTACGTTTGTCTCCTGGCATTTTTATTTCATATCCACTGGCATTATTTTCTAGCACCTTCATGTGTACTGGATCAATTTTTGGTAGTTTGAATTTTGGACGTAAAGTCTTGAATTTATTATCTTTAAAAAATAGTGTCAAATGTGCCCATTCATTACCTGATAGCACTTCAACCTTTGTCAAAGGCATACCAAACGCAGTAGAATCTTTTAACGTATAAGTGGTAACAATCTCTTCAGGCTCATCACTGGTATCACCTTTCACTTTTTTGCTAGCAATTGATGCTTTGTAGCGATTGGGTATATCCGTATACTGAAGATCCTCATCGCATCCTAACAACATTGGCTTTAAATACGGTGTCCAGTCTGTGGCAGCGTTGGCGACGGTTGTTTGACCTAAAAACGCAATGCCCAAAATTATTAACGACTTTCTCATCTGTCTTTACTCTTATATTATGATTGTTTAATTGGCGTTCAGTCTGAAAATACTATTCAAGTTATATTAAATAAAGCCTAATACTTAGATCTATAAAAAATATTTATAAACTACTACATCGCCACCAGTTGTCATAGAATGCCAAAATACTTTGCTGTACAATATTGACAAACCCGTCATCGTAGAATTGATACTTTGACCAACAGTACTACCTATCATTTTAGTCTCAGCACAGCCTAATAAGGTAACTAATAGCAAGTAGAGATATCTGACAGTTCGGCTCCCTAATTTAATCAATTAATATCAAATTATGTTGGATAAGTATTAGATATCAAAAGTACAAATGATACTACTAATCTCACCATTTTTGCTTCTCAAATATTCAAGGGCATTCTTGTATTCAGGCTTATAAAAATCCTCAAAACTTTTAGCTATACCATAACTGGTTGTAATACCAGTATCAGCCTCTTCTCTGATCGCATATACATAAAGTGGTTGACGATCTTCTTTTTGCCATTTATAAAACCGCTTAGAAAATAAAGAGTCATTCTCTTCATCACAATTAGATTTGACTCGAGTCAATTCACTTTTTTTAAAAATATCTTCAAGCTCATAGACCGCACTAGCTGACTTATATTCGGCTGCATTCTGTATAGAGTTAATAGTAATGGCATTGGGTTGTAGTTCACTACCTTGAGCAAAAACACCTCCGTAACTATCTAAACTATTATTTATATAGTAGTTGAAACCTTCAGGTGAATATCTATCTTGAACAGGAATTTGGTTATGCCACTCTTTAACATCAGGTGTATTTGCAAGTGTTTCCCAGTTCCAATTATTGTTTAGCGTTAAAGCGATGTAATCAGTAACCTTAGCAAATCTAGGTGGGTTTTTTTCTTCGACAATCACTTCTTCAATAACAACGACCTCTTCTTCAGCAACTACTGGCTCTACTGCAACCACTTCGGCAACAGCTGAACCTTCAGTAGCAGCTTCTTGAGTAGCTTCTACTTTGTTATTGTCCGCACAGCCAGATAACGCAATAAGACTGCTTATAGCAACCAATGATAAAACATGACCTGATTTCATAGTTAAGCTCTTAATGTTGTTAGAAAATGAATAGAAGGACTATAGGAAGAAGAATTAGTCTTTAGCAAAGGATAATGGGTGCGAATAAATCTTCATTAATGTACTGAGCACTTTTGCAGCTTTAAATTTATAAATATGTGGATCTTCTACACAAACAAAAAAGTCGCCCATTGTTTATATGGGCAACTCTTAATGACTTAATAAAATGGTAATCGCTATTTACAGAATTTGGCAAAGAGGTTGTTCACTACAGGGCGAGGTAGTGTGTAATCAGCCATTGCCTCTTTTAAGCTTTTATAATCTGCATCACTTACTATGGTTGAGTTTATTGGGCTTGAACAAGTAATGCTTAGTACCCCTCTAAAACTACTTGTCTTACCATCAGCTGTTAAAGCAATCAACAGATTGTCTGGCTTTTTAAGGTTAGCACCCGTATACCCTTCTATTGTCATAGGATATGCAGTCCAACTAGTGCTATACACACCACCGTCTTGACTGGTATAAACATTAATACCATTTGAAAAACCAGGGGCAGCTAGTGCGCTAGTAGATACAAGAGATGACAGGGTTAAAAAAGTAAAGACAAAAAGTAAGTAGGTTTCATTACCGCTCCAATAATTGACGTTTTCACAAATCCTTATTATTTTATTAATATAACACAAATGTTTTATCTTGTTACATAAACTTAATTAAATGCACTGAGTAATATATAAGCTTAATAAGTTAGCATCTACCATGTTCTATCATAATCCGTAAAAAAATCATTAAATAAATGACAAGCTTGCAAGTGGGATGTACCAAATTCTATTTGATAGGTATCTTATTGTTAGGAGGGTTGCCATCCCTTTGATGTATACGCCAGTAGAACTAGCTAAGCAGATCCTGTTAATCAATTAATAGACCACTCAAAATAGACTGCTATAATGGAACCACTTATATCAGACTGCTAAGCTCCTCATATTTACTAAGGCCAATTATGACCACATACATACTCGACACTGAAACCACAGGGCTTGTTGAACCGCATATGACTGAGGCCGCCTACTCTATTGTTGATGTCATTAATGGCAAGGTGACTGTATTGCAAGCACCAAGAGCGAAGCGCTTTAATCCTCTAAAAGAAATCAGCTTGGGCTCTATGGCAATATCACATATATGTGATGAGGATGTGGCAGATGAGCCGCCTCATACTGATTTTAGACTACCTAACAGTGTTGAGTACTTGATTGGTCATAATATTGATTTTGATATGGCCGTTCTTAAAAATGCTGGCGTTACTCATAGTCCTAATCTGATATGTACCAATGCGATGGCTAACTTCCTGCTTCCTACACTGGAAAGCCACAAACTAGTATCCCTCCTCTATCACTTTCACCGTGATATAGCCCGTACTCAAGCAAGAGATGCTCATGCTGCCATTGCTGACATTTACTTCACTGAGCTGGTGCTTGGTAGTCTGATTGATTTAGCGAATAGCCAAGGTCATGAGATAAGTGATGTAGAAAGCTTATATGAATTTAGTGAAATGGCTCGTATACCCACGCATTTAAGCTTCGGTAAGCATAAAGGTGAGGCTATTACAGATTTAGCCACTCATTCAGATGGGGCTGGATATCTGAAATGGCTATTGAAACAAGATACGGTTGATCCTTATTTGGCGCAGGCTTGCCAGCAAGCATTAGAGTCGGTCTAAGACTATAACTTATTAGGTAGTAAGTCCCTTAATATTATGGTATTTAAAATATCATCAATCTCTGCATATACCATGGAACAATCTTACTTTGACAAGTCGGAAAAGCTCTACATGCTATTATTTATATAGTGTAGATGGCTGGACTATAAAATTTACTTTTCTTAGGTGACGCTGTTAATATCGGGGTTTGAGCTGTCGGCTGGCATGAAAAGAATGAAAGTGCGTGAGGAAAAAGCCGCTCAAGACAAGTGGAAGGCAGAAGAAGGCGATTTAATGATGATGACTCATGGTTACTACAAAGGCGAACCTGTATCGCAAAAAGAAATCTCAATGATAAGAGAAACGCTAACAATGAGTGCGGAGGATCAAAAGAATATCTTACTAAAACAGTATAAAAAAACTTTAGAACATCTAGAGGAAGGCGCTTACATAGGCCCCAAACAGAGCAGTGTTGAAATTGCCTCATCAATAAAAGCGACCAAAGAAACTATAGAGCGCATTGAAAAAGAATAAATATATTTCACACCACCGAGGCATTTTGGGCTAAGTGGCCACACAAGACTAAGCGCAAGTAGATGGGACAACCCTAAAATGAGTAAAAATAAAGCAAAGTACACAAAAGCCCTGATAGCCTTGACGGTGATGTATTTTATTATTGAGATTGTTGTCAATTTTTCGATCTATAAGCAATTAAGTGTAACAAGTGACATATTCATAGCCGAGTCGATGGAGCTTTGGGGCAAGATAATTACAGGTCTTGGTCTTGGGCTTATAGCCACGCGGTTTGCCATAAATAAATTTGGGAAGAACACCTACATAACCTTCTTGGCTTGTTGCATAGTAACCATACCTATAAGCTTTGGGCTGCAAACATTGCTGATTAACTATGTTGTTGATAGCGCAGAGGCTGAGGATAAAAATAAAGCACTCTTGGTTGTGGCCACGCATGGCACTTTTGTCCCATTTTATAATACTACTCACTGGATAAAGCCGCCTGAATGGACTGCTAAAAACTCTTTTATCTATCCATTTGGAAGGATGAGATCGTATAAGTATGCAAATTTTTGGGAAAGCCGTGAGCGAGAGTTGAGACAGGTTTCAGAGTGTGCCCAAAAAACATCGGAAAATACAGGCTTAGTAAGAGGCGTGGATAAAGCGTTCTTTCCATATATCACACTGCTAAGCGATATTGACGAGAGTGCTTATAAGCAAGTGATTACTGATTATTATATGTGTGCTTTTGAGGACTCGAAGTATTTTGAAGAGCACACACGAAGTACGCTCAATCAAACAGAACTTATTGCAAACTTGTATTATCAGTTTTATATGAAAACTGAGAAGGAGTACAACAAGTATAAGAGGCACACAAAAAACCTAAAAGAAACCAAGAAGATAGCAGATGAGCGCTGGCGTGGTGCAATGGATGCATTTTTCGGACATAAAACCACAATAAAGCCAGGAATTTACAATGGAGCCTTTTTTGATCATCCTGATGTTAAGCGTTGGTATATTGAAAAAACAGGGATCACAGACTTATATCCAGGCGATAAGAATTTTGAAGAAGACTTAATGGATATTGTTGAAGAAAATCTGCCTTACTCTGCCATTCCAGCTTATGCAAACGCAACAGGAGAGCAGTCAGAGCAGTATTTAGAGCTAACAGCTGAGCAGATAGACGAACAGGGCAGAAAGGCCTACAAAGCAGTAATAATGCCGTTCATTGCAATGGGCTTATCAGCATTCTTCTTATTGTTGAACGTCATATTGCTTGTTAATTTTTACATTGAAAAGATGGTCTTAAGACGTATTGGGCCCGATTTATTTATAAAACCCTATATTGATTACAACGAAAAAGGTTCGCTGATAAAAAGAGCCTTTAAAATACTGGTCAATTTCATGGATAAGTTTGGTGTCGATTTTGAAAAACTGACAGTTATTTATGATTTTCATGCTCAAGTAGAGCATACAACCAAAAGACTTTTCTTACTCAAAGGTTTCTTTATCTTTGTAATAGCATGGTTCTTGTTTTGGCCCTCATTTAAGAGTGGAGATGCCTATGATGAGATGGATAAATCAAGCTTTAATAATAGCGCGAAGTGGGTTTACTACCATGAAGGCAATCTTATTCATGCTTGGGATAAAATTAATCAAACAGCTTACAATATGAATGAAGATATAGTGGCATCCGAGGAACTGACCAAAAGGCGCGACACCGAGGCTGGCATGTTAAGGGATATTCATGCTGGTATGTATATGGGCGAACCTATCTCAGAAGAAGATGCGTTAAAAGTAAGAGAGAAAATGGCGCTTACCAAGGCTGAGCAAAGAGAGATACTGTTATCTGCGGTTCAATATGACTTATTAGAGATTGAAGACTTGAGTATGCCGCGACTTAGAGGCAGGTCGCTATCAAAAGCTGAGGTTTTAATAGAAAAAGAAAAAGCTGAGCTTAAGCGGCAGGAGTATCTAACTATCGAGTAACTAAGGAGTGGTTGTTAGCGGATAAGGTTTTTTGGTGGTGTTTCAAAAAGTATGCTGGCATCAGACATAGCCATAATTGATGTGAAAGAACACGAAATCAAACACTTTAAAATGATTATCGAGTTTTTTTGAGAAGCAGCAAGTCTTTCTGACGGCTCGTCTTAATCGGTGTCTAAGACGGCAGTTATTACCTTCTATACCTACCGTATGTTGTTTGCCAATTCGTTTGTTATCACTTTTAAAGGCGGTTTTAAAGCTATCCCAGTTGTCCATACTGATAGAGCCATAGCTGACTGTAAGCTGCTTTAAACGTGCTCTTAAATTCTTAGCCGTTTTTAGGTCACGTTTGCCCCAGACATAAGCGACAATCTCATTAGTAGCACGGTCATAAGCATAGATGAGCCAGACTTTACGTTTCTTGCGATACACGTAAGTCCAAAACTCATCAACCTCTAAGCGTTCATAGTAGCTCTTCTTAGGCGCGATCTTATAAACAGATGAGCTTATGGTGCTGAGCACTTTACCAATACTAATTGAGATCATAACGGCTATGTCTCTGATGCCGCAACCTCTAACCGTCATTAGTCGTATTTTATCTTCTATTTGAGAGTGGCAACCTTGGTAGGTTAAAGCATGATCACCAATGAATTGGCGTTTGCAGTCCTTACACTGGTAGTTCTGCTTGCCAGCGCGATTTATCCCATTTTTCCTTAGACTATTACTGTGACAGTCGGGGCAACTGATATCTATTTGTGTCTTCATAACCTCAAATATATCATCTTGCTTTGGCTGTCACCCTCCCTTTATTTCTTCAGCATACTTTTTGATACACGACCGGTTTTTTTAGCGCCCTAGCTTTCCTTATGGTTCGTACCAGCTCAAATTTTGAGCCTCCGACAATACTGGGGCAGTTCACCAATAGCATACATAATATACTTTATCAATATGAAGGCTTCTCAGGTTCTAGCATCAGATGTTCCCTCTCTGCTATTTCTCTTGCGTCTGTTGGTGATATGCCGCTGGCTTGATAATCATCTTTCGCTTGCCACATTCTTTCCTGACATACAAATGCCATATCGTCCAACACTTGCAGATTTTTAAGTCGTTTTGCCATTTCTGGACTGTCTCGCTTCCAGGTAGATAATATTTGCTGATGTATTTCCCTATTATGTATTACACCTTCATCCTCATATTTTTGCCGCTCTTTTTTTTATACTAGCTACCATCTTTAAGCTTAATCCTTGCCGTGTTGCTAATACATTGCAGCTATCATTCTGCTCTAATAGTAATTCCTCATGTAATTTTTTACTATCTTCTATACTAGTCATACCGTGAGTATCAAAATCCGGGAAGTAACGTAAGCTCTGCCAGAACACTAACAAGTATGGCGTTATATCGGTACCTAATTCATTAATCATCGCTGCAGCATAATCACCAAAGTCACGAACACCACTCTCAAAATACGCGCCCGCTATGGTGAAACCAGCGAGTAATAGATCCTGATCTAGCTGAGCATTTACTAGTTTAGGGTTAGATTTTGGTCTATTGAAATCCACTGACCTGCTTTGATATAGATTGACTGTATTTATCTCGTGCTCAGTATGATTCATTAACTTCTCTATATATGCAAAAAAACTCAAGCTTCAGCATATTGCTTTGATAACTATCCAAGTTGAAAGCGCTTCAAATCAGGATATAGTCGTCTAGCAAGCTCATAAATCTCATCTTCTGCCGCCATACCTTTTTTATCAGGGTTTGGATAGAGAGCCGCAATAAGAATTAATCGAGGAAGCTGCAAATACTCAGAAAATACCCTCACAAGCTCTTTTCTAAGAAATTCAAGCCAAAATATTATAGTCTCTTCAGGTGTATGAGGGTCGGGTATCACATACGTAAATAAATCTGCATTAAGACAATAATCCATACGGAACGCAGCTGCCATACAGTCATGAAGCCACTGCAGCGTTCTATGGTCAAAACCTCTCAACTCATCTCGCAAGTCACTAAGCTCCGTACGGACATCAATTACTCTTTCGGCATGGCGATGCTTATCGATGGCAAAATCAACCATGATATGTAATGCTTCTCTATAGCAATCATGTTGGATCCATCCGATACGGGTAGAATCACCGTGAAAATAGTCACTAACTATCATTACCAAGTCTCATTAATAAAATTCTAGTCTTATTATTGCAAGTGATAAGATGCTGTATCACCTCATTCAGAGCAACTAAACCTTTAAATGTTCTAAGATAGCGCTATAATTGCACATTAGCCTGCTTATTTACACCCGTAATTCATCTACAGAGACAACCATGGCATTTAACCAAACCCAGTTTTTTGAAGATTTAGAAAAATTAACCACCAAAGTCATTGATAAGAATAAAAAAGACGACTTTATCTACGATTTCCTAACGCTGCTAGATGTCTCAAAATCCACGATTACCTCTCTCAAAAAGAATGACGGCCGTTTTAACGTAGCAGCCAATCCCGAAGCTGGCGAGGTTGCCAACAAGCATCGTATCTACTTTAAGCCTGTAGATGAAGATCAAGACCTTGCTAAAGCACTAAGTAAGGTGATGAACAGCCCAATCATCAACCAGCACAAAATCCGTATGGTGATGGTAACGGACTTCAACACCGTACTGATTAACGACACTAAGTATGATGAGACGCTTGACTGCGACTTTACCGATCTTTATAAAAACTACCATTTCTTATTGCCACTTGCCGGCTTAGAGCGTGCACGTGAGTACTCAGAGCACCCTGCTGATGTACAAGCGTCAGAGAAAATGGGTCGCTTGTTTGACCATATCCGTAAGCTCAATGAGTTTAATACTGCTGATGACTTACATGCGCTCAATATATTTTTGACGCGGCTATTGTTTTGTTTTTATGCCGAAGATACGGGTATTTTTAAAGCAGACCAGTTCTATGACGTGATTGATAGAACCACCAATATAGATGGCAGTGATGTCGATAGTGTCTTATATGAGCTATTTGAAGTTCTAGACTTACCTGAGTCTAGCACCGAGCGCGATGCCAAGCCCACTCACCTAAGTGCATTCCCCTATGTGAACGGTAGCTTGTTTGAATATCAGTTTGCCATTCCAGAGTTTGATGCGCGTACCCGTCGTATCTTGTTAGAGTGTGCGCGTTTGAGCTGGGCCGAGATTAACCCAGATATTTTCGGCTCCATGTTTCAAGCGGTGATTGACCCTGAGCAGCGTGGCAGCTTAGGACAGCATTACACCAGTGTTAGCAATATCATGAAGGTCATACAGCCACTGTTCTTAGATGAGCTACGTGCAGAGCTAGACACGGTCATAGCGCTGAGTTATGAAAATCGCCATAAGAATAATAAAGCCGAACGCTTAGATGCCCTGCTTACCCGTATCGGCCAAATTAAAGTATTTGACCCGGCTTGCGGTACACCTTACATACTCTCTTTTTAATACACATATTACATAATAATCTAGTGACATAATCTCAGTTAACATTTATAATAGTCCTTAAGAAAGTCATCAATCAAATATAGGCTTTGATTAACTAAGGAACTAATGTGGCTACGCTTCAACTAATTAACTACCATCCCTTCCGAGTTAACATTCAAAGCAATAAGGTTCATTGGGCTAAATCAAATCATCAAATCATTAAAGGCTTACCTCAAATTATCTGGCAAGACAACACCACTTGGTCAGAAGCTAATCTATGGGCTTTAGAACAAGCTACCTCCTTCAGAAGTAGCATCAAAACAGTTCGATCAAATATGTCTCACCTACTAGCATATGCAAAGTGGCTAGAGTCTGAATCTATGGATTGGTGGCACTTCCCTGACCGTGAAAGTGAAAGGTGTCTAAATCGATTTAGAGGTGCTTTGATACAAGCTAGGAACTCAGGTGAGTTAGCCCCTAGTACGACATCACAAAGAATGGCAGCTGTAATCAGGTTCTACAAATGGGCTAAAAACACAGGATTGATTTCAACTGAGTGGCCGATGTGGAAAGATAAGCTTGTTGGGATCAAACTCACTAATCAGTTTGGACTTGAACATACGCTCAAAGTAGCAAGTACTAATCTTGCTATCCCAAATCGAACTGTAGCTGGACCTATTCAACTAGAAGACGGCTTGCTACCCGTGGCAGTAAAAGCCATGAGAGATATCCTTAGTTTTGCTGATGAAAACGCATCCACAGAACTAGCCCTTATGCTGAGAATAGGTTTTTTTACAGGACTACGCATAGGCTCAATTACAGACCTAAAAGTCTCAACCCTTCAAAATGCCATCACTGTTCCAGAGATAGGAATTAAAACGATTTCTGTTGGCCCAAGTGCACGCCCTCCTGTTGAGACGAAGTTTGATGCCAGCGGTTCTGTCCCTATCCCTAATGAGCTACTCGAAGCATTGTTAGACTATGCCTCAAGTATAAGAAGATTGAAGCGACAAGCTCTGTCGCCTGAAGCTGATCAAGACCTATTATTTCTTACTAGATTCGGCAATAATTACAAAGGAGATAGTAGCAGCGCTATTAATGTTGAGATGTCTCGCCTAAGAAAATTAGGGCTAAAGTCTGGAGTAAAAGCTTTTCGAGGTTTTTACTTTCATAGAACGCGAGCCACATATGCAACAGAGCTTATGAGAGTAGCATTAGACGCCATGTCTGTTAGTGATGCTATAGAGTTCGTAAAAGGATCTTGTCTTCATAAGGACGAGAGCACCACGATGAAATATGTCAAGTTTATCGAGACAAGTAAAACAATGAAGGAGGCATCAGACGCCTTCACTGAGGCGTTTATGGGGTTAAGTAGGAATATCACCAATGATTAATAAAGACCTGACAATCAAAGGCTTAATGATGGGTACTCATGAAACTGCATGGGATTTAAAAGTTCTTTTGTATAAAAATGCCACGTCTGTCAGGCGAGACAAGGTTATGAAACGCATAGATAACGGTGATTTTGGCAATATACTACCAGAAAGAGCTACACTCGTTATGAAGCTTTATGACATGCTAATGGGTCTTTTAATATCAGGCAGCTCTCATAGAACTATAAAGACATATCTAGAGCAAGTTTGGAAATTCTTTGCTGCGATTGATAAAAATAACCTACCTTGTACGGAAGAAGAAATAGTATCATCTTTTAAGATCTGGACAGAATATTTGCTCACTAGAGTAAATCAAAAAAAAGATTTGAGCCACTTCACAGCTTATAAAACAGCATCAATGATTGCAAATATTATTGCTAAAACACTAAGTCTTCCAGGCTCTAAACCTGGTCATAGTTTGATGCTCAATACAAGATTATCTAGACCTAATAAAAACAAACCTGTATTAGGCACACAATCTGATAAACAAAATTTAGCCAACACTTTCCAGTTTGGTAGGATCTTGACAACAATGTGCCAGAGTCTTGACCTAGCTACTGTACGTGGCCCCGTTCCGATCAAAATCAAACTGAACGAAGAGCAGGTAGTTACAATTGCTGGCAATTTAATAGATCCAGATTTAGATGTGTCTACGATTGAAAACCCTGCGGTAAAAAGAACAGCCATACTCGCAAGGCAAGCACTGCCAGAGGGTGTAAGCTTATTTGAGGTTAATAAAAGATCTAATATTCTTAACCTTCGTATCGAAGCTGAGCTTCTTGTTTTCTTAGCTCAAACTGGCATGAATTTAGCCCAAGCCGTTTTGCTTAAATCTGAGGACTACAGATGGCAAACCAATGGTGAAGATTATGATGTTTTTCGAGTATACAAAGGACGTAGACAAGGAGAGTCAATCTTCAGTTGTTACAACACATACAGAGAGCATCTTCAAAACTATCTGAAATGGCTTAATGATACTGGACTTAAGAGTCTTGACGACAGGCTTTTTCCACTTCTAAGTAGAGGTATGGTGCGATCCACCGCTTCTCGAACGACACTTAGCTCTGTAAAAAAACTGTTCAAAAAAAACGATTTAATATTTATAAACCCATCTGAGTTGCGCAACACACGAGTTAATTGGTTAATAAGACATACAGATGACATCTCGCTGACTGCGAGTCAGATGGGGCATACAGCCGATGTTTTAGTACGTGATTACCTACGGCCCCACCACCAACGTGCTACTAATGAAATAATAAATTTTCATGATAATTATGACCCTTCTTTAGCTGCTCCAGGACCTGGTGTTTGCGTAGGTCAAGCTCACCCTCAAAGTATTTCTCAAGCTTCTAAAGATGCCCCTATTCCTGATTGCATCAGTCCTGAAGGATGTATTTTTTGCACGCACCATAAAGATATTATGAGCTATGATTATTGTTGGAAGCTTGCATCGCACCTGAAAATCAAGAAAATTGAGCTTGGAGAATACAAACCCTCTAATAAAAACTATACACACCCAGCCTGTTTAGTTATTGATAGACTTAATCTTAAGCTTGAAGCTATAGCTAAAAGCAGTAGCATCAGGGACCAGTGGGTCGTTGATGCTCGTGACTCTATCAGGGCTGGGAACTATCATCCGCAGTGGAGTGGGTTTATTAACTTACTTGAGGAGATGAAATGACTTTGCCAAACCTGCCAGGGTTATCGATCTTAGATACTTCAGTAAACTCTGATGCGCTTAATTTTCGACCCAACACATGGCCTCCAGAGTATGGCTTTCCAGTCATTATAGATTCGGATGGCAAGGTGATTTCTAGGTATGGTGACGTTAGATGGGATTTTTCACCGTGGCATGGAAGCGTGCTAAAAATCTATTTTGGGGATGGTCCAGGAAATGGTTATAAAGTAAGTAGAGAGAATGCTGATTTACTAAGACTAATTGTGGCTTGGTGGATTTGGGGACCAGGAGTGCCCGTCACTTCAAGAACAATAGTAACGAAATTTGAAACTATTAAGCCAATTTTCGTCATTTGCTCGAAACATAATTTATGTGTCTCAGAACTATCTCAATATCCTGAAATTATTAAGGAGATAGCTCTAAACGGTAAATTTAGCCACCAACATCTACTCACATACCTTCACGACATAAGCTTTAATTCAGATAAGTTGGGGTTTAAAATTCTCGACAAGGATGGAATGAAGGTTTTCACCGAGAATCTAAAATTTGATGATTCAACTCAAACCGCCTATATACCACCTCGGATTTGGAGCTATCAATTACTTCGATTAAAAGAATGTTTGGATGAATACTTAGAAAACAAAGAAAAGTTTGAAGAACTCTTTAAACACTGTTTATCAGCCTACAAATCTAAATCCGCATCAAACAGCTCTATTTTTCTTGAGTCCAACAGAGAAGAATTTAAATCTATTAAGAAATCCAAAAAAAGCATTGTGACCACAAAGCAATGCATTAAAGATCTCGCAACAGAATTTGGTGTTTATCATATTTTAGAAAAATGGGTAGTGGTTAATCATAATTGCAACCTAAACACTTTATCTAATTATATGAATCTTATCAATCTCTGTGGTACTGCATATATAGTTAACTTCTCATTAATGCGCATTAGTGAATGTAGCCGTTTAAGAGCTGACTGTTTCGAGGTTGAAGTAGATGAAACAGGGAGTGAAATATGCCTAATTAAAGGTGTAACGACTAAAACAATTAAGGATCAACAAGCAAGGTGGATTGTCTCGCCCTTAGTCAAGACTGCTGTTGAATCAATGAAGCATATAACAAAACTCAGACTTCTTGCTGCAAAGCACGATTCAGATTTAAAGCTTAAAGAAGAATTTTTAAAAAATCCTACGCTACAGTGCCATTGTTATGAACCGTGGAGAATGCATTTTCTAGATGTCAGTACCGAATACATAACACCAAGAACATATAGAGAAGTTTATACAAATTACCCCAAACTATTTGATGCAAACACAATGATTATTACTAAAAATGATCTTGAAATTGCGCATCGCTTAACTGCCAATCTAGATCCAAAATTATATAATTTAGGTAAAGTATGGCCTATCGCATGGCATCAATTAAGGCGTACTGGTGCGGTTAACATGTTAGCGAGTGGTCTTGTATCAGAGTTCTCATTACAGTATCAGCTAAAACACGCTAGCCTTGTTATGAGCAGGTATTATGGACAAAATTATTATAAGCTTAAAGCTCCATTAAGTAGCGAGGTTCGTAATCTATACCTACGAGAAATGTATGAAACGCTTGCAAGAGAATTTAAGGAGTTGCAGTCTGATAATCATATTTCTCCGCATGGCGATAAAAGAAAAGCACAGATACTATCTGAAATAACTGAAAAGGATCACAAGCAGCTTATTGAATCAGCTAAAAAGGGCAAAATAAGCTATCGTGAAACCTTTTTAGGAGGTTGTGCAAATCAAGGTCCTCCGTGTCCCTATGGAGGTATTAGCAATATTAGCTCTTGTATGGGATTTGACAATCTCTCCCCTTGTGAATCTGTGATTGTAGACAAGAACAAGCTACCTATGATTAATCAGCTTAAAGACAACTTACAAATACAGTTAATTAATACGGATGATGGGGCACCATTATATCAGTCATTAAAAGCACAGCTAGAATCAGCAAAGAGGGCAATAAATGTCATCAATACAGTCCAAATCTAATACGAAAGATAAACAGCCAGGAAGAGCCGAAATTCGGTTTATAGAGGCTTTCGAGCGTCTTAAGGTAGGTAAGCCTGAGTTATTACCTAAAGGGACGCCTGTGACCCAAAATAACGTTGCTAAAGAGGCTGGAGTCAACCCCTCTGCTCTCCGCCGATCTCGATACCCTGATTTGGTTGATAAGATTCAATCTTGGATTGATGAAAATAAAGATAACTCGTCTCAACAATCAACTAGACAAAAAAGTCTTGCCAAAACAGCAAAAAATAGGAGCTTAAAACAACAGCTTGACGACATAAAAGCGCAAAACGATATAGCCTTATCGAAACTAATGGAAGCCGAAAGAATGATAATAGAGCTGACGTTAGAGAATGAGAGGTTAAAATCAAGATTGCCAGCCATTGAAGCAACAAAAATGCCATAGCTGGTTAAGATACTTTGCACTCAAAAGTAGTATATTAAAACGGATTAGCAAAACATTATGAATTTAAGTATTAACAATGAGTATAGAAGATATATGACACATTCAGAAGGCGCTGGTCTTTTTGGTCAAAGCCTCTACAGTCTCAAAGCTAAAGATATAAATCAGGATAAAGGAACTAAAGTACAATTTAGTTCTGCTGACATCTCTGAAAATGACATTCGCGAACAGATGCCAGCCATACTTGATACATTATTGATTGACCGCACCACGTCAACACCAACAAAGATAAGAAATATCATCTGGGCAAACGAGAACTATATACAATATGGTAGATACTATACTGTCTCGCATCAAATTAAACCTAAATTGATAACAGGTCACATGGGGCATATCATCATACCTCGTGCTTTAAAGTCCCAATATGTGCAAAAAGAGCGAACCAAATCAAAAGCAGAGGTATTTACCCCTACATGGGTCGTTAAACAACAAAATGATGTGATCGATGCTAGTTACCGTGAGGATGACTTACAAACCTATATAAACCGTAAATGGCTAGAAATTACCTGTGGTGAAGCGCCATATATGGCAACACGTTATGACATGGAGACAGGCAATATATTGCCCTTATCAGAGCGTGTAGGCTTTGTTGATCGTAAATTGGCACGTATCAATGCGCATGTGGATGAAAAATCTGAATGGCAACAATTGGTAGAGAAAGCATATAAAGCCAGTTATGGTTTTGAATGGAACGGTGATTCACTGCTATTAGCACGAGAAAACCTACTCTATACTTACTACGATTATCATGTGGCTAAGTGGCAAGATAAACCAAAGCATGAACACTTCGCTACTATAGCCAATATTATTAGCTACAATCTATTTCAGATGGATGGCTTGAAATATATCATTCCGTTATCGGATATACGTAAAAGACCTATTAAGAGTCAGTTAAAACTTTTCGATGACAACATTTCTGATGACAAAAGCCAGAGAAAAGCAGGCAAACGTGTCAGAATAATGAACTGGGACAAAAACAAGATGGAACTCTTTGACAAAGGATTAAGGTAATAATGAGTAACTCCCCCAAAATAAAAACTGCAAAACCTATCTATCCACAAATTTATGCTTATACCCTACCACAAGTGCAAGATAGAGATGGCTGGGTAAAAATAGGTTATACCGAGCGTGAAAGTGTCGATGAGCGCATTAAAGAACAAACCTACACAGCACGCCTTACCTACGAAAAGTTATGGGACGCACCTGCAAGTTTTCTTGAGTCAGGTGAGCGGTTCACAGATAAAAAGCTTCATAATTACCTAGTCAAACATAAGCAGATTAAGCGTTTAGGAAACTCTGAGTGGTTTTTTTATGAGCATAACTTGAAACAAAGATCTTATGCTGATTATAAAAGCTTTTTAGAAAACTCTTATAATCAAGCTAAAGAAAAGGCTCAGTATCAACTTAGAGATGAACAAGCTGCTGCTGCTACTCAAACTCTGCATCATATAAAATCTAATCCCAAAGGTGAGTTCCTATGGAACGCTAAACCACGATTTGGTAAGACGCTAACAACCTATGACTTAGCTCGACAGATTGATGCGACTAAAGTACTCATTGTGACAAACAGGCCAAGTATTGCTAACTCTTGGTTTGATGATTTTGAGAAGTTCATTGCGTGGCAAACTGACTTTGCGTTTGTCTCTACCAGTGACTCGTTAAGTGAACGTCCTGTCATGACAAGAGAGGAATTTTTATCGCAGACAGCTACGGGCAAAAAAAGCATGATCGCCTTTATATCTCTACAAGATTTGAAGGGTGCGATTAGTTTTGGTGGTAATTACAATAAGCTTAGCTGGGTCAAAGACATGACATGGGATATGTTAGTCATTGATGAGGCTCATGAGGGGGTAGACACCCTTAAGACTGATTTAGCCTTTGAAAATATTAAACGTAATTTTACTCTACATTTATCTGGCACACCTTTTAAAGCCGTTGCTGCTGGTACGTTTAGTGAAGACGAGATTTACAATTGGAGTTATGCAGACGAACAGCAGGCTAAAGTCAATTGGGACAATCCAGATGAACACAATCCCTATGAAAAACTGCCTCGTTTAAATTTGTTTTCTTATCAAATGAGTCAAGCCATCACTGATGAAGTAAATAAAGGTGCAAAAATAGAGGGTGAAAGTATTGATTATGCTTTTGATCTTAATGAGTTCTTTGAAACAAAAGACAATGGTAAGTTTGTCCATGAGGCAGATGTAAAAAAATGGCTAGACTCATTATCATCATCTCGTAATGAGAAGTATCCATTTTCAACCAAAGCATTGCGTGATGAGCTTAAACACACCTTTTGGCTATTAAACCGTGTCGCCAGTGCCAAAGCCTTAGAAAAGCTATTAAAAGAGCATCCTGTCTTTGAGAACTACGAGATCATACTTGCCGCAGGTGATGGTCAAGGTCATGATAGCGATGTGATCAATAATGATAAATCGCTTGTTCGAGTAAAAAAAGCTGTTAAAACACATGATAAGACCATTACATTATCTGTGGGTCAGCTAACCACTGGCATCACTATTCCTGAGTGGACAGCGGTATTAATGTTATCAAACGTCAAATCACCCAGTCTTTATATGCAAGCTGCCTTCCGAGCACAAAACCCGTGGGAATATCAGGTCAATGGTCAAGTATATCAAAAGGATAATGCTTATGTTTTTGATTTTGCACCTGAACGCACGTTAATCATTTACGAAGAGTTTGCTAACGATTTGTCTCGAAGGACGGCAAACGGTGGCGGTACAAGTGATGATCGCAAAGAGAATATTAAGCATCTTCTAAATTTCTTCCCAGTTATCGCAGAAGATAGCGAGGGTAAAATGATTGAGCTTGATGCTACTCAAGTATTGACCATACCAAAAGCCATCAAGGCTCAAGAAGTAGTACGCCGTGGCTTTATGTCAAACCTACTGTTTAAGAATGTTTCAGGTATTTTTGCGTCACAAGAAGTACGAGAAATCCTCGAAAATCTTAATCCAGTAGAGGTTGGTAAAACTGTTCCGCAAAAAACTCAAGACCCTATTGATACGCAAGATGTTAAGGTTGATAGCGAAGGTGAGGCTCAAGTCGATGAAGATATTGTAATCTCGGAAACCGAAGCACGCTTTGGTGAAAAGACGTATGCCAATATCCAAAGAACAGTAGAGGCCTTTAGTGAACAATCCCAAGATAACCATGCAAAGGCAATCGAAAAAAGCTTTATAGAAAATGTGGAACAAGGTATTAGAGAGGCTGCTAAAGATAATGAGGTCAACCAAAAATTTGCCGAAAATATTGTAAAAAATGCAGCCAAAGCAGTGGCGCGTGAGGTTGAGATTACACAAAAACAGACTGGTATTAAACAAAAAGAGGCGGAAATTGAATACAAGAAAGAGGTAACACAAGCCCATCTTGATGAAGCCAAAATATCTGAAGCCAAAGCTACTTATGAAATTAAGCAAAAGCAAATCCAAGAAGACTATCAAAAAGAGGTTGCGGCTAAGATTGCGGCTAAGACACAAGAGCAAGTACAAGCGTCTAATCAAGCTATTTTACAAAAAGCAGAAGACAACAAGAAAAATACTGTTGAAGATGATGTACGTGCCCGTTTGCGTGGCTTTGCTCGTACCATACCTTCATTTTTGATGGCCTATGGTGATGCTGACACCGTGCTTAATAATTTTGATAAGCGTATCAGCGACAATGTTTTTAAAGAAGTGACTGGCATCACCTTAGATCAATTTAGAACCCTGCGTGATAAATTTAACTTTTTTGATGAAACGGTATTTGATGAGTCTGTGCAAGAGTTTTTAAAAAAACGAACCCAACTTGCCAATTATTTTGATGATAGTCAAGAAGAGGATATTTTTGACTATATCCCACCGCAGGAAACAAGTCAGATTTACACCCCAAAACGGGTGGTGAAAATGATGATTGATAAATTAGAAGCTGAAGACCCGCAAATCTTTACCCAGTCGAAAAAGACATTTGCGGACTTATACGTTAAATCGGGCTTGTATTTGACAGAAATTGTCAAACGGCTGTATGTAGGGCTAGCTGATGAGATACCCGACCCCGATGTAAGGCTTAAACATATTTTGGAGCATCAAGTTTATGGTTTTGCTCCGTCAGAAATTATTTTTAATATTGCCCGTAATTTTGTGTTCGGATTTGATGAGAAGGCAAAAAATATTGACCAGTCGCATATTGTGTTATTGGATACGATTCCGTATGCCAAAGGTGAGACTGAGATAAGTTTTGAAGCAAAATGCGATAAAATATTTGGTGTTAGCCAGCCTGTGGAGAATAAATAATGAAATTTGATGTAATTGTTGGTAATCCTCCTTACCAAATTGATACTAACGGTTCGGGAAGACAAGCTACCCCTGTGTATCAAAAGTTTGTGGAAATTGCAATAAGTTTACAACCAAATTATTTGGTTATGATTATGCCTGCAAGATGGTATTCAGGTGGATTTGGTTTAGATGATTTTAGAAAAAATGTTCTGAAAGACAAAAGGTTTAAAGAGTTATATGATTTTGAGTCGGCATCAAAGGTTTTTCCAGGTGTAGATATAGCAGGAGGGGTTTGTTACTTTCTTTGGGATAAAAACTATAATGGACAATGTAAAGTTGTTAGTAGCAGAGATAATGAAGTAGCTTATAGGAATTTAGATGAATTTGATATATTTGTTAGGGATAATCAAGCACTAAACATTTTAAGAAAAATTCTAAAAAGTAGTGATTATAAGAGCTATGGTAGTTTAATAGATGTTGTTGGTTCTATTAGACCTTTTGATATACCAACTAATTATTTACCAAAAAATAAAGGAATCCCATGTTGGTTTAAGCAAAAGATTGGACTCAGTTATGCAGACCCTAATGACATAAAAGATAAAAATGAAATAATTAATAAGTGGAAAGTCCTAATCCCCAAAGCTCCAATTGCAGGTCAAACGGATTTTACTAAACCTATAAAAATCTACCATGAAAAAAATGTATTAATAGCTCGACCTGGAGAGATATGCACAGAATCATATATAGTTGCATCATCATTCGATTCTAGAGAAGAGGCAGAGAATTTTAGGAATTATCTCTTTACCAAAACTGTTAGATTTTTAATTTTATTAACTTTAATTTCTCAGGATGTTAATAAAAAGAATTTTAGGTTTGTACCTAATCTATCTGATTTTTGTAAACCCATTAATGATGATATTTTGAGAAAAATGTGGAATATAAGTCCAAGCGACTGGGAATATATTGATAAAAGAGTTAAAGCTATAAATGATTAAGTCAACATCGGAGTTTTTCAAGGTAGTTTTCACTATACCCCCACCTATGGCAAGATAGTTGTCACCCTTAAAAAACAAACCAAATGGGGAGTACAAGGACACAACATGCCATAGTGAAGGAAGGGTTGGCTTACATTCTACTTCAAGACTTTACTTCTAATTCTGATATTGATTGGTCCAAATCTATCTCTGAGATTAACCAACAGCTATAGGCAAAATACGGCTTAGATCAATTTAAAATTGATTTTATCGAGAGTAAGGTTAAGGCGATGGATTAGGCTCAAATCTATATTTTACACAAACTAATCTCTATGATATTTTTATTGAATCAGCTAGTGACATAAAATATAAAATGTCATCACTTAAATTCAATTAGTGGTGACATTTTTTTATTCTCTATGCGTAAGAGTTTTCATGGGTTTATGTCATGTCATCACCTGCTAATGTAATGTGTATTGTGGTTCAGGTAACTTTTTGATCATTGCGTATAAAGAGCTACGTAAACTAGAGATTGATGTATTAAAGGCACAACGCGATTTAATAGGCTCTAAAGACAATCTGTTGGGTTTAGGCTTTGATAGTGTGGTCAGCTTAGATAATTTATACGGTATCGAATATGACGACTTTGCCAGTCAAATAGCGCGTTTGTCACTCTGGCTCGCTGAACACCAAATGAATGTGTTATTTGAGCAAGAGTTCGGTGCATCTCAGCCTATGCTGCCACTTAAAGATAGTGGCCATATTGTTTATGGCAATAGCTTACGTATCGACTGGAACGAGGTCTGTCCAAATAATGGCAGCGATGAGATTTATATCATTGGTAATCCTCCGTTTGGTGGCACAACCAATAGAACTGATGAACAATCTGAAGATATGAAAATCGTTTTTGGCAAAAAAACGCTAAAGTATTTAGATTATGTATCCTCTTGGTTTTGGAAAGGTTCACAATATATTGCTAACTCTAACGCTGAACTTGCCTTGGTATCGACCAACTCGATTGCTCAAGGTGAACAAGTAGCAATGTTATTCCCTGATATTTTCAAATTAGGTATTCATATTCACTTTGCTTACCAGACGTTTCCATGGTCTAACAATGCTAAACATAATGCAGGTGTGCATGTCATTATTATTGGTCTTTCTGCTCAAGATAGTAAAAATAAAACTATATACAAGCTTGTTAATAAGTCATGGCATAGTGAGAAAGTAGAAAATATTAGCCCATACCTCGTATCAGGAAGCAATATTACTGTAGAAGCTTTAAAGAAGCCCATACAACCAAGAACTAAAATGATATTCGGTAATAAGCCTACTGA
Source organism: Janibacter sp. CoH_79_TC_3 (assembly GCF_058197955.1). Classification (NCBI taxonomy): domain Bacteria; kingdom Bacillati; phylum Actinomycetota; class Actinomycetes; order Micrococcales; family Intrasporangiaceae; genus Janibacter; species Janibacter sp. CoH_79_TC_3. The sequence continues at coordinate 439,729 of NZ_JBXWIV010000002.1, forward strand.
TGGTGGTTTTTTATTTTTAAATCAAGAAGAAAAAAAATACCTTGAGCATAATGAGCCTTTTGCTACACAATTTATAAAACCTATATTAGGTGCTAAAGAGTTTCTTCATAGTGAACAACGATGGTGTTTATGGTTCGAAGAAGCTGATTTAGATGAGTTGGTGAAGTACCCTCTGATAAAAGAAAGGCTTGAAGGTGTGAAGCAAAAGAGAGCCGAAAGTGATGCGCAAGCCACTAGAGACTATGCTAAATACCCTCATCTATTTCGCCAGATTGCTCAACCTAAATCAGGTAATTACATTCTTATTCCTAGAGTTTCGTCAGAACGTCGTCAGTATGTTCCAATGGGATTTTTTGATTATGACATTATATCTTCTGATGCTAATCAAATGATCCCAAAAGGAACGCTTTATGAATTTGGTATTTTATCCTCTGTTATCCATAATGACTGGATGCGCTTAGTTGCTGGTCGTCTAAAGAGTGATTATCGCTATTCAGGTACTATTGTATACAACACCTTCCCATTTCCTGATGTAACTGACGATCAGAAAAAGAACATTGAAAATCTCGCAGAAGAAATTCTACTCGCCCGCGCCAGCAATGCTGGCATGACTTTAGCAGAGCTATACGATCCCGATAAGATGCCTGACGACTTAAAACAAGCGCACAGCACGCTCGATGATGCGGTGGACAAGCTGTATCGTCCGCAAGGATTTGCCAATACCGAAGAGCGCTTGGCGCATTTGCTGGCACGTTATGAGCAGCTTATAGAAGCGGAAGAACAAAGTAAAAGTAAAAAGAAAGCTAAGTAGCTTATTTGGCATCAGCATCCATACCAAAACAATATTAAACCCCTTATAAAGAGCGTTCTATTATGATTTTCAAAATCTTACCAAGCGTAGCCTTTACTGCCCTACTCGTACTTTCTATGGGTCAAGCATCAGCCGCGCCACAAAGCGAGCTCATATCGCTAAAAGGTAAAAATGGTCAAGACCTTCCTGAAGGCGATATGTTCATAATGTTTGCTTGGATGGAGGATGGCTGTATCGGAGATGGACCCATTTATAGTTCTATCAATGAAAATCATAATAAGTTCATTAGCAAAACAATGAAAATGAAGACGCTTGCAGAACCAAATAAAAATGATGAGATTTATGAGTTTTCTATAGCTCCACGGTCTCAATGGGCCCCTGGCTATAGCCCACTGATGAAGGATGTGAGCATTCAGACCAGTAATGAATATACGGAATATCATATTAAATTTGCAAATGGGGTCAAATATCGCGAACAGCCTCTAGCAGAGTATCATTATAAATTTAGACCTGAGTCAGAAGGTGGCGAATACGTTCTAAAGTTTGCTAAAAACGCAGACATGCAAAGTGTTTGGAAACACTTCAAGACACGTCGGTCATCAGACTATATGAGTGACGGTTTGTATGATTCAAAAGCTGAGTTTGATCGTAATAATAATACGCTGACTTGCTATTACTAATTTTGCACTATTGTTATGATAAATCAGCCTGTAGAGGCTAAAAGCAGAGTAAAAAAGCAAGTGAAACTCCAACGCTAAAAACAATTCTTTTTATGAATTGTCTTTAGTAGTGAGCACTTAATAATAGTTAACGAAACCAACCTAAAACTATCCAAAAGGATTTGAAAAATGAGTATCAGACTTCCATTGACCGTGGCTATCGGCGCTACTTTATTCTTAAGTGGCTGCGCTGAAACATCAGCACTTGGCAGTGCAGTAAGTCAAACTGTAAACTCTGTTGTAACTGGTACCGTAAACGGCATTCAAGAAGGGATAAGCCAAGCTGGAAACCAAAACTCAGGCACGCAATCAAGAACGATGCCGAATAGTGATATGTATAATTTATTTGGTTGGATGGAAGACGGGTGCATGGGCGACAGTAATGCCACATATCAAAAAATAAGAAGTAACTATAGTCAGTTTACAGACAGCTTTGTGCAGACAGTTGACGTTAGGCCAACTGACCCTAGAGCGTCGAATGTTAAATATATCGTCAAACCAAAAAATCAATGGCCTTCTGGATATCACAACTTAATCAAAGACGTTGTTGTATCAACTCCAGACAATTTTGATATTACTTATACCGTGATATTCAAAGATACGGTTAAATACAGAGGTCAGCCTTTGGACACTTTCTCTTTTCAATTTACCTCTGGAACTGAAGGCTCGCAACAAGTCCTAAACTTTGATAGCAGTGCTAACATGGCTACAGTATTTTCTAATTTCCGTACTCGTCAATACGAACCGCATTGGGGTGAACCAGGTAAAGTTTACACTAATGGTGCCAAATATAATCCTAGCAATAAAACAATCATTTGCGATGGTGATTAGTTTTTAACTAATCAAACAGATGTGAAGATTTATATTTTTAAGGATTAGCAATGAGCAAAACGGTTAATATATTAAATCAAACTTACGCCCGCACTGGTCAAAGCAAGACACATAATTCGATGGGCATGCGGGAAATGCAAGCACGTGCCTTCGAGAAGCGTCATAGCCAGTATTTGCTTATTAAGTCGCCACCCGCCTCTGGTAAGTCACGCGCCATGATGTTTTTGGCATTGGATAAGCTTATCAACCAAGGTGTCAAAAAAGTAATCATTGCCGTCCCAGAGATGAGTATTGGTAAATCCTTTAGATCAACAGCGCTTAGCGACTATGGTTTTTTTGCCGATTGGGAGGTAGCAGACCGCTATAATTTATGCTTAAGTCTCGCTCAAAGTGATAATCGCAAGACCGCTATCTTTTCAGAGTTTATCAACGGGAATAGCGATGATGACGCCCTACCCCAAGTATTAGTCTGTACCCATCACAGTTTTAGATATGGCTTTGATAAGGTCATCGAAGATGGCGGCAGTATTGAGCTATTTAACGACGTTCTTATTGGTATTGATGAATTCCATCATGTATCAGCAGATGACTCTAACCGCTTGGGAGCCATACTCGATAGCATTATGACGCAGACTAGCGCGCATATTGTGGCAATGACGGGTTCTTATTTCCGTGGTGACTCAGTGCCTATCTTGTCAGATAGCGATGAAGAAAAGTTCGATAAGGTAACTTACACTTATTACGAACAGCTGAATGGTTATGAGCACCTAAAATCATTAGGACTCGGCTATCACTTTTATAAGAAGTCATTTTTTGATGCCTTAGATGAATGCTTAGATACCAGTAAAAAGACCATCATTCACATCCCTAACGTCAATAGCCTAACCGCTGAGACAGACAAGTATGAGACTGTTGGTCGTATTATAGATATTATCGGTGAAAGTGAATCTCGTGATGAGAATACTGGCGTTATTACCATACGTACGCATGATGGCAGACGCTTACTACTCGCAGACCTAGTCACTGATGACGCCATACGAGTGAATACGCAAGCTTACTTAGCGGATATTACCTCTCGCGACCAGATGGATATCATCGTTGCTCTTGGGATGGCAAAAGAAGGCTTCGACTGGGAGTATTGTGAGCACGTATTAACCATTGGTTATCGCGGTTCTCTGACCGAGGTGGTGCAGATTATTGGACGCTCAACACGCGATAGCGCGGGCAAACACCATGCTCAATTTACCAACCTAATCGCTGAGCCCGAAGCGGATAAGTCTGAAGTGACAAGTTCTGTTAATGACTTATTAAAGGCTATTACTTTATCGCTACTGATGGAGCAAGTGCTCAAACCTAACATCAACTTTAAACGCCGCAGTGAGATAGACATATTAGGGACGCAGGACTTGCCGGCAGGTACCGTTATCATTGATGACAGCGCCAACCCGCCCTCTGATCGAGTCATGAAGATACTTAACCAAGACCGTGATGAGATATTGGCTCAGCTCACTCAAAACACTGAGACGGTCAAAAAGTATATTGCCGCCGAAACCAATAACGTCGAGACCGAAGCGGTATCAGATACCGTCATCCCAAGTATTATTCGTAGTAAATACCCAACGCTAGATGCCAATGAAGTACGGCAAGTACAAGAGGGCGTCATGCAGTATATGGCCATCAATCGTCAAGGCGGCGTGGTTGAAGGTAAGGATATTCCTGAAGATGCCATCATCGAAAATGAACGCTGTTTCATTAAGCAAGGCACTGAGTATGTAGATATCACTACTCTAAATGCTGAACGAAAAAGTCAGCTCAATGAAAACGACATTATTAAAGAGCGCCACCTGCCAGCTGACGCAAAAATATATAACCCTAAAACCAAATCAAGCAGTAGCAATGACTCAAACCCTAGCAATGGCTTTGTAAAGGTTGGCAGTAAGTTTGTCAATGTGAACAACCTTCCCATCGATCTTGTCAAATCAGTCAACCCCTTTCATGATGCGTATGAAGTTCTCTCTAGGACAGTCGACAAAGAAGTCTTGCAAACTATCAATGACGTCGTGCATGCCAGCCGTTCTACCGTAACTGAGGCAGAAGCGGTACTAATGTGGCCAAAGATAGTTGCGTTTATAAAGAATAAAGGTCGTCAGCCTAATAGAAACTCAGAAGATGCTATCGAGCGGCGTATGACTGAAGTTATCTCTTATGTTAGAAACCAAAAAGCTAAGCGAGAAGCCAATAGTCATGGTTAAACTCGATGAGATCTATCAAAGTCGTGAGTACAAAACGCTAGAAGATATTTTTTCTAATGACAGTACCGGTTTATTAGATGATATAAAGCCTGCTACCAAAAGCTCGGCGAATAACAGCGTTTTAGCGCAGCAGTTTGACACTATCAATCTTTTTATCGATCAACATGGACGCATACCCAGTAGCAGTGCTAGCGATATTAATGAAAAGATAAATGCTCGCCTCTTAGCTACCATACAAATCAACCACGCAAACTCGCAAGAATTGCTAGCTTTAGATAAGCATGGTTTATTGGCTACGCAAAGTACTACTTCTACCCTATCTGACGACAAACCGACACTCTCAGAAAAAAGTATGAGTAATAAGGATGATGGGTCTGAAAAGGCAATCAGCGATAGCACTAAAGAAGCTGAGCCGGTAACCGTGCCTGTTAGCGAGCCAACTGTTATTAATAGTTTAGATGATATTTTCGACAGTGATGACCTAGGGATTTTTGACAACATCCATTCTGAAATTTTAGTCAGTGACAGTCAGAGCAATACACGTGCCAGCTATGATCAATACAATGACGAAGATATAGCAACTCGCTTTGAATGTAAGGATTTTTATAAGTTTGAAGCAACCTTTGAGCGCATATCTAAAGCCATTCAAACGGGTGCTTTTACTAAAACCAATTTTTCATCGGTGAAAGCAATCAACATCGGCAGTGTCTTTGTTTTAAATGGCATGCTTTGCTATGTGGCTAATATCTATAAAGCAGAGGCTAGAAAGAATGCCCGTAGCCAAGAGAGACTTCGCTTAATATTCTCTAATGGTACAGAGTCGAATATGCTCACTCATTCATTGGCTACCGCTCAGTATAAATATGAAAACAGCTACCAGCTATTAATTACTGATCCTGACTGGATGGATGATGAGCTCGCCAAAAACTTTGGAGACAATCGGCAACTTACTGGTGTCATTTATGTAGCCAAGCTAACTGATACCCCAAGCAACTTAGCCCACTATAAGCACCTGCATAAAGTAGGTTTCTCTACCCTTACAGGAGAGGCGCGTACCAAGTATTCGATTAGAGATACTGCTTTCTTGCAACAGCCCGTAGATATCATTGCTGAGTGGCAAGTTTATGATGCCAATGCGCGTAGTGTGGAAGGTGTACTGCATGCTTTCTTCTATGATCAAAGAGTCAAGGTATCTTCAAAAGCAGCAAACGATAACCTTTACAAGGCGACTGAATGGTTCAACATTCCCCTTGATGAGATCGAAAAAGCTATTAATCTTGTTATCGCCGGGGACATTAAAAACTATCGAATGGATGGTGCGGCTGGCAAGGTGGTTTTGAAGTGATAAACTTCTACGGAATTAATTTATATCTATGAGTTAAGTATTACTAGATGCCATTACCTACAATATTACGGGTCTACAGATAGCATTTATAGATATAAACTATCAACCAAAATATGAACACACTATACTGATAAAATCTCTAAGGCAGCATTCACAATGCTTCCACTACAAATTGATAATAATGATATTTGACAGGTGGCTTTGTGAAAGTCGGGGCTCTATTGCGCAGCAGCAATTATTAACAGGTAAGAAAAGAATTAAGGTAAATGAATGGATATTATTCAGTTGAAGCAATTAATAGAACACATTAAGACCTTGCCAATCCCAGAAACGCCTGAAGCCACAATATTCAGTATTGGTAGCCGTGGTTACTACGAAAATCCAACTTCAGATGTGCTAGCTTTCTTTTGTGATAGTGAAGGTGCACATGGCTTAGGCAACCTGATGATGGAGGCTATATTCGACTCATTAGGCAACTGTAATCAGGAAGAAGCCCTAACTTTCGACGATGTATCCCTCATTGCTGAGCCAGAACGAGAGGTCTTCACGGAGGATGGCAAGTATATTGATATCCTGTTAGAGAGTAATGACTGGGTCATGGTAATCGAAAACAAGGTTTTTCATAAACTAAACAACCCGTTTAAAAGCTACCAACAGCACATTCATAGAGAAGAACATTACCAAGGCAAACACCCTATTTTTGTGGTGCTATCGCCAAAGGGTAATGCACCTACAGGCTGGCTCGGTTTAAGCTACCCTGCATTACTGGATAGTGTTAGAGAGAAACTAGCACAAGCCTTTATTACTCAACCAATTAATAAGTGGTTGGTCTTGCTTCGTGAATTTATACTACATTTAGAAGGTATTATGTCCGGTTCAACCATTTCTCCTGAGACTACAGATTACATTTTGGAAAACTTAAGAGAAATTCATCAAGCTGAGCGCTTAAAAGACAAAACCATTAAAGCCTTTCATTTAGAGCTCTTGCAAGAATTAAGTACTATTTTCCCCAATGAAAAGATAGATATTAAATTAAGCACTTGGAACAAGTACCCTGCTCTACGTTTTTCTTTCAAAAAATGGCAGTCCAATTCGTTTGTCGCTCTATATTTAGACGCACGTGCAGGCGAGTCATTCTGTATAAACTACTATGTGACTGATATCGTGCACCAAGACTTATTAAGCAAAGCCGATAAACACCTAATGAAATATAGTAATAAACAATGGAAGACTGGTAGAAATGATTCTACTTTGGGCTATAAGGCACCGTTTGAAAAATTTAACAAAACGATAGCACTTGAAGGCTTGGTACATAAGCTGACTTTAATAAATGAGTTTGAAACTGAAGTGCGTAGCCAGTTATAGGTTTTAATTGTCGTAGTGAACATTAACAGTGCTGTACAGTGCGCTGTGCATTATTTACAGAGTATTCTAGGAAGCTCTAAGCCAACAATATAAAAACGACCGATAAAAGGAATTACAATGACATTAGTGCAAGCCCCCTATGACCTTGACAGGTTTAAAGCCCTTATAGATAAATTTAGAGGACTAGAGTTTACGGATGAGGAGTTAAATCTATTTGATGTTGGCACACGAGGGCATTTTGAAAACCCGACGACTGAGCTACTCAGCTTCTTTTTAGATCCATCAAAGTCCCATAACTTAGGCGACAGCTTTTTTAGTGGTCTAAAATCTGTCGTCGCTGAAAAGAACATACTATCCGATTTAGGTACTTTTGAGAGTGTAGAGACAGAAGTCTCTACGCAAAATGGAAAGCGTATTGACTTACTCGTAGAAACAGAGAAAGCAGTCATCATAATCGAATGTAAAATCTACCATCATCAAAACAATCCCTTTGATGAATACACAGCCTTTGGTAATAAGCGTATCAATAATGGCTCTGAAGGTTCAACTTCAAAGACACTTGTTAAACTTGTGCTCTGCCTCAATGGGAACGTCAGTGCAGATTTGGCAGAAGATGGCTGGCACGGTATATCGTACAACGAACTGGTTGATCATATTGAAACACGCTTGTCAAAAACTATGTTTGACAACCCTTATAACAAATGGACTTTGTTTGCTAGAGAGTTCCTATTACATTTAAAAGGCTTGAACACAATGACTGATATCAATGCAAACGAAATTACTTTTTTAACTGAAAACTTGAATGAATTCTCACAATTAAGTGATTATATCTACAACAATCTGATGCCTAAGATTGGGGCAAGAATACTATCAGACTTAAATACCTGTGACCTACAAGATTTTGAATGTAAAGTAAAACACGCTAAGTGGTATTATTATGAGCCTGTCATTAAATTTACTAATCTTAATTGGAAAACAGACTCTGATATCGTTCTATGGATGAAGGCCAGTGATAATGTGTAGTGGTCAACTAATTTAGGACAGCTGATAAGAGATTTTCACAGTTGGCATAAAAGCTGTTGCAGTCGATGAGCGCATACATGGCAGACTCGGCATAAAAGATAAGATGAACCCAAGTACACATAACTATGTTTGGACAAGATGACTTTGATTGTAGGGACAGCCGCTTGAACAATTCAAGGGTAAATGTGATTTATGCGACGATAGATGTCGTGAGGTTTTTAGGCGAGGTGTTTAAACAATCAGAGTACAAGCAACAGTCATAACCTTTCGTTAATCTTCTTCAAGCTACTTAACGCTACAACCCGTTATCATTCTCGTTGTGGATAGCACGGGGCTTTATCAAGATACCCTCGTTCTGATAGCACTTTTGCGTGATACTAGGTAAAACACTTTTAACCACCATTTATAAATAATTTGAACTTAAACGAGAGAACACTATGAAAAGAATAATGATCAGCTCAATCTTAGCTCTGACTGCCTGCTTTACAATGGTCAGCCACGCTAATGCGGCGCCGCACGTTTCTAAACATCATGGCACTCAAGTCAAGCATCAAAAAGCTAGCGTGAAATTTAATAACAAACATCAGCATGTTAAGAAAAAAGTGGTGGTATCAAAGCATCAGTCAAAGAAAGCCGCGACTCATCTAAAGGCGAAAAGTAAGTACCAAGCTACGCACACTCATAATCGCCACTCTTAATCACTCAGTTTACTGATGTAAAAACAGCGCCCTTGTTAGGCGCTGTTTTTTGATTTCCGAATTAAGTAGGTAAAAAATTCTCTTAGGTAATACTGTTAGTGTGAGTGAGATTTTTTTCGGATAGCACTGTCATCATTAGGATTTAAATGTGCAACTACTAACAGAGCTACCATTTTCTGTACGTAACATTGGTCCATCGCCACTTCTATTAATACTGCTTACCATCTCCTTATAATCCTCATAAATATACAAATCAAATATAGTTCCAAAATTGGTTAGGTGGCTAGTATTAATAGCATAGAGAGGCTTATAGCCATCTTTTTGCCATTTATAGAATTTCTGAGGATTATACTCTTGTCTTGTACAATTTGATTCGATCTCAGTTAATCGCTTAGTATTGAATACTGAAGATAATACCGCATCGGGTGATATGTCTTCGCCACTAGTCTGTAGTTGGAACTCTTTCGGTCCTGACTTAAAGCCGCTGACGTTGAACATACTCCACTCTATATTACCGTTAGTAGAAGCGACCTGACCAAAGCGAACATAATGCTCAACATTTTGGTGATTATAGCTTCGTAATGGCTCATTCCACGTAACATTTTTGAGGCTATCAAGATCCGACCATTTCCAGCTAGAACCAGGCTTTTGAATGAGCTGTTCAGCTATATCTCTATAGTTTGATGCATTAGCACTTATACTACCTAATAGCAGCCCTACTCCTAAAATTAAAGATATTTTTTTCAATTTTTTATCCCCTTGAATTGTTAATTGGTTTTTTCATACAAGTATTATGAATAGGCTAATTTTGGATATTAGATTTTGCTCTAATTGTTTACAATACTATCACTACAGTCTTTTGTTGAGCAATATCTTAAAAACTATTTATAGCTGTTGTGGGAAATATGGCTTTTATTATTTATATGTCAAACTAACTGAAATTTATATTCTAAATTAGTTTATAAGTACATGCATCGAGTAAAATAGTTGAATTTGACAACCTGACAATGAAGTATAGGTTATGCTAGTAACGGGCGAAAACGAAAATAAAGGTATCGACAGTATTTTTTCTGCAAAGCATGTTGTGTATAAGCAATGAATTAATCTCCAATAAACAGCTACTAAAAGTAGTAAAAAATAAACTGCTAAGAGTTTCCTTATTAAATAGTTACCTAAAAGGACACAGCCACATTATTGAATTTAGATAGTAATACTATCATTACCGGTTGTAATAGCACTGGCAAAACAATATCAATGGGCGCTATCGTGCCCTTTTTTGGCACCAAGCTAAGCAGTATCTCTAAAAAGCCAGAGGTGCATAAAGTTTTTATAGAATTCTATCTCCCTTATGCTAATAATTATATTGTTTATGATTATGTAAGAGATGATAAAAAAAGTGTGTCTTGATAAGGAATAGGGGTGATATTCAAGCTTTCAATTTCATCGACTAATAATATAAAGAGAAGTTATTTTTTAGTATGGAGTTTCAGGGTAAGCAATTTTTTTACCAGTTTAACGCGGTAAAGACAAATATTGAGCTATGCTGAAGAAACCGTACAACTAAACTTGGTAAACTAAGCACAATTATAGGAGTTTACCATGACCAAGAAATTAAGAACCTACAGTAACGAATTTAAAGCTGAAGCTGTCAAGAAGATAGCAGATAATAATGGCAATATCTCAGCTACTGCAAAGCAGTTAGGTATTGCTATGCAAACGCTATCAAACTGGCATAACAAAGCCAATCAAGGCAAGCTTGTTGGCACAGAGCAATATGATCCTGACCTTATGAGTGCTCTTCAAGAAATAAAGCAGCTCAAGCGTCAGCTCAAAGTGGCTGAAGAGGAGCGCGAGATTCTAAAAAAGGCGACCGCGTACTTCGCGAAAAACAGCCCGTAAAGTACGCTTTTATCAAAGACAATCGTCAGATATTTAGCACCACTACTATGTGCCGTGTATTAAGCGTTAAGCCCTCAAGCTACTACGATTGGCTAAGTCGTGACATCAGCGAACAGCAGGTACACCGCAATCAGTGCGAGCTACTAGTTAAAGCCGCTCACAGTGAAATGAAAGAACGTTATGGCGTAGATCGATTGCATGCTCATCTAAGCAAACAAGGCCACAACATTAGCCTGTATATGGTAAGAAGCATCAAAGAGGAACACGGCATCAAATGCCGTCGTCATAAGCGCTTTAAAGTCACTACTGACTCAAACCACAACAAGCTGGTCTATGACAATGTTTTAGATCAGAGGTTTGACGCTAAGCGTCCTAACGAAGCATGGGTCAGCGACATTACCTATATCTGGACTGCTGAGGGCTGGTTATATTTAGCTGGAGTGAAAGATTTATACACCAAAGAGCTTGTCGGCTACGCTATTAATAAGCGCATGACCGCTGATTTAGTATGCCGTGCACTCAATATGGCAATCAAGAACAAACGACCTACTCAAGGACTGATTGTTCATTCAGATAGAGGTAGCCAATATTGTAGCCATGCGTACCATAAGATTATCGAGCAGCATAAGTTTACAGGCTCAATGAGCGGCAAAGGTAATTGCTATGACAACGCACCTATAGAAAGCTTCTGGGGCGTCTTGAAGAATGAACTAGTATATCATCAAGATTATAAAACGAGGTTTGCAGCCACTAGCGATATCATTGGGTATATTGAGCTGTATTATAATCAGACTAGGATTCAAAAGGGCTTGGGCTATCGAGCGCCAAGACAGGTGTGGTTTGACTACTATCGTCAGGCTGCGTAATTAAAATCTCCCAAGTTTGGTTCTACGGATTTGACAGCATGGGTCATATTGGATCAGACGGACTTCTAACAATGTACGTCATCTATTATACGAAACCATTATTAGTAACTGTCCTCCCCAAAGAGTTAAAGCATCAATACGCTCAATTGACAGCCTTAGAAGGATCTCTATCAATAGCTGAAAGTGAGTCACTACTAAAGTTAACCAAATGTTAATTAAAAATTTATCTTATTAGGTAATAGATCCATCGATGTTATAGTGTTCGAAATATCTATGTATATCACGGATTTATTTGTAGTGGCATAATAAAATTGGACAGCTTCTAAGAGGTTATAATAACCCAAAGAAGGAAACTAGTATGACCAACAATCGCAATCAATATACCCGAGAATTCAAGCTTGAAGCCATCAGCTTAGTGACTGAGCATAAGCGTAAAATACCTGATGTAGCAAGCTCACTTGGCATTGGCAAATCCACCCTGCAGAAATGGCTGAGTCAGTATCGACAAGAAACGAATGGCCAAGCACCTAAAGTCGGCAATGCTTTAACGGATGAACAACGCGAGCTACAAGAATTGCGTAAGCAGGTTAAGCGACTCACTATGGAGCGCGACATATTAAAAAAGGCTTCTGCTCTGCTGGCCTTGGACAGCCTGAACGGCTATCGCTGATAAGCAAGCTTGCAGAGCAAGACAAAAGCGTCAGTAAACGCCGACTATGTGACTTATTTGGCATCATTAAAAGCAGCTACTACTATGGCACACAGACTAAGCCTATCGATATTGAACGTGTCAAACTCAAAGCCTTGATACGTCAAATATTCAATGACTCCAAACAATCAGCTGGGGCTCGCACCATTGTCGCCATCCTGTGGAATGAGCACAGTATTAGGCTAACGCGTTACTTAGCTGCCAAGATTATGAAGCAAATGAAACTGGTCAGTTGCCAGCTCAAGACCCACAAATACAAGCACGCTGATCAGGAACATAAAACCCATGACAACCTTTTAAAACGCAGATTTAGCCCAACGGCGCCCAACCAAGTCTGGACGGGCGATGTCACTTATATTCGCATTAAAGGCGGCTGGTGTTACCTAGCCGTTGTTTTAGACCTGTACGCCCGTCGTGTGGTGGGCTTTAGTGTCTCAGACTCACCCGATAGTATTCTGACAGGTAACGCTCTGAAAATGGCGTATCAGACGAGACTCAAACCAAGTGGTGTGTTATTTCACTCAGATCAGGGCACGCATTACACCAGTAAGAAATTTGCTGAATCAATCGATGATTGCGACGGTATGACACAGAGTATGAGCCGTCGTGGAAATTGTTGGGATAACGCCCCAACTGAGCGCTTCTTTAGAAGCTTCAAAACAGAGTGGATGCCAAAGGGCGGTTATGAGAATATCGCTGAGGCTAAAAGTGCCATTAGTGATTATATCTGGGGCTACTATCAAACCGTGAGACCGCACACTTTCAACAATTATTTAACACCAGCTGAAACAGAAAGACGTTACTTTAATCAAAACCTCTTATCAGGTGTCCTAAATTAGTTGACCACTACAATTTCACTCTGATAAGTCAAAAAAATCTCTATATACTATTACCTATATAATGTAGAGTGCTAAGGTATAACTTTTACTTTTCTTAGGTAGTGTTGTTAATACTGGAGCTTGAATCTAGTCAGCAACAGTTTAGCTAAAATCTCACACCCTCTCTATCTTTTTAAGTAAACGATCATGTGTTTCATGCGCCCCCTCTCCTACTTCCCTACATTGATTAACTAACTCTAATGTTTCGTCGAGCGTCATATTAGGCAAAGGTTCTCTCCAAAATCCAGCATAAAATGCATTGACTTTAACATCCTTTTTAATATTAGATTCAGAATGAGTGTGACTAGCATGATAAACAGATTTTTCACTTGTTGAATAAGGGTAATCACTATTGTTAGAATTGCTATAATCTTTATTAACATTGGTTCGGCTCTGGCTAGAGAAAGCACGCTCTATCCAATGGTGCAACTTCATTATACGAAGATGTTCGGTTATCAGTGATTTACCCATAGATTCCTGTGCATGGTAGTAAACTTTAAATTCTTCGACATGAATTTCGAACTGTTCATCCGTCATACTAATGACATTTCCATTACGGTTTAGCTTCTCTAGGATTATATGCAGTTCTGGTGCTTGCCAGTTTTCGATACTTCCTAACTGTTGATATTGAATTTTTTCTACTTGGGATGACTGTGCTTGTATTCGTTGTATCTCACAATCGGCAGCTAGTGGTATTTCGTTTACCATTTCAAGTTCAAAGGGTGCTTCAGGAAGATGTTGTGCATCCCTCTCTTTCTCAATTGGTTGTTGGTTGACTGTTCCTGTTCCTTGTTCATGATTACTTGTTATAGCTTCTTTCTGCGTGACTATCGCGTGACACTCATTGTGACCATCCGTGACATCGCTTGTGACATTATTATTTGTTGAAGTCAATTCGACTATACTTTTATGTTCATCATATAATTTTCGTAATTCAGTTATACTTTTGACCTTCTTAGAATCAATACCTATAGAAGACAAATGCTCACGAATCACTTTGCCTTCCTCACGTAATTTTGCTTGTCTCTCTGCAGCTGTCGAAGGTTTCTTTGATGTGACACCATCTGTCAAACTATTATTTTTACTTATGTAATTTGTGACATCTTTGTTTGGGTTTTTAAATTTATAGTTCTTTAGAATGACTTCCCATTCAGGATGCTTGTAGCGTTTGGTACGCTTATCTAATGTGAACTTATCTTTTAAAAGGAATTCTAAGGCCCTTTTTTCACTATTGGTTTGACATGACAAACGCCGTGACAGCATATCAATATCAGAAGTTAGACTTTCGCCCGTTTTTAAATAAATAGTACGCATATCGAAATATAAGCTTTTTTCAATACGAGACATATATCGAGTTTCAATCTCCCAATCACCAAATTTGTGCATAATCATATGCATAACACCAAACTCAGTGTAAGATTTTTTCTCTGTGTTCGTTTCACTATGTGTCATGAGGTATCCCATATATAAATATTCAATTTTAGCTAACCCTATCGATTAAAACCTTGAGAGCCTTAGCTTGACGTACAGGACTTTTTACAATCATCAATATATTGATCAAGGTGTCTTTTTCTATACAAAACGTGATGACCCGTTTTACTATAAATGATTGCGTTAGATTGATGGCAACGCATGTATTGAAGCGTACTCGTCGATTTGCCAAGATACGCTGCTGCGTACTCCGATGTAAATGGAGTATCCAAATCAGCCTCAATGACAACTTTTTTCATCATATCTTTCTCAAACTGAGTGTAATCAGACCAGTTTTTCCTACGAAGCATAGCTATTCCTTGATGTTTGTTGATTAGCGTTATTAATTAGCGATTGATATAGTCTACCAAGGACACAAATTAAATCAAGCTAAAGTGTCCTAAATTCTAAAATTTAATAAAAATATATATTAATATTATTTAAATGAATATAGAAACAATCAAGGTTATTATGAAATATTATCAATTAGGTAGCGAAATCATATATAACTTATATTTATTACATTTCTATAACTTGAAATTAAGCACATGAGGAAACGGTCGACTCTATAAGATGACTAACGAAAAGAGGATGAAAAGATATATATATCAATTAATACAACTTACCCGAACGTTTCGATAACTTTAGTATGATTTATATTCGTTGTAGTAGTTGGTTAAGAGAGTGGTATGAGGTCATGCAGTGATACCATCTAAGTGTCACCAGTTTTAGCCAATAACTAATAACTAATGGCTAATGGCTAATGGCTAATGGCTAATGGCTAATGGCTAATGGCTAATGGCTAATGGCTAATGGCTAATGGATTTTGACAAAAGCTCTATAAAGCCCCTCGTCTGAGTGAGAATTTATTTATCAAAATTAAGTATTACCGTACGATTGCCACTTACTATGATAAGTTTACTTTTCACTTCTTGAGTATTATTCAACTTTTATTATTTGGCTTAGTAGATGACAATCCATAACTTAAATAAAGTTCCACACTAAAGTTTCCCGTGTTAAAATTACATGTAGGAAACTTTAGTAATATCTCAGTTAGGGAGTGTCTTATGAGCGAATACCTCAAAGAAGTTGCAGCTAGAATTAAGAAATGTATGGATGATAAAGGTCTTAGACAAGTGGACATCGTGAAAACAACAGGTGTGTCAAAATCAAGTGTTTCGAAATGGCTTAGAGGAAAAGCCTGCCCGAGTGGAGAGTACTTGCTTCGTCTTTCTCAAGTTTTAGATGAACCAGAATACTGGATCTTGAATGGTGAGTATCCTTATACTTCATATGCAGATATTGATGATGCTATGGACTATTTAAATACAGCTGAAGAAAACAATAGGCAAGTTTACATTAAGAAACTAGGATTAGACCCTAGCCTTCCATATAGCATCCGGTATTTACGTGATGAGTTCGAAAATCATATGCATTGTGAATATGAACAGCAATTTGAGTTATCTGCTGAACAAGAAAAACAAGTAGAGGAATACAAGAAATATGGGGCAGAGGAATATGAGAGATGGTTTGAATCACATATAACAATAGATGATATGTACGAAAATAGGGATACGTTACAGGAGATAGATGAGTTTTTTGACTTAACTAATTTTAAATACTCGAACAAATCACTAAGATCACCTTCTGAAATTGCGGAGCGCTCAAAAGCTCAACTTGAAAAGACATTATATTATAATCAAGAAGACATCAGCATGGAGCCCATAATCATGCGAGGTTCTCAATGCTCAGTCGATTTAAGCAAAAGAACAATTCGGGATGGCAACACTTATCTAATTAGAAGATATAATTTCTCTGGTATAAGAACATTATTCAGTCAGTCAGATGGCAGCTTGCTGCTTCAGAGTAAGAATACAGATTACCCAAACGAGGTAGTTTCTAAGGAAGAAATAGATAGTTTAGTGATTATTGGCTATGTTTATGCTTGGACTAACTTCGTTCCTTGGTAAAAACATAGTTCTCAACTAATTCTAGACATCTGAACTGCCCCGGGATTGTAGGAGACTTAACATTCTGAGAGAATACGACAATATCGGGGCGGTTCAGATAGTTCGTAACCAATATTCTCATAGCTTGGATTAAGGTCTAAAAACAGAAAAACTAGAACCTTTGAAAGTCAGTAAAAGAGTCATACTTTTCGAGTTGATCATAATTAACAGATGATTTCGTTTTGCGAAGCACTTCCGTTAAATGTCCATAACCAATTTTACTACTTTCTTTCAGCGCAAGTTTGGCCGCCTCATTGACTATATAATTAACATCGCTAGAGGTGTAATGCGCCATCAACATGGCTATAGAGTCAAGATCCAAACCACTATCTATAGGTCGTCCTTCCAAAAGAATCTTCAGCATCTCTTTACGAGTATTAAAGTCAGGCAGAGGTATATAAACCGCTTTATCAACTCTACCAGTTCTTAGAATCGCTTTGTCTATTGCATCAGGCCTATTTGTAGCCATAATGGTAAGAATGCCTTTCTCACTACATTCTGTGAGCTGAGCGAGAAATTCATTAACTTCTGAAGAATAGTGTTGACCCATATGTGCACTATCACGACTTGGCATTACTGCATCAACCTCATCAATAAATATCACCGAAGGTGCCTTAAGACTGGCTTCTAAAAATAGCTTACCAATCTTTTCTTGAGTGCCATGAACATAAACACTAGCCAAGTCAGAAGGCTTAATTTCAAAGAATGTATAACCCAATTCAGCAGCAAGCTGTTTTGCTATAAAAGTTTTACCACAGCCAGGGGGACCATAAAACAATAAGCCGTTAAGTGGCTCAATCCCATATTCCTTATAAGCCTGCTTATTTTTTAAAGGCTCAATAATATCAGTGGTCAATAGGGACTTCAGATCCCTCATCCCTGCTACTTTGCTTAGACCAACATGATCACTCTTATACTGAGAGCCTTTTGATACCTTAAGCTTGATGTTTATTGTCTCACTATTAGGTAGCTGAATATCGTCATAATAAGGAAACTCATAGTATTGCTTTATAAATAAGTCTAACTTCTTGCTAAACTCGTTTACCCCTATATTATTTAGAGTTTGAAAGACAATACTTTTTAAATCGTCCGGTATGTGCTGAGAGTAAAAGGTTGATTGACTTAGAGGGTTTGAATCTCGGTAAGAAAATATTTGATACTGTACTGCTTTGTAAGTTGCTTTCCATTCAATATCATACTGCCAAGGTAAAAAACCAAACAGACACCTATACAGCAAAGTTGCTAGTGAATAGTTCGTATTATGTTCCGCCTCTCTACTTTGATAAGCCAATGAATAGCGAGGTATAGATGACTCTGTATGTTTTATATAGCGGGTTAAATCTAAAGGGAATATAAGTACACTCCCCTTTTCATCTAAGTAGTTTATAAAGATATCATTTGGAGTTAAAACTCGAGTAGAAGCCATGCCAGCATTTGACAGTACATCAAAACTTGCTCTTATAATCTTGCAAGCATCATATACAACTATGCTAATCTCTCTATCTAATCGCTGTTTTAAAGACTCCCCATGAACGAAATCGTGTATAAAGTAATACTGTGACTGCCCTTCTACGCTTAAATTCTGCAAATCAGAGCAGCTTAGGATACTTTGGTGACCGTTTTTATTTATCAAGCCTAGCGCTTCTTTTAGTGCTTCTACTTCCAAAATAGACGTATACTCAGACTTAATGAGCTTAAGATATTTAAGCTCATTTTTATTGGTTTTAACTCTATATGTTTCAGTTATATCATCTTCATATAGAAAAAAGTCGACGTGATAACGACCATCAATCAAATCACCACGAATAAATGCTGAATTCATCATCTCATTACTTACGCAGCAGACTAGTATCAACGTTATTCATTTCAGCCCTACTTTCAGGTTTCATTAGCCCCATAATGGTGACAACAGCATCTTGCAACTGGTCAAGAGAAGGATTTGTTTGTAACAAACGTTTCGCATGTTGCACTCCTCTAAACGCAGCATCACGATCCGTCCACTGAATATCGTCAAACCCGTAATCCATATACTCTAGCATACCAACCCAGAAAGCAGGATCTTGACGATGTAAGCTAAATGCAGCACTTCTAACTTCGTCTGTTAGTTTTGCAGCACTTTGCGCATCTTGTTTGGATATAATCTGGCGGGCTTGTGCTTCAAACTCAGTTAATAAACTACTAAACTGAGCATTCCCTTTTTCACTATTAATATCACGCAAATCTTCAATAGCATCTTCAAGATCAAGCTCTGCTTTAGGCCAAGCCCCTTGTTCTTCATATTCGTCTAATTCAATTAATGTTTTAGTCAGACTTGTTCTAACTTTCTCTTTGGTATCACGATCATCACTACGCTCATCAAGTAATCGCTCAGCTTCATCAAGCTCTTGCACTCTCTTATCGGCTTCTTTATTACCTGAATGTGATAGCTCCTGTGCTACTGTTCGTGCCTCATTAATCTCACGCTTCAATTGACTGGAAGAGATATCCGTTTTAATCTCTGAAGCTACTTGCTTTTCGTAAGTTTCATCTAGCGATGGAAAGTACAATTCAAATCTCGCAATACGTGAAGAGTCTATACTTAAAGTAACCTCAACATCGCTGCCTGAAGGTAAAAATCCAGGCAAGTCCTTACCCGAAACAATAATTTCACCAAAGCGCTTATTAAAAACAGCCTTTGAACCTTCTTTATCAAAGTTAATTTCATAGATTGGAATGGTTATAATGTCCTCTTCCACTCCTGGACGAACATCCTGCATCGTCTTGTACGTGCCTTTACCTTTCGCTGGCAGTGTTTTGTTTTTCTCTAATCCCGCCAGCGGCCAAACACCTTGTTTGGCTACCAAGGTATCGTAAACCTCAATACCAATATTATAAGGTAATGTCGCATTGGCTATTTTTAGACCTTGAATAATAGTAATGGTACTTGGCTGACAAGGAATTATCGTACCATCACTACTCGATAGCTTTAGCTCAAAGTGATTGGTTTTCCCTGTATTTAAGTGCAACTCAATAATTTCAACATCATTGTCTATAGCTAAACTACCTGACGACCAAGCACCATCGGTACGCAGGACTTCTAAATTGAATGTCTCTGGCAGTAGAGAGTCTGATGAGGCTCTGTCAATTTTAATACCTAAGTGTTCAGCTGTTTCAACTGTGGTCTCAGGGTATTTTAAGATAAGCTGAGCCTTTGTAGTATCACGCTTTTGCAGCTCTCTAGGAATGTCTTTAGTGGAAGCAAATAAGGTCGCGCCTCGAGCAACGGCCGTCATAGGATCTATACTGGTATCGATCTTATCTGTGATTTGCTCTGCTAGCATACGGCGTAGCGTTTGCTGGAACGTTGGACCACCTACTAGAATAAGCGAGCTTAAGTCATTGGGCTCTAAATTATTACGTTTAATTAAGTCTTGGGTGATATCAATAGCTTGCTGGAATATAGGAGTGACTACTTTTTCATATTGATCTAATGTAATTGTGATATCAAATTCAATATCTTCTCCATTATCATCCTCACCTAGATCATCAATAAATTCGTTCCACTGACCACTTGATGATAGTTTGATCTTTGCCTCTGCTGCATATCTCTTCAATGCTTCTTGTAGTATTACCTTAGTAGCTGAACTAGAAATAGTGTCTTCTATTTCACATTGCTGTTGAATCTCTGGTATAAACAAATGATCCACTATTGCTGTATCCAGGTCTTTACCACCAAGGTGGTTATCGCCTGCTGAATCAACTACTTTCATGATGCCATCTTCCGTATGCATCAATGCTGCATCAAAAGTACCACCACCAAAGTCAAATACTAGCCAGTAGCCTGACTGGCTATTTGCTTTAACACCATAAGCAATTGAGGCTGCAATAGGCTCTTGTAGTAGCTCACAATAGCTAAATCCTGCTAGCTGAGCAGCCCGCTGCGTAGCGTCTAACTGACTTTGTTCAAACATAGCAGGGACTGTAATCACAGCAGAAGTGACACTCTCATCTCTGACATAACCTTTTAGTTTTTTAAGCACTTCAGCAGAGAGTTCTTCAGCAGTATAACTTCTATTCATAAATGTGGATTCATAGAGATAATTGGTACCCATATTGCGCTTAAACTCTTGATAACCGTTAGGATTTCCCGCTTTATGTTTTACAAGATTTTGTATAGCCTCTTGCTCTATTGAATTTTTTGCCTTCTCACCAACACGCATAATCTGCTTTTTATTAAAAGAAACACAGGAGGGTGTGGTATCGCCCTGATCGTCATCTGATTTAATGATTACAGAGTCACCATCTTGCATGACTGCAATCGCAGAGTTGGTTGTGCCCAAATCAATACCAAAATCTACTTTTTGACGCATATCTACATTCCTATACTTTATTATTAATTGAATTTTTTCTAACCAACACTCACTTCAACATCAGCCTCTTGAACCATCTTCCCGTTAAAGCTGACCTGAGGGTAAATTACTCTGGTGATTATACTTTCATTTTCATTCAGCTCATCACTGGGTATAAATCGGGCTTTAATTGCCATTCCTTCGGTATAATCCATACCCAGATAATCAATCACCTCATAGCCATTATCTTCAAGCTCGTCCTCTAACCTCTCAAGAGACTTACTCAATGATTTAAGCCCTTTAGTATCCTCTGGTAGCGCAGTTATGCGTCTACGCATACGATGAATTTCATCTGCAAGCTTAATAGCCAGACCATGATCGATATTATCTTCACTATTTGAAAGCATATGTGGGCTAGCGCTTAGGGTAGCAGCTTCAGCTAAATGAGCATGTTCTAACTTGAGCTTAGCCAAAACTTCATTAAGCTGTGTTATTAATTGGGCATCAGATTGGACGATATTCTCTTCCGCTTTTTTCACACCTTCAAGCGCAGACTGCACCTTATTGACTAAGCCTACGTTTTCTTGGTTATGCTGCTTTCTCAAATACCAATAGACCCCACCCAAGATTCCAAGTAGACCTAGTAAACCTAGCAAGCCTAGCAATGAGTGGTTTGTGAATTTATTATCTAAGTTAGAGGTTTTTTCTGCTGTATCTGCGCTTAAGCTATCAATATCTTTTTTCAAGTTTTGCTCAGATATTTTTGTGGTGCTCTCTAATGTAGTTATAGATTGATTGGTATCATCAAGCTTAGTATTGACGTCTTCTAATGCTATTTTAAGCTCAGAGAGTTGTTCAAGCCTCTCTTTATTTTCTGCCTTATAGTCAGCACCTTGTTTTTCAAAAGCGCTTAATAGCTTCTCATTGCTAGACTGTATATCACTAATTTTTTGCTGCTGTAGCACTATGGTCTCTTGTATAGCTACAATATCCTCAGGCGTCATATTTTGTTGAATGGCACCAAATGATGAGGTGGAATTTACAACAAAAAAGCTACTACATATTAAAGCGGATAAAATGGTCTTTTTCATTACAGCTGCCTTTAATTATTTTACTTTACATTATTTTCAAGAAAGCTTTTGATGATTGTCATTACTGCATATAGGACGATGAGTGGCCAAACTCCTGTAAATAGCGCTGCTATGACATATCCAACTCTAAGATAGGTGGAGTTTATACCCGTCATGTTACTTATCGTATAAAGGGCACCTCCAATTATCGGTTTATCCTGAGTAGCAACTGCTGGAAGGTGCTTTTTGCCACCTGCTTTTTTTACTACCTGCTGTATATCTGATCTTTCGCTACTTATATGGTTATACGCCTTTTTGATAGACTCTTCTGTTTCAGAATCTATATCGATATACCAAAACTCTCTTTGTATTTTGGATATCAAGTCGTAACATTCATTAATAGTTGCATTTAACTTATTCAAGTCTGGCTGCTCTTTAAACTCCTCAAAAGTATCTTTATAGACTTCTAAAATCTTACCAATTAGTTTAAAAGCACATGCTCCTGCTAAACTTCTGAATAGCTCTTCTTCTTTAGCACTTTGTACGGTAATAACATTTAGCTCAGCGACCATCTTATTCAGTAACCACTCAGCATCAGCAATTGAATAAATCTCTTTTTCTAGATAGGCAAATATATTTATAAAAATCTTATTGACAGATTCTTCCTCTATTATCTCCTCTAACTTATTTTTATTATCTGCAATATTACTTTTCACTTCACCGTAAGCTGGTAACTCATGAGCCCAATCAATTATGTCTTTAGCAAACCCAGACTCTTCCAGCTCATTGTTGGCAAAAACTGAGCACCTCTTAGCCGTATCAGCGTAATCATTGACTACTCTTTGAACTTTATAATTATTACAATAAAGGTCTAATTCGCGAACTAAGGGTTCCTTATCTTTTAATTTATCAACCAAACCGTAAACAGCCCAGCTTTCTTCTTCAGTTAAGCCGTGCTTAACTTCATCAATTACATCCTGAATTTCAGTTATATAGGGATTAATAATTTTAGATTCAGCATAATCCTGCATATCCTCAGCATAATTTGAGAACGCCCCTAATAACTCAAGAACACTACCCTCCATACTTGAAGCATACTCAATAAGACTGTCAATCATCGTTTTACTGAGTGAGCTATTATCTACAATATTCTTATTAGACTGTAAGGCATTAGTTTTAATCTTATCTAGTTCTTTGATAACTGAGCCATAACGCTCAACAACTTCATAGAGCTTTCCATAAACAAAACCTGACGACTTAAGCTCAAATAATGATATGACATTAGCGTTTATAAGCCACGAGAACTTAGGGTTTGAGTTAGAGAGTATCTGTGAGTCCCACAACTCATATGCTTTACGATAATTATTATTTTCTATAGCTTCAAAAGCAATCTCGTCAACCGTATCGTATTGGTAGAACCAAAATAGTGCATTAAACACTCTATCGTTATCACTTTCGAGGTTTCGAGCAGCGTCCTGTATAGACTCCAATGTTCTTATAGGTAGGTTATTGCTAGCACTCATATCAAGCGGATAATCTTTAACCTTACCGAAATCCACAAAAGTCTCTAAATCGCTTGTTCTTTTAGCTAGTTCTTTACTAGTTATAGGGCTTACTAAGCCTAAAACCCTATAAGGATTATTGAAAACTTTATCCACTTTTGTCAGCCTTGAAAAATTATATTGTTTTTAAAATATTAACCCTATGTTATCATTTGTATCATTTTAAAAGAATAGCTATACTGAAATTTAAACAGTACTTTAACTACAGAAAAAACCTGTAAGCAGAAAATTTTTAGGCTAGAGAATATAATTAGCGTTATCCATCACAGAGAAAACTAAAACTCACAAGATATATCAAAGGAAAGCTCAGTCATATAACCTAGAATTGATAGCAATCTTCAAAGAAGATAATCCTCCCAGAAACCAACTTAAGTTTGCTAAAAAACAATGAGATACCTTAAAGAATGCCACGCCACACCTTACTAAAATAGTCACATGGATAGGCATTTATTGTCGGCAAAAAAAATTAATTTAGCATTGGTAGAGTATGCAAAGTCTGTAGTACTAAGCCATTCAGTCACTATGATTGCACTAAGTACCAAACCAGTCATCAACAGGTATACCGTAACCTAATTATTGTGAGCTACTTTTTATAGTCACTCATAATAAAGAAAGATATGGCGTTGATTATTTGCACGCTAATTTAAGCGAGTAATTCCAAGAAATTAGTAAATATGGCGTATTAATTCTAGTAAATAAATAGTCGTTTATTTACCAATAGCTGCGCTATCAACCCCTTTATTACTTCACATAAATATAACGGTAATGAACTTTAAGGTTTACCCATATATATTTAAAGCACTCTAACTTTAATAGAACCTAAATAATTAAGAATTAATTTATGACATCATTTTATATTAAAGATCAGAATGGATTACATGCCAGCTTTCAAACGACTGCTCTCATAAGCAAAAGCTCTAACGGTGAGCTATATAACATCAAGCCATCATCTACCTCTGAGCTTAAGGGCTTAGTTTTCAAAAAGTTTTCAAAAGCCTATCAAAGCATGAATGTGCAACCGAAAATTGAATACATGGTCAATCACCAACCGCAGACTGATGTTAGCAACGATTCAAAGATATGCTGGCCATCACATTGTGTCTATGATGAAAACAATGTTTTTGCGGGTTACTTAATGCCATTAGCATTAAATGGCAGTCTATCTCTAGATGAGATTTTTAACAGCACAAAGCAATATAGTAATAAGTGGCAAGCTTTTGCAGAGAATACACTAGCTAGCTACGAGTTAAGGTTGAAGACATGCATAAATATCTGCCAAACAATACGTTCTATTAATGAGACAAACTGGTATATTTTTACAGACCTTTTTCCTACCAATATCATGGTAACTAATGATGGTCGAATTTCATTGATCGAATGTGACTTAATTCTAGAAAATAATAATGAAACTCATAAGATCACTAACTTTGATTCAAGAGATATCTCAGGGTATACACCTCCTGAGGCGCTAGGGATGAATATAAGTACTAATATATATAATGAGTCACAAGAAAGATTTCCTTTATCAGTTATTATTTATGAAATAATATTCAGAGCTCATCCTTACTCGGCAACTTTTACTCCCCCTTATAACCACTTAGTTACTCTTGATGAGAAAGTTGAAAACAATCTTTTTGTTCATGGTGGAGGTAGTAGCCATATTAGCTTGATGCCACCTGAACATAAGGGCTTCGATAATATTAATCATAAATTAAAATCTTTATTCCATCTAGCGTTCGATATAAAGTCTAAAGACAGAAGACCTACTCCACAATTGTGGGAAAACACCCTTACCTTACTGGTTATTGAAAAAAATCATGGCCTTCAGCCTACTCCTAACTTAAAGACCATTACATCTCAGCCAGACATACAGCATCAAAACAGAGAGGATGATACTAATCATACTCCTGTGTACATAAATACGAATAACAAACCTAATGATCTTAATACGAATGTAAAAGCCAGCTGGTGGGGTCAAGGGCAATCTCAATTAGCAATTATTATTTTTCTTTTGCTTATAGGAGTCATCATAGTACTAGCAGCCACTGACTTCGGTTCAAATACAGAAAATGCCGCAGAAGACCTTTACAATGCACAACAAGAAGTATCGGATGCAGGGACCTATGAGCCTACAGCAGCATACAATGAAGTTGAAGAAGTAAACCCTCCTAAACTAACAGACCAATTTTTATATGTGATGTCGGATGAGGCGAACCTAAGACAGAGACCAAGCTTAAACTCTCCTATTGTCATGAAGCTCGAATATAATACTAAATTAACTCAAACTGACTCACCATTAATTGAAGATGGAAGTATTACTTGGATTAATGTAGCTAGCAATGGAGGAACTATGGGTTGGATGTCAAGCCTGACACTTTCTAAATACCCACGAGATATTCTTTACTCAAGATGTGGCGTGAGAAATAATGAAGTTGAATATATAGTTGCTTCTGCTGGTGTAAATGTTCGGAATAGTGCAAACACAAATGACAATAGTGTTATTGGTTTGATACAAAAAGGTGAGATAGTTTGTCCATATATGTATCTTGGAACTTATGATGAATCCATAGGCAGATGGATGGGCTTTCAATTGACTAGTGGAGAAGTAGCCTGGGTTGCAGAATCATTATTAGAACCCTACTACGAGCCTGAGCCCTACTATGAACCTGAGCCTGAGCCGGAACCTGAGCCTGAGCCGGAACCTGTAAATGAGCCGGAACCTGCTAAGATAAGACGGCCTGAGCTTTCAGATAATCATGTACCGAATGCATCGTCGTCTGATTCTAATACAAGTGATTATGATAAGTATAACTCATGGTTCTAATACTTCCCGATACATACTGCCAATAGCGTAGAAACTAACTTAAAAGATTTTAGTTACACAGACTGTATTTGATTAAGCTATTAGTAATTATTTGCCATTGTCAGAAGCAATGGCGATGGCGGCTTTACGCCGATACAGAAACTAAATCACGCAACTTAATTCTATTGGATAAGTTTCTTATAGTTGGGATGATTACCGTTCGTTGCCTGTAGTGAGTACTAAGATCAGTATTTAAATTGCTGATCTTAGTAGGTATTGTATTTTATGGTCGATCTCAGTGTATTTATGGGCGTACCTTAAGTGGGTAATTTGAGGCTATTTTCAGCGGTAATTCTATACTTGCAACTAACTTTAACTATTTTTGTGAGGTTTTTTTGAAAAAATTGGCTGTAATACTATTTTTTGGTTTTTTGTTTACTTATGCCAATGCATCAAATTGGGTTCAAGTTCATTCAAACCCTGAGCAGAAAAGGTACGTTTACGTTGATATAGAATCAATATCAGTACAAGGTGAGTACAAACAAGTGCTTTCCAAAAGAATAGCCATCGAAGATAAAATTTATTTTATAGTTTTTAATTCTTACGATTGTAAAAGCAATCCAATGAGAGTTAAAACTACATATTTTACTAGTTACAATCTAGATGGAAGTGTTAGATATTCTGGATCAAAAAGCAATTTCTTTGAGCCTCTTTCGTCTGGAACAGCAAGCAAATTAGAAGCAGATTTTGTTTGTAATTTCTGATTTTTCGGTCACTATAGAGGTCGAAATGTCATTTACAATACTTGCGACTATTGCTATGTTCTTTGATTCACACTGATGAGAAAGCAGAGTGATTAATTAACTATCAATACGCACGTAAGATCCAGTTATTAATTACTGATCCTGACTGGATGGATGATGAATTGGCCAAAAACTTTGGAGACCATCGATAACTTACTGGTATCATTTATGTTGCTAAACTGACTGATGCGCCAAACAAATTAGTGCACTATAAACACTTGAACTGTGCCGAAGAAACCGTAGACATTAACTTAGGAGATCATAATTTTAAAGAATTTTTATGAAGGGTTGTTTTTGAAATTAATATCGATAGCGAAGAATTATTCAATGCTAAAGTAAACCAAATATTAATCTAAACTATAACTTATTGGGTGGTAAACACCTCAATATTATGGTGTCCGAAATATCATTAACCTCTCCATTACCATGGATTTATTTTACTCTGATGACTCGAAAAGACCCTAAATGCTATTGTTTATATAGTGTAGAAGACTTAGGTATGAAATTTGCTTTTCTTAGGTGACGTTATTAATATCGGGGTTTGAACTACCCTTGATAATATCTGAGTATTTATAGAGTTAATTTTTTATCTCTTTAGTGAACCGCTCCGGGATTGTCGTATTATCTCACTCCTCATCGAGTCGTTAGTTTATCAAGTTTATCTCTACAATTTCTTCAGCATAGCTCAATCAGGGTTTTATTTTATGTTGAACTGACTATAACGATATATGCTAGGATTGAAGTTAAGTAATTAATGCTATTATTAGTATCTAATAATAGCAGGGTTTATTTTTTATAACTGATATTGTAAAATTTATTTTTCATCAATATTTGGATATTGATCAGCCGCTAAACCAGTCATAAAAATTACTTAAAATACTTTCATTGAAGTACAATGTCTTGATGATTGTTGATTGGTCATTAAGTAAAGGTTGGCCCTCGTAATCGTTAAGTACTGATACATTAGGGTAAATAATAAACCAAAATAAAACTATTAGTAATAATATAAGCGCAGATTTTTTAGACATGATTCTTAGGGTGATAGAATAACCAACAGTAACTAAGTTGAATATTAAGAAAAATGCAGACAACCCTAAAGCAACTATAGGCATAACTACTGCCTTATATGCCAATTTTCCAGCACTCTCAATCTCTTCATCGGGTATGTCCTCCATTTGCTTATAGGATAGATTGTATCTACGACCGACCACAGGTGTATCACTATCTGTGTAAGTAGGTATAACTGCTTCAGGCAGCTTTGATATAAGAAACGCCTTATAGTTCTCTTTATAGTTAGCATCGTAGGGGAATAAGCCCTTAGCATCTGGCCCGGCATTTTCATTATAATATCTTCTCACGTCTGGGTGACCTAGGAATTCAGAGTAAGCATTGACATGAGTGAGTGGTTTTATTGTCGTTTTAAAACCAAAATAATGATCAGCGCCTTTTCGCCATGCTCTATTAGCATGATCTAGAGAACTGTTTTTTGCGCTGCGCCACTTATCAACCCCTGGCCAGTAATATCCCCAGAACATATCATTTAAAAGTGCTTGTTTATAAGGTACATTAGCAGTGTGAGCATCACGAAATTTTTTATTATCAAACATGCATGTATAGTATTCTGTAATCACTTGCTTATATAGCTCGTTATTTGCTGACCCACTACTTAATGCAGAGTAAGAAAAGAAAACTCTATCCAAGCCATCATCTAAATTCAGGCTTTCACGACCAATATGTACACATTTATCAGCAGCCGTTCTAAATATCTCATTATATGATGCATAAATATCTTCAATCTTACGTTCTTCACGGAAGTCAATAACCTTGACTTCTCGCTCCTTTATAAATGGGTAAATTAATTTCTCAGTCCACTCCAACTCAAGCTGGCTAGCATTATACTTTGTATTAGTAAAAGTATAAAAAGGTACAACAGCGTTGTGTGTGGCTGCAACCAGTACTGCCTTATTTCTTTCTTCAGCATCTGAATTATCAACAATAGTATTTATGAGCCAGTTTTGCAGTAAAAAACTGGCTGGAATAGTAGCAATACATATAAAAAAGAAAGTTTTAATGGTACTTCTTGGTACTTTTGCGTATTTTGAGTCTTGATACATCTGAGAGGCTGAAATAAAAAATAGGCGTGTTAAGACTAATGCCATACCTAAACCCGTAATTATTTTCCCCCAAAACTCCATAACGTCGATGGAGATAAATGTACTCCCGACCGATAGTTGATTATAAATTTGATAGTTGATTACAATTTCTATTATAAAATAAGCAAGGGTCAGAAAACCCAGTCCTATTTTATGCATAAATATCTTCTGCTCGATACTCAGCACTATTATTCTTCCCTATAAAATAAAATTAGCGGCACTAAAAGCTATCTAGTCCAATCTAAATAAAGTCGATACAATATCTATAACAACATTAACTAAACGATGACTTATTCAATAGACTATATGAATTGATTTATAGCAATAAGCTCAATATATTCTGATAAAGAAAGACTCTAAGAGAATATCTCTTAAAGTCTTTCTTTATCAACAATCACTTTAAAACGGATAGGCTTATCATCTGTCCTATATTGACTATACTAGGATATTTTGAGAATCAGATCATATGGCACACACGTAGCAGCGTCATGTCCTTTCTCAATGATCTTATAACAATATAAAACATCAGAGAACTTAGGATTAGGTTGCTTATTACGTTTTTCAATTTCTTGTTTAGATACTTCTTTCAATGTCTTTACTTTAAGCATTACCGTTTTAGCTTTAAGGCCACTATACGTTACAACAGTCTTTTTATTAATTACTTTACCCTTCTTGTCATGCTCAAACCAAACATTATCTACGATACTAAAATTGTCGGAATTATCTAATATGAAGTCAAGCTCGGTGATTGCATATGAATTACTAGCTCCTATTGAGCCTGAGTAATAGCAACCAGAGGTTTCTAATACCTTTTTTGCTACGGGCTCAATATCAGTACAAGTAGTACGGCCTTCCACTTCACCCAAACCAGCCATAACGCTTAAAGAAGTCAATGACAGTGAAATAGCTATCAGTAGGTTTGTAAACTTCATTGCAGATCCTTATATATGTTTAAACTCAGATTTCAATAGCTAACTCGCTTATTGATTTTCGTTATGATAGCAACCAACATAAAGGCTAAAAATAATATCCGACGAACGGTAAGCATTATTATAAGGTCTTCAATTATCGGAATTTGCGAGATATAGTCAGTTCAATATAAAATCGATACATTCCATATCATAATATCGTTGGTCTAAATTATTCTCAATCCAGCGCTAGCGTAGAAAACTAGGTTGTGAACATTTCTTTTCAATGGGATTAAGTTCAGGGCTATAGAGTTGTAGACAAAGGATACGACGGGCATGTCTATTTAGTAATTTTTAAGTGCTTTTATTTTTATAAACCAAGCATTATCTATGACGATCACGCATTTCGTTTTAAGACTTGGAATTAGCGTGTATTTGCACCAGTGGTAGAATGAGCTCTGCTGTCAAATCTGTAGACGCCAACTTGGGAAATTGTAATTTTAAAAAAAATTGATCTGCTATTTATTTTTATTAAGATATAGCTTTAAAATTAATATCGATAGCGAGGAATTATTCAATGCTAGAGTAGATCAAATATTAATTTAGACTATAATTTGTTAGGTGGCATATACCCCAATATTATGTTTTACGAAATATCTATAACATCTCTCTATGCCATGGATTTATTTTATTCTGATGGGTCGAAAAATATCTACATGCTATTATTTTTGTAGCGTAGAAGGCTGAGGTATGAAATTCATTTTTCTCAGGTGATGTTGTTAACATTGGGGTTTGATTACTTTGAGCACAACATTAACATCAGCATATTTTACCACTGGTGCAAACACATACTAATCCCAAGTCTTAAAGCCAAATGCGTGATTGTAATGGATATGAGAGAAGGTAAAGCAAAGCACTGCTTTGCCCAAGCGCAAAGTGAGATCTGTGCTCGAGTAACTAGCTTTCACATACGCAACCAAAAACTACTCAATAGGCATGGATATCGTAACTTATAGCCCTGACCTACATCCCATCGAGAAAAAATACGTACAAGCTAAGTTTCTGCGCCAAGGGTGGATAGAGAATAGCCTCCCTAAACTCTTTCATGATATAAGTTGCATCTCTTTTATTGTGGATTGACTATAGTTAGAAGCGGTATACAACTTATAGAATAGCTTTAATATAAACTATATAAAGAAGAAAGCCAGCTATGACCTAGCTTTCTTGATACTTTGAACTAAATATTTATCCCTTAATGTTAATCATCGATAGGTAGCAGCCACAGCCTCTTAAAAATTTAAATAGTATCAATACTATTAATTTTGATACTATTTTGATACTTTGAATTTATCGTTAGATATATTTGGTTGTTGTTGCTTATATAGCAGTTCAGACCTAAACCCTTATATCAGAGGGATTTAGGCATATTTACATAGGTGTTTATTGATAGTTATTGTGTATTGTTGTTGTAAAAACAAGGACTCATAATCCTTTGGTCGTAGGTTCAAGTCCTACTGGGCCCACCAAATTTAAACCCTTACAGTCATCGACTTGTAAGGGTTTTTTATTGCTCAAATTTTAGCAAAGCATAGTGTGGAGTGTTTAAAAGGTATATTTCGCCATAACCTCTACTTCCTGACCCGCTTGTCTCCAAGGAAGCGTCGTGTCACTGCGGTCTCGCCATTCAACCCCAAGATCAAGATTTGGTAAATAGGTGTAGATAAGGTTGGCACTTTTAATATCGATAGAGGTGTCTGCCTCATTATCTACATTGACCTCTCCGTAACGCATATTACCCCGCAGTTTTGGTGAAAAGACATGACGATAGCCTATACTAAAACCAGTTTGCGAAACCAGGTCACCATTTTCAGCATCACAATTTAGGCTGACTGGCGTTAGTGCGCCCGTCGTACACACACCAGAATAAACCCCCATGCCCTTACCTGTATAAACACTACCATGTAGCGAGCCGTCGCCCAAGCTTAGCTTACCCGCTAATGAGACGCCCAGACCTAAATCCGAATCCAACTCATCTCCAACTCCCGTTCCAGCTTCACGAGCAGTAACCGCTAAAGTATAGCCAATATTGGAGATATCATCACTATAGCTTGCCACCATATCCGGCAAATCTGCCTCTTCATAAACAGGGTCTTGAGCCGTCAAACGCAGTCCCTTGTTAGCATAATGCAACGTCAAATCTGGACGAGCATAAATCCCACTACCAGCGATGGTCCCAAAACCAGTGCCCCAGAAATCAAGTTGTTCAGTCAAACGTGGAGCGACCGCAAAAAACTGACCATTCCAAGTCTTACCAACCGTCACATTATCTACCTGTAAATAAGCGTGACGCAATCGCAAATTGGAGCCACCTGATGCATAGTCTCCGTAAAAATCCCCTTCAATGAAACCTTTTAGTTTTCTATTATCTACTAGCGTCGTAGTGGTGAGGTTAATGCGAGACTCACGAGCATTGCCCTCGAAATCAGACTCTCCTTTATCTGGAGAGGCAAATACGCCTTCTGCTTTAACATAGCCACCAACACTAAAGGTGGTATCGCCATTTTTGACCAGTTCTATTGCTTGCGCCTGTGTACACAGCACACAAGCCATCACTGCCAAAGATATATTTTTGAGTTTATGCATGATTGTTTTATTCCCTATGGTTCTATCAATAAAGTCCGTTTTATAAGATTAATTAACACCGAATATTCTTCATGTATCTAAGCCTTTAAAAGCAGAGCTTGATCTACTTTTTCACGCCGAGCGATGTTATTCGCTAGTAGTATTGCCGCGACACCAGCAATAATAATCACCGGAATACTACTTCCAATGACAAATGAAGAATTCGAGTTATAAGAGAAAATGACACCCGCTAATAAAGGTCCTACGAACGAACCAACACGTCCCATAGCAACGGCCACGCCAACTCCTGTACCGCGCATGTTCTTGCTATAAGCTCTAGCCGCTAACGCATATAAAGCTGACTGACCACCAGTGATAAAAAATCCTGAAAGACCTGAGGCTAATATAAGTGCCGTTAGGGATTTGGAGAAAGTTAAGGCAGAAAGTCCGACCAAAATACCAATATAAATCATGATGACGACTGACCTAAGCTTGATATTAGATAACAACCAACCCAAAATCAGCACGCCACAAACTCCGCCTACTTGATAAGCGACTTGGATGTTACTCGCGCTTTTTAGACTCAAACCATTGTTCTGCATCAGAACCGGTAGCCAATTTAAGATAAAATATAAAACAATTAAGGTACCTAAGAAACTTAGCCAGATTTGAATGGTGGTTGCCGTACGCCCTTCCCCAAATAAAATAAATTTAAAATCAGTGTTTTCTGTCACGGCATCTTGGCTAACTTCTTTTTTGGTATATGTTTCTTTTAAGAAAATAAAGAGAAGTGGCACAAGAGCAATCGGTGTTAGTCCACCTAAGTAAAAAATATTTTTCCATTCTCCAATACCGGTAAATCCTCCTGCAATTAGTGCAGTGATACCAGCACCAAAGGGTACGCCTGCATACATTACGCTAACTGCAGTGGCACTCCAACGTTCAGGTACAGATTCTGATGACATCGCAATCATCAAAGGCAACGCACCGCCCATACCGATGCCGGTGAGAAAACGTACTATTACTAGGGAATTAAAATCTGTGGTAAATGCCGTCATAAGTGACATAATGCCAAATAACGCGACGCTAAAGATGAGTATCTTTTTACGACCAATTTTATCTGAGAGACGTCCAGCAACGATTGCTCCTGGAAACATGCCCAAAGTGGCGGCGCTAAAAATCCAGCCCAGCTGCCCTTTACTTAAATTAAATTCCGCTTGAATAGATGACGCCACCACACCGATTGATTGAATATCAAACCCTTCTAGAATGGCAATACAAAAACACATGAATAATGTCATATACATTACTGCAGGTTTTTTTGGCACAGCATTAGGCACAGAGATTGTCATAGACTCTTCCTTGAGTACAAAATAAATATGAAAGTTATGTTTGGTTATTTTTACAGCTATTGCTTATTGTCAGAATTAAAAGCACATTTGATAAGTACTACTGACCGGCAGATAATCCTCCATCACTGACTAAAATAGTGCCAGTTACATAGCGTGCGCCTTTCGCGCTTGCTAACATGACATAAAGATCGGTATGTTCCTCAGGAGAGGAGACACGACCTAGAGGGATATGTTTGCCCATAGATTCTAGGCGCTCGCGATCTTTATTCATTGATTTTCCCGTCTGATTTAACCCATCAGTGCCACCAATTGGTGTATCCGTGGCACCTGGCGCAACCCCGCAGACGCGCACGTTAGGCGCAAAATCTAATGCTAACTGGGCAACGACTCCGCGCAGTGCGTATTTAGAAGCGGTATATAAAGGCCCGCCACCGCCCGGACGAAAACAGGCATTAGAACCTGTGGTTACAAAGCAGCCTCGCGAGTCTTCTAAAGCTGCATAGCTGGCATGAGCCGCCATCAATACGGCTCTGACATTGGTTGACATGATTTGCTCAAAACCGTCTTCTAACTCTTGCGCCGACATTTTTTGCAGCTTTTTAAAGAAATCCCACACGCCAGCATTGGCTACCATGGCATCAAGCCCGCCCCACTTCTCAATTGCCGTATCGACAGCGGATTGGTTGGTCGCATAATCATTGACGTCACCGACCACATAACAGAAGTTTTCATTGGTTAAAAACTCCTCTATTTGTTCAGGTTTGCGTACGACAGCAAGCACTTTAGCGCCTTCTTGCAGAAATCTTTCTACAATAGCTTTACCGATACCGCTGCCGGCGCCAGTGATAATCACTCGTCTATTCAATAGCATTTGCATATTATTGCCTTAAAATCACCTATTAAATTTTATAAAGCGCTACATAAATACGTTTAGGTTTTTGGTCAGTAACGTAGATTGTTGCAGCAGAATCAGCCGTCCAGCCAAACGATACTCATCGCCTACTTTGCGCCAGATGTCTTTACGGCGTCCCATCAAGGTAGAGTCATCACGCTCAAAGCGACTGCGGTATAAAGTAAATACACTATGGACTTCAAACTCGTCCGCTTTATCGGTATGAAAGACCTCTAAGTTTGATATCGCCGTTACCTGACGGGTTGGCGGATCTTCTGTCCAGCACATGCCACTATCATTGCGTTTTAGGCGCATCATGATTGAATCTTTGTCTTCTTCAAACAAGGATACTCTAGCTGTGGTAATTTCTGGCGTACGGTTCCTACGCAGAATGTTCTCGCGAATAGGTGCCCAGTAAATTAAATCGTCTTCCAAGTTGTCTGCCCATTTATCAAGAATCTCGTGATTTAGCAGATATATTTCATGATTGACAAACCTTTGAATATCAAAAAAAGTCTGAATATCTACATGTTTACCTTTAGCTTCAAGTGCTAATAACTGATCTCTGGTCATGGTTAGCTCCTTTTAGAATTTTGACTCTGCTAGTGGAATATCAGCCCAACTGCCAGCTTCCATAAATTCGGTATAGCGTTTGAAAAACAGACGTTGGTTGGCGTCATTCAACTGACCTTTGGTAACCGTACCTGGCAAGTCAATAGGAACCGCTTCGCCCTTCGTTGGATTCATGGCATAGCACAATTTTTGATTACGAGTGACGTATCCTGAGTTGCCAAGCGTGGCATGTTCCCAGTTTTCTCCATCATCCATCTCCAAAATCCCACTTGGCGAAAAAGTACGCATAGCGCCCAGTCGCCACTTATCTTTTATCTCGTCCGATGCTTCGCTTGGAACTAACGTCCAGCTATGCAGTTCTGTCTCTGTTGGTCCTTTGGGTAGAAAAGTTCTAAAGGTTAGGTAACCAGGTAAGAAAGCAAAGTTAGGGAAGATAAGTCCCGATGCCACCGAACCTAGCATTTTTCCACGTGCTACCCCTAATCGCTTGCTAATCTCTTGCTCACGAGAGCGTAGATATTTGATGATATCTTTGTCGCCCATGGTCGCCGCATTACCAAAGTTATTGGCTAATGAAAATTCCCAACCATGACCATTGACACTGGCTTGATAAGAATTTTCATTACTGACCATAATGCCGCCAGCCTCTTTAAGTGTTGCCTCTGCCGCACCAAGGTGCGTCCATAAAGCATGATAAATATCACCGACAAAGTTATCAGCAGGATATTTCCAATTACATTTAAGTAATGAGCGTGTCGTCCCAGGCAAAAACTCAGTGCCTTTATCGTCTACGTCCAAGATTGCATCCAAATACCAGCGGAAATCACCCAAATACTCTCCTAACGACGGCGCTTCTTCATCAAAAGTTGCAAAGACCAAGCCTTTATAAGTTTCGACGCGAGCTCTATGCAAGCCCCAGTCTTCTTTGTTAAAGCCTTCGGTTTTGTCATACAGCTC
Organism: Janibacter sp. CoH_79_TC_3; assembly: GCF_058197955.1. Lineage (NCBI taxonomy): Bacteria > Bacillati > Actinomycetota > Actinomycetes > Micrococcales > Intrasporangiaceae > Janibacter > Janibacter sp. CoH_79_TC_3. The sequence goes on from NZ_JBXWIV010000002.1 coordinate 476,627, forward strand.
ATTTGCAGGCATACCATTGAGCTTACCGTCTAGACCAAACGCCCAGCCATGATAATTACAGACAAATGAGCGAATTTTACCTTCACCGGCAAAGCACACTTTATTGCCGCGATGCGGACAAGCATTAAGCATGACGTTGATGCTTTTATCTTTTGCTCTCGCGACAATAACTGCATCTTCTCCGATGTAAGTGGTGATAAAGTCGCCAAAGGATTTGACTTGTGATTCGTGGGCGACAAAATGCCAGCAGCGTGCAAAAATCTGCTTTAGCTCTTGTTGATAGATAGCCTCATCCCAAAAAATACGTCTATCTATTAATCCATTTTCGTGATCAACCATTGATCGGATATTCATTGACATTGGTAGTTCTCCGTAATTAAAAGTAAGCGGTTTTAGTTTAATAAGTGATTGTGGTTTAAAAAGAATGAAAGTAAATACTCGATTGTCTTTCTTCGTCATACATCTTATCGATGAGTTCTGACCAACTCTCTAATAAAGCCCTTTGATTTAAATAGCCCTTATCAGTTATTTCATTTTTTTCAATTGATGGTTGCTCAGGTATGATGGCAACCCTACCTATCCTGGTGCTATTGCTGAAATACACGTCGTTATATTCTTGCAATAGCTTAATGACCTGACTAATAACCTCATCTACCTGTTGCAAATGGGCAGCATTTTGTTGCTCTTCGCTCAATTTATACTCTTTGGCCAAACGCTCAATATTAGGCACGATAAGTAAACCAATTTCCGACTGGTTGTGTCCTGTAATAACTGCATCTAAAAAATAAGGTTTTAATGCCGTCACGACCCCGACTCTGATCGCGTTGACATTGACCCAAGTGCCAGAGCGCAGTTTGAAATTCTCAGACGTTCTGCCATCAAAAATTAGGCCTTCAGATGGGTTGTCTGGATTGATTAATCGACCTGCATCACCCATCGAATAAAAACCGTCTGCATCAAAAGCTTCAGCCGTTGCCTTTTCATTGCGCCAATACCCTGGCGTCACATTGGGACCACGTACCGCAAGTGCCACCTTATCCTGCACCGGTGTTAACTTAATCTCGGTGCCAGGCATAGGAACACCAATATTAACGGCGACATCAGACTCAAAGTTTAAGCACGTTGCAAAAGGAGCGGTTTCTGTAGAGCCCCAGCCAGCCAAAAGCTTTGGACTCGTGCCGACCAGCTCAATGGAAAGCTCAGCTAATCTATTTCTGGTTTTTTCAGGTAAGGCAGCAGCGGCAATAAAAATGACTTTTACAACTGAAAAGAACTTGCGCGCTTGTCGATGATTGTCTTCAAATTCTGCTAATAAAGCTTCAATACCAGCGGGTACGTTGAAGTGAATGTTGGGCTCAATCATGCAGATATTTTCAATGGTTCTGCCAATATGTCCGGGTACAGGTTTGCCATCATCGATGGTTAAGGTGCCACCATTAAACAAGGCGATATTGACACATACGTTGCCACCAAAGGTATGACTCCATGGCAACCAACTTACCAAACTGGGCGTCATATCCTTCAAAAACGGCCACATCTTATAAAGAGCAAATTGGTTGCTATACATCATTCGATGGGTGTTGATAACGCCTTTTGGATTACCCGTAGAGCCTGAAGTCATCATGACTTTAGCAATAGTGTCTTGGGTAACCGCTGCTCTTCTCGTCTCAACATTTGCCTCTGTCACTTGCGGCAAGCTTCGAATCGCAGGGATATCATCCATATCTGAATTAAAAGCAATACAAGGTATGTCGTGATGCTCAAGGATGAAGGTTGCGGCTTTTTTAAATAAATTGGTGTTACTAAAATGAATCACACCAGGCTTGACCGTATCGATGATACTAGACAGGCGCTCGAAGGAATTGCCATAGACGGCATATGCAATAGACACAGGGGTAATAGGCACGCCAAGTGTCATCGCTGCAAATGCTACCAACGCATGATTGATAGAGTTTGGCGCTATTATCATAAGCGGCTTGTCTGCTGAAATATCTAAAGTTCCCAAATGAGTGGCAATACTCTTCACTCTAGAGGCAAACTCTTTGTAAGATATCTCCGACCAACCATCCGCTGCTCTTTCGCGCATGCAAACCGTATTTGGAGAGCGCTTAGCCCAGTGATCAATGCAGTCCAGCATCGTATGCTCATCAAGATTAAGCGGCTCTTTATTACGTAGCACAATATAGTTTTGAGCACTGTCATCAGTGACCACATCGTGGCGACCAAGTTTTATTTGTGGGTCAGTTTTGGATACAAACTCAATCATTTTGCCCATCCTTCCATGGTTAGACTAACTTGAATCTTTATATTCAATGCTCATCAATCGGTATTGGATATAAAGATAGAAACTGCTTGTTACTTACTGCTTATGCTTTAGGCCATTCGGCAAGCTTATCGTTAAGCGTAGATTTCAAGGTTTTAAGCTCGGTAGCTAACGAGTCAACCACATCAGCGACGCTCTCAACGCACTCGGTCGCGCTCACCCCGTGACCTGCGCCCCAAGTGTCCTTCCAAGCTTTACCTTCACCGTGGATATCAGAAAAATCAATTTCCGTACTGCCTTTAGACGACTTAAGATCAAAGCCTGATTTTTCTAAACTGGCTTTTAGCCAATTGGCCATCACTCCAGAGACGACATCTGATGTCACAATATCCGACATGGTTGAGTCAACCAACATACTGCGATAATCATCGTTTACTAAGCTCTCAGGACAGCTGATAAAGCGAGTGCCCATATAAGCAAAGTCAGCCCCAAGAGCGAGCAAGGCGGCAATTGATTTGGCGCTTTGTATCGCGCCGCCAACGATGATAGGCCCATCATAAAAACGGCGAACTTCTTCTACAAAAGCAAAAGCCGTATATTTGCCGGTATGACCGCCTGCACCAGAACAGACCAAAATAAGACCATCGACGCCTGCTTCGACGGCTTTTTTAGCTTGCTCTGCATTGATAACATCGGCGAAAACCTTGCCACCAAACGCATGAACTCTATCTAACACTCGTTTAGGACTACCAAGTGCGGTCACGACAAACTTAGGTTTGTAGCGCTCAACCAATGCCAACTCGGCCTCAAAACGGTCGTAGCTTTTATGGACAATCATATTCATCGCCCACATACCCTCAGACGCGGTACCTTTAAGTTCAGATTCTATTTTGTCCAACCATTCTTCTAGCACCTCAATCGTGCGAGCGTTAGGGGCTGGGAAACAGCCTATTATTCCCGCTTTCGCTGATGCGATAACCAAATCAGGACCCGATATCAGGAACATCGGCGCCACGATAACTGGCAGCCGCATCTGATCATATAATGTAGATACGATATCTCTATTAGCCATATCCTCTACCCCTTCACTTTATTGATTAAGTCCAGAGCCACATCAACGATCATATCTTCTTGACCACCGATAAGCTTACGCTTGCCCACTTCAACCAATATCTCTCGCACATCAATATTGTATTGCTTAGATGCTTTTTCGGCATGACGTAAGAAGCTAGAGTAAACACCAGCATAGCCAAGTGTTAGCGTCTCACGGTCAACCCGAACAGGCCGGTCTTGTAGTGGTCGCACCAAGTCTTCAGCCGCATCCATCAATTTATAAAGGTCGCAGTTATGCTCCCATCCTAAACGGTTGATAGCGGCAATAAATACTTCTAGTGGTGCATTGCCAGCGCCAGCGCCCATACCTGTCAAGGAAGCATCGACACGAGTCACGCCATTTTCGACCGCGACAATGCTATTGGCGACACCTAGACTTAGGTTGTGATGCGCGTGAATACCAAGCTCAGTGCTGGCATTTAACGTATCTTTTAGCGCCTTTACCCGATCTGCAATATCATTCATATTCATCGCGCCGCCGCTGTCTACGACATAGACACAACCTGCGCCATACGACTCCATGATTTTTGCCTGCTCGGCCAGTTTGGTGGGCGATACCATATGCGACATCATCAAGAAGCCTATCGTGTCCATGCCCATCGCTTTCGCTGTTTCGATATGCTGTTTTGAGACGTCCGCTTCTGTGCAATGGGTTGCAACACGCACTGAACGTACGCCCAAATCATAAGCGCGCTTTAAATCTTTGACAGAGCCGATACCGGGTAGCAATAGTGTGGTCAATACGGTTTTGTCTAATACATCAGCAACCGCCTCTAACCACTCCCAATCGGTATGCGCACCAAAGCCATAGTTGAAACTACTGCCGCTTAAGCCATCGCCATGCGCAACTTCAATGGCATCAACACCAGCTTCTTCGAGGGCTTTAGCGATATCACGTACATGGTCAATACCATACTGATGACGTATGGCATGCATACCGTCGCGAAGGGTGACGTCTTGGATATATAGTTTTTTATTAGTCATGATTTATGCTCCTACTTGTGCTTGTCTGGCTACCGCAATTTTTTCAGCAGTTTTCAGTGCCGCTGAGGTCATAATGTCTAGATTGCCCGCATACGAGGGCAAATAATGCGCCGCCCCTTCTACTTCAAGGAATACTGAAGTTTTGAGTCCTGTCAGCGTGCCGATATCTGGTATATGCAATGGGTTTTTTTCGGTATAGCGCTCAAACTGTACTGTCTGTTTTAAACGATAACCTGGTACGTAGCTTTGTACCTCTTTTACCATTTCATCAACACTGGCTCTAATATCGTCTTCATTGGCATCTTCAGAAAAGGTGAGTACAGTGTCACGCATAATCATCGGGGGTTCGGCAGGATTTAGGACAATAATCGCTTTGCCTTTTTTGGCACCGCCTACCTGTTCGATAGCTTGCGAGGTGGTTTCGGTAAACTCATCAATATTTGCACGTGTACCGGGTCCTGCAGATTTTGATGAGATAGAGGCGATGATTTCTGCATAATGCACAGGTGCAACGCGTGATACGGCATATACCATTGGGATGGTCGCTTGACCACCACACGTCACCATATTGACATTAGGCTGATCGATATTAGACTCACCATTGACCGCTGGGACAATAAACGGGCCAATCGCAGCTGGGGTCAAATCAACAATAACTTTGCCTGCTTCATTACAAATTTTAGAATGGGTGGCATGTGCAGAGGCTGAAGTGGCATCGAAGACAATCGCGATGTCCTTCCACTCAGGCATAGCCACTAAACCATTGATACCTTCGTGAGTGGTTGCGACGCCCATACGTTTGGCGCGTGCTAAGCCATCAGATTCAGGATCGACACCAACCATGGCGACGATTTCTAGCTCTTGAGAGGTTTTTAGAATTTTAATCATCAAATCGGTTCCAATATTTCCTGAACCGATGATGGCGACTTTCGCTTTCGTTGACATATTATTGACATCCTTTTCGATAGGTGAACTGCTTATTCGACTTGCTATTCGGTTGATTAATCGATAAAACTTACTGACACAATATTTAGACCATCTATGCTGGCGGTAAATTGATCCCCTGATTTGACGGCTATCATTGGACCTAGAGCACCAGATAGCACCACATCACCTGCTTTGAGTGGCTCACCATTTTTAATCATCATATTGGCAAGCCAAAGTGTCGCCAATAAGGGGTTGCCTAAACACGCCCGACCTTCGCCTTCAGAAACGACTGCATCACCATTTGCTAATTGCATTTTGCAGTTTTCTAAATCCAGTTGGCTGAGCGGTACAGGAGTGGTTCCCACGATAATTCCGCCATAAGAAGCGTTGTCAGCAATGGTGTCAAACAGGCTAATATCCCAATTCGCCACACGGCTATCGACAATCTCTAAAGCGGCAACGGCATAATCAACGGCGTTGATGACATCGATAATCGTTAAATGGTCAGCATCTAAGTCAGACTTAAGTACAAAGGCAATTTCGGCTTCAATTTTGGGCTGCAAAAACTGACCGACAGATATTTGTGCCCCTGAGCAATAGCAAGTATCGGCATAGACCATGCCATAGTCAGGTTGATCTACACCCAATTGTGCCTGCACAGCGGTTGAGGTCAGGCCAATCTTGCGACCAATGGTGACTCTACCTTGCTCACTCCAGCGGCGATGATTCTCTTGCTGAATTTGATAAGCCAAAGAGATATCGGTAGCGTCAACTTGGTCACGCAGTGGTGCGATTGCGCCTTTGGTATAGGCATCAAACAATGAACTGGCTGAATCGGCGGCAGGATTATTATCATTCATAATGTAAAGCTCTCATGTGCGTCGTGTATTTTTGCGTCGTATATTGATAGGTTATTTACGTGGCGGACGCTGAAACTTATGTCCCCAAGCTGAATTGGTATGATGAACTTTGACATGCCAGCTATCATCATCAACTTCTATGGCACCCCAGCCAAACTCAACATCAAAACCAGAAGGGCTCATGGTATAAAAAGACAACATCTCATCATTAGAGTGTCGACCTAGCGTGAACGAGAAATGTGTACCCGCTTTCTCTGCCGCATCCATCGCCCGACCAACATCATCAACGTTATCGACTTGCAACATGATATGAGCAACTTTCGCTGGGATAGGCACAGGCGCTAATGCCAAAGAATGATGACGACCGTTACAACGTAAGAAGGAGATACTTAAAGGTTTACCAGGTACGATTTCGGTATTGATGTAATCTGATACTTTGAAGCCTAAAAGCTGAGTATAGAATGCTTCTTGCGCCGCATGATCTTTAGTAATAAGAACGATATGACCGAGTCCCTGCTCGCCAGTGATAAAGCGAAAACCTTTAGGACTGACAAAAGGCTGATTAGTCAACTGCAAAGGGCCATAGAAGGCTTCACAGCGGGTGCCATCAGGATCATAAAAGACGATAAGCTCTTTTACTTGACGAGATTTTGCCAACTCATCTGAACCCAATTCAAAAGCGATACTATGCTCGTGCAAGCGGTTTTTTAGATTTTCCAAATCTTGCTTGTCACTGACTTCCCAACCGACATAATCTAGATTGTTATGATCTGAGTTTTTGAGTTGAATACGCCAAGCATACGAATCGACGCGCAATGACATATCACCGTTATCATGGTCATCGACACTGACGCCCAGTATGTTTTCGGCATAATCTCGCCACGCTTCTTTATCAGCAATGGAGAAGCCCAAATAGCCCAACGCTTTTATCTCTGACATGTTAAAAGTCCCTTTTATGAGTTTTATCCCTTCACCACACATATAGCCGCGCATCTAGCCGCGCATTAGTTTTCGCAGTGGTAGCTCTGGATTGGCCAATTGTGATGGCTCAACATTCACATCATTCTTTATCATGCGCATGGCGGCGCGAACAGCATTTGGATTATTGACGCTGACGGCACCGACGACGCGGTTATCAACCACACTAAAATACACCGGCCAATCACCTTCAAGTCTCACGACCAAATGCTCTTTTGTTGGTAAAATCTTGCCAGCCATCTCTATATGCAAATCGCCTTGATCTGACCAAAACCAATCGACGGGTGCAGCAGGCGCCTCTTTATTTAAAATAGCCGCGGCGGCTCGCTCCCCTTGATGTTGCGCTGACTGCCAATGCTCATGACGTACCGTTGAGCCATCAGCTTGGTTCACTGCCGCAACGTCTCCTGCCGCATAAACGCCTGCGAATTTAGTAGCTTGATTCTCATTTACTTGAATACCACCCGTTACTGGGTTTAATAACTCAGCGCTGATTGCATCCGAAAGATAAGGGGTGTTTGGCGCCATACCAACGCCCATTACAATGACATCAACCTCAATGGTCGTGGCATCGTCAAACAATATGGACACACTGCCATCTGGCTGCTCTATGAATTTATCGAGGCGGCAATGAGAGATCAGCGTCACGCCTTGGGCGCAGTGATTGGCGACGATTTTTTCGCATAATTCTGTCGGCAGTAGATGAGCCATGGGCAGCGCAGCGGCATCTAACCACTGTACTGCGGCGCCAGATTTTGATAACGAAGCTGTAGTTTCAGCACCAATAAAGCCACCACCTATCACCGCCACGCGTGTATCAGCGGTCAATCGTTGGCGTAGGTTTAGAGCATCTTCATAGTGACGTAGTACCAAGACTTGTGGCAAATCTGCCCCTTCTATAGGCAGTCGTCTTGCCTCGCCACCCGTTGCCAACACGATGACATCAGCACTTAACGCTTTACCAGATTCCAAAGTGATGCAGCGCGTCGTAGGATCTAATTGACGCACACCATCACCGTAGTGAGCTTCTATATTGAGCGCCGTGAGCTCGTCATCGCTGATTAAAGCAATATCGTGATGGGTGCTATCTGCTTGCATCAAAATCTGCTTGGATAATGGTGGTCTCTCGTAGGCGCCATGTTGGTCTTTATCGACCAGCGTAATGCTGCCCAAAAAGCCCAGTTGGCGTAATGTTCTGACGCAACTCACTCCAGCGGCACTTGCACCAACAACGATGACTGACTCAATCTGTCTCATCTGTCGACCTCAACGTATATCTCACCATCTCTAATTTCGACATCATAAACATTGACGGCTTTTATCGCTGGCGGGTTATCAGGAACGCCCGTCTTTAGGCAAAATACTGACATATGCAGCGGACACTCAACGGTATCGCCCTCTACAAAACCATCACAAAATGAGGCTTGGGCATGTGTACAGGTATCATCAATCGCATAAACCTCACCGCTTTCACCACGAATGATGGCGATTGGCGGGTTAAATTGGTCCAGCTTAATTGCCTCGCCAATGTCTAAGTCTTCTAATTTTCCAACATGAAACATAACAACCTCGCTCTATTCTGCCGTGAAATGATTGATGACCAATTGCAGGAACTCTTTAGGTCTTTCAGCCATGACCCAATGACCACAATTGGCTAAGACATGCAAATCTGCATTAGGCATCGAACGACCTAACTTAAAACCCATTTCTGTTGGCACGACTTTGTCTTCACGGCCGTGAATAACGATAGCAGGATGATTGATTTTGGCGACCACGTGCTCAGGCATGCCAGAGAGTTCGGTTTCCCCTTCCTCATTTGGCTGTACTAATAACTTGCGCAGACCTTCTTGAGCACCAGGAATAAGGCTGGTTTGATAACGCTCTTCGACCAACTCATCGGTGATGGTGTCTGGATTATATGGAAAGTGTGACATAGCTTGACGCATGTTTTCGCGTGATGGCGTGTAGTCCCATCCTGAGCGCAGACCGGGCGTCATAAAGAACTTGTCACAAGGGGTGCCCATTAAACAGAGCTTGGAAAATCTTTCAGGGAAACGGGCCGCCGTTGCAAGTGTCAACGAGCCACCAAATGAGTTACCAATGACGTGGGTTTTTTCGATACCTAACGCATCTAAAAAGGCCAGTAAGTGCTTGCCCCAATGCTTAATATCATAACTGAAGTTAGGATCTCTTTCGGTATGGCCAAAGCCCGCTAAGTCAGGCGCAATGACACGGAAGTGTTTGGCAAGCTCAGGAATAATCTTACGCCAGTTTGTATAGGCAGAGACGCCTGGTCCTGAACCATGCAATAGCAATAATGGCTCACCCTCGCCCATTTCCAAATAGTTGGTTTGCAATCCAAAAGCCTCAATCGTTTTGCCTTTGCCAGAATCAATTACTTGCATATTCAATCTTCCTTGATAACAGTTTTCACGAGATGATTATTTATCACTGACAATTACAATAATGCAAAGTATCGATCATGTCAATACGCTACCGTATGGTAAATTACAAAAAATTTTCTACCTATATTACGAAGCATAATGTAATTAATATATTTTTATTTCATAAATCCTTATAATTAATGGATTATAAGATAAAACCAGGTAGTTTCTTAGGCGAAATTATTAGGTAAAATTTATTTCAATTTAGCATAATTTAATATATTCTATTAATATATAACATACTAAAGCGTATGTTATATATTATAATTAGCCGTATATCGATGTGATAAGTAAGGATTTAAATGGTAGAAGCGCTGTTTACTGGTATCTAACAGGATGAGCGAGAGATCTTCGGAGAATAGGTGAGAATGAACCAGGTATCTTCTTAGGCTAGGACTTAAGTTTATTAAAATGATAAGATACGGCAAATTTGACCTGAATGACTAAGGGCTTGGCTCAATAAGCGTATAATTATCAATTGCTATAGTGCTATTGCATGGTCGGACTTCAGGTATCTTGCATTTAGCATTTAGAGTACTTGAAGCGTACAAAACATAATGAATTAACTGTTTAAGAGTGAATCAACGATGATTGACTCTTTTTTAATAAATAGAGGTCTTAAAAGCATGGATTTAATAGAAAAAAATCCAAGTCAATCCAACAGATTGACTGCGAAAGATTGGTTGGATATCGCTGAATCCGAATTGGCTAAATCTGGTATTTCTGCCGTCAGAGTAGAGCCGCTTGCCAAAAAGCTAAAGGTGACCAAGGGCAGTTTTTACTGGCATTTTAGTAGCAGAAAAGAGTTGTTCGAAAAGCTACTATCAAACTGGCGTACTCGCTCGACGGTTGCTATTATTGAGCGTTTAAGTGATATAGAATTGACACCTGAAGAACGCTTGAGAAAGCTTTTTTTGATTCCTTATAAGCGTAATACCAAAACCAATGGCGCGGCTTTAGAGCTTGCCATTCGTAACTGGTCACAAAATGATAAAGCGGTTCGAGAAATTCTGAATGAAGTCGATACGCACCGTCTGACTTTTATTGCGATGATTTTTGAAAACTTAGGATATGACAAAAAGCAGGCGGAGATAAGAGCCGCGCGATTTTATTACACGATGCAGGGAATATCGGTCGTTAATGTGCACAAAGAACAGGCTTCTATTGAGCAGATATTTGAAACTTTATTGTGATTATTTTTGAATAGTGCTGTGAATTTACTTACATGAATAATACTGCTAGCGATGGTGTCCTCGATTGAGTTCACCATCCTCTCTCATAATTTTTATATACCAACAAAATTTAACGCGGAATCTGACGAATAGTGAGAATTTGCTCACTACGACCAAAAGGTCCATAGACGTCATGTAAGACTGCACTGGTGATACCGATACCGTCAGCGCCGTATTGTTGTACTGCCTCTAAACCTAACCAGCGTCCTTTAGGCATACGATGCATGTGAATTTGCAAATCCGTATTAGGGAACATCCATTGTAAGTCGTTCAGCTCTAACCCCAGTCTTGGTACGATGCCATTAGCAATATCCACCATCCCGAGCAGATGCACCACATCAGTAGTAGGCTCACCTTCTACCATTGCCGTATCATTGGTAATCCATACCATACCTTTGCCCGCCCGCCGCTCCTTATTCGCAACCAGATGTACGCTTTTGACAAACCCACCCGGCCAGCTTTTCATCTCTTCCCACACAGGCAGCTTATCAGGATGCTGAGTTGCGTTTTGATCTTCCAAGCCTGCAATGGCGCTAGTATCTTGTGTCAAGAGTCGCCAAGCACGCGCAGTAATACAAGCGCGACCACCACTACTCATGACCGATTCTATTAACTCGATGGTTTTGCCAGGACGAATGCAGCGAGTGGTAATGATAAAATCCTCAAGCGGTATCAGTCCTAGTATATCAAGGCTAATGCGTGCTATGCGCATATTCGCTTGCGGTACATACTGGCTCAGCTCATGAGTCAACAAGCCCGTCGCTGCTGCCATATGCTGTTCATGTTGATTCCATGCGCCTTGGGCATGTTGAGTCGGTTCATAATGCGCAATGCTGACATTGTCTGCTTGCTGTTCACGTTGAATACAATTGTAATAAGCTGCCATAGTTATTCCTTCACTTTGGTTTCCTAGTAAGATAATCTGAATAGATTCAAACCTAGGATAGTAACAGATATATTGGCGTTGTTTACTTACTGACAGGATACTTTCACTTCTAACTGATGTTTTGAGTAGATAATTTGTCTCAGCAGAATTTGCAGAAATCTTGCGGGCTCTAAAATAGCTTTACTCTAACTATGTAAAAAAGAAGTCTAGGCGTCTGCTCAATTTTTTGATACTTTGAGAGAAAGCTATATCCCTTATTATCAATGATTGAGAAGCTTACTTGGAAGTAGAGCTACTTTAAGAGAGTGTAACAATGAAGAAATTTTATTTTGTAGACTGGCTTAATATTTATTAGATGCAAACTATCTCACTATTATGGTCATAGGAATACTATAAATTCATGTAAGGTATGACTAATTCTTATAGAAGTAAAAAAAGGTTGCTATGAACTGACCCCCATAAGTTGGACACAACTTATGGGGTATTTTTATGCGTTACGATCTAGACTTTAAGATGCAAGTC